>JAJUFI010000187.1 GCA_029263795.1 Alcaligenaceae bacterium
GATTTTCTCGATTTCGCTCACGCCGCGCTGCTTCAGCAGCATTTCTGCGCGCACACAGTACGGGCAGACGGCGGTGGTGTACATCAGAACTTTTGCCATGGTGTTCCTTGCTCAGTGCTTCTTGGCCAGCGGCATGCCGGCTTCGACCCAGGCTGCCAGGCCACCTTGGAGGGTGTAGACGTCCTGGAAGCCGTTGCTCTTGAACGTGTTGACCACGCCCACGGATGTGCGGCCGCGTTCGCAGACCACGATGATGGGCTTGTCTTTGGGAAGACCGCCCAGCTTGTTGGCGACGTCGGCCGCCGGTACATTGCGGGATTGCGGAATGTGCCCGGCCTTGAAATGTTCGGCGCTGCGCACGTCCAGGAAGATGCCTTCGCTGTTGTTGGTGAGCTTGATGGCGTCGTTCACACCAATCTGCCGCGCACCACGCTGCAGAAAGCTGGGCATGGCCAGTGCGACCGCCGCAGTGATGGCAACAATGATGAGAAGTAGGTTGGTCTGATCAGAAAAAAAGTCCACGATTCGTTCCGGAAATACGCTGCAGTGATGGGCAGAATCTGTCGATTATAAAATGGACGCAGATTATCAACTCCCAGGTGACTTTTACCATGTACAAGATCGTCTTGATGCGCCACGGCGAGAGCCAATGGAACCTTGAAAACCGTTTCACCGGCTGGACGGATGTCGACCTGACCGAGACCGGGCGCGAACAGGCGCGCAAGGCGGGCGAATTGCTGAAGGAAAAGGGCTATGAGTTCGACCTTGCCTTCTGCTCAGTGCTGAAGCGCGCCATCCGCACTCTCTGGATCGCTCTGGACGCCATGGACGCCATGCACACGCCCATCGGCCTGAGCTGGCGGTTGAACGAGCGCCATTATGGCGCCCTGCAGGGGCTGAACAAGGCGGAAACCGCTGCCAAGTTCGGCGATGAGCAGGTTTTGATCTGGCGCCGTGCCTATGCCATTGCTCCCGACCCTCTCGACCTGAACGATGAGCGACACCCGCGTTTTGATCGCCGCTATGCCAAGGTCGACCCCGCCCTGCTGCCGTCCACCGAGTGTCTGAAGGATACCGTTGCACGTGTGCTGCCTTTCTGGAATGAGACCATTGCGCCGGCCATCCGTTCCGGCCGCCGTGTGCTGATTTCCGCGCACGGCAACAGTCTGCGGGCGCTCATCAAGCACCTGGACAACGTCTCTGACGACGATATCGTGCATCTGAACATCCCCACCGGCCAGCCATTGGTCTACGAACTTGACGACCAACTGCGCCCGATCCGCCATTACTACCTGGGTGATGCCGCTGAAATCGAAGCGGCCATGGCGGCAGTTGCCGCGCAGGGCAAGGCCAAGCAGGCCTGAGGCAATGCGGGCCGCCGCGTTTCTTCTTCTGGCGCTGTGTTTGGCGCCCGCTCCATCGTGGGCGGCTGAAAGCAAGCTGCAGCAACAGCAGGCGGAGGCGCGGCGCGACCGCGAAGCGCTGCGCGAGCGCATTGCGAAGCTGGAAAAGCAGATCCAGTCTTCCGAGGCCTCGCGCCGCGATGTTACTGTGGTGCTGAAGGAGTCCGAAACCGCCATTTCGGAACTGGACCGGCGCCTGGAAGAACTGGCGGCGGAAAGCCGTCAGGCCAAGGCAGATCTGCAAGACGTGCAGCAGCGCATTGGCCAGCAGAAGAAGGAACTTGGCAAACGCCAGCAACATCTGGCCGATCAGCTTCGTGCGCAGTACGCCGGTGGGTTGTCGCCCTGGGCGGCACTGCTTTCCGGGGATGACCCGCAGGATATTGCCCGCGAGTTAGGTTACCTTGAATACGTAGCGCGCGCCCAGGCAGAGGCCTTGCGGTCAGTGCGCTCTACGCTGGATGAACTCACCCGGCTGCAGGACGAAGCGCGCCGCCATGAAGCTGACCTTAAGAAGCTTGCTGCGGAAACTACCCAGCGGCGCGAGGAATTGCAGGCCAGGCAGGCTGAACGCCTGGCTGTGCTGGAGCGCATAGAAAACGAACTGAAGCAGCAGCGCGGGGAAGCACGGAGCCTTGCCCGCAATGAAGAGCGGCTGGGCAAGCTGGTGGAACAATTGGACGTTGCCATTGCCGAAGAAAGGGAGGCAGCCAGGAAGCGCGCGGAAGAGGCCCGCCGTCTGGCGGAGGAACGGCGCAAGGCGGAAGAACGCCGCCTGGCCGAAGAGCGCAGGAAGGCCGAAGAGCAGCGCCGGGCCGAACAGGAGCAATTGTCGGAAGAACGCCGCCGTGCCGCGGAAGCCCGCAGGGCGGAAGAGGCGCGACGCGCCGAGCAGGCCCGCCAGGCAGATCTGAAGCGCCTGCAGTCCATTGCCCTGCCGCCGGAACTGAAGGGCCTGCCGCGGCCTCTTCCATGGCCGGTGCGCGGGGAAATTCAGGGCCGCTTCGGCATGGAGCGGCCCGAGGGTGGCACATGGCGCGGCATTGTGCTGAGGGCTACGGAAGGAACCCGGGTGGCTGTAGTTGCACCGGGGCGGGTTGTCTACGCAGGTTGGCTGGCTGGCTTCGGCAATCTGCTGATTGTCGACCACGGTGAGAAATTTTTGAGTGTGTACGCCTACAACCAGAGCCTGCTCAAGCAGGTGGGGGACACCGTGAGGGCAGGAGAGGTAATTGCCACGGTGGGTGCCACCGGCGGCCAAGTGGAGCCCGGTCTATACTTTGAGATCCGCCACGAGGGCAAGCCGGTTAACCCTCTCTTGTGGTTGGGGGGACAATGACACGGCAGTTTCGTTACTATCTGCCTGTAGGCGTCATGGTGTGACGCAACCGAATTCACTATAAATCGGGTAAGTGCATGGGTACTCGCAGGGTACGTAGTTTTGGTCTGGTGCTGGTCGGTGCGATCGGCGGAATCCTTCTGAGCGTTGGCATTTCTGCTGTCGCGCAACGCGGCGAACCTTTGCCGCTGAAGGAGCTGCAGCAATTCGCCAATGTGTTCGCTGCAATCAAGGCCAGTTATGTTGAGCCGGTGAGTGACGAAAAGCTGATCAACGATGCCATCAAGGGCATGTTTGACGACCTTGACCCGCACTCGTCCTATCTGGATTCCGACGCCTTCAAGGAAATGGAAGCCATCACCCAGGGTGGCTTCGGTGGCCTGGGTATAGAGATTGGCAGTGAAGACGGCCAGCCCAAGGTGATTTCCCCCATAGAAGACACGCCAGCCTTCCGGGCCGGCATTCTGGCGGGCGACATCATCACCCATATCGATGGCAAGCCCACCAAGGGCATGACTCTGAATGAGGCCATCAAGCTGATGCGTGGTGAGCCGAACACCAGCATTGTGTTGACCATCAAGCGGCCGGGCCGTGACAAGCCTCTGGAAGTGCACATTGTCCGTGACATCATCAAGGTGCGCAGTGTGCGCAGCAAGATGCTGGACAATGACATTGCCTACCTGCGAATCGCGCAATTCCAGGAACGCACGGCACCAGATCTCGTGCGCCACTTGCGCGACCTTGGCGCCAAGAAGCCACCTAAAGCCCTGATTCTCGACCTGCGCAACGATCCAGGCGGCCTGCTCGACAGTGCCATTGCCGTGTCTTCGGCCTTCCTGCCGCCCAATGTGCTGGTTGTGTCCACCAAGGGGCGCATTCCCTCGGCAAACCGCGAGTATTTCGCCAAGCCTTCCGACTATCTACGCAACAATTTTGGCAATGATTCCGAAGACTACATCGCAGGTGTGGTGGACTGGGCCAAGACGGTTCCCATGGTGGTGCTGGTGAATGTGGGTTCCGCCTCGGCTTCCGAAATTGTTGCGGGTGCCCTGCAGGACCATGGCCGCGCCACGGTTATGGGCAACCGTACTTTCGGCAAGGGTTCGGTGCAGAGCGTGCTGCCCCTGGGTGAAGAAACCGGCATCAAGCTCACCACGGCCCGCTATTACACACCCAGCGGCAAGTCTATCCAGGTGACGGGCGTTACCCCCGACATTACGGTGGACGACACCGCCCAGGGCAACCTGTTCCGCCTGCCGCGTGAAGCCGATCTCCAGCGCCACCTGGTCAATGGCAATGTCGACGAATCCACCTTGGCAGAGCAGGAGGAAGAAACCGTTGATCTGAGCCGCATGTTCGAATTCGGCGGCAATGAAGATTATCAACTGCAACAGGCCATCAACTTCCTCGAAGGGCGGCCGGTTCAGCGCAATAACCCGGAGCTGGTGGCCAAGGCGAAGGCTGAACGTGACGCGCGCAAGGAAGCGGCGAGCGCTGCCACCCCCGCAGAAGCCGTCGGTGTTCCAGTACCTCCAGAGAAAATGGAGGGGGCTGAAAAAAAAAGCCCCTGATGAGCCCTGATATGCCGGTGGAACGCTATCGCATCACGCCGCAGGGTGTGGAGCGCATCCAACAGGAAAGGCTCTGAAGC
>JAJUFI010000192.1 GCA_029263795.1 Alcaligenaceae bacterium
CTGGGTCGGAGCCACTTTTTCGATGTGCGCACACAACAGTTCGATGGCGGGCGATTTGCCCACGATGCGGGCGAAAGGCGACTGGTGTGCTTCCCCCGACTCGCGCGGACGCGCAACCGCTGGGGCGAGGTTTTTTAGTTCGCCCAGAATGCCGCGCAGGCGACGCAGCCCTATAGGTTTGGTGAGGTAATCAACCGCCCCGACTCGCAGTGCCTCAATGGCGCTCTCAACAGTGGACTGGCCGGTAATGAACACCACCTGGCATTCAGTAAGGCCCAAACGCTTCCAGAGCTCAATGCCGTCGCCATCCGGCAAATGCATGTCGAGCAACACAACATCGGGCTTGTGTCGCTCCACCTGGATGCGCGCCTGCCGGACATCGCCGGCCTGCGCCACGGTGTATCCTTCGTCGACTGCTATCTCCGCGATCAGCTCGCGAATGGGCGGCTCATCCTCAATGATCAATAAGTGGGGCATGGTGCCTCGAATTTGAAATAGTCACTGGGGAGTGGTACTGCCTGACCCATGTTAACGGGTTTTTATCGTAACGCTGCGTAAGTACGCGTCTCAATTGAAACCAGATGCACGGTCGTCGGGGAACAATGACAACAACTGTTCCCCCTACTACGAGTTGTCAGGCATTATAGTGAGGCTCGAGCCGGGACTTGTTCCTATTTTTGTGAACACTAGACTTCGCAGCATGATTCCATCATCAAAACTTCTCGGAAGATCCCCTGCCGCATTCGAACTGGCACGTTCCATCGTCAAAGCCGCACCAACAGACGCAAGTGTGCTGATTGTCGGCGAAAGCGGCACCGGCAAAGAAGTTGTGGCGCGCACGGTACACAGCCGCAGCAAACGCGCCGACGCTCCCTTCATTGCCATCAACTGCGGGGCCATTACTCCCTCACTGGCTGAAAGCGAACTCTTCGGTCACGAAAAAGGCGCATTTACCGGCGCCATAGCTCGGAGTCTCGGCTGTTTTGAACGGGCACACACGGGCACACTGTTTCTCGATGAAGTAACAGAAATGCCCATGTCTATTCAGATTCAATTGCTCCGGGTATTAGAAACGGGCACCTTCCACCGCGTCGGGGGCACGGAATTGGTCAAGGTCGATGTGCGCATCATTGCGGCCACCAATCGTGATCTGGAACAAACCGTGAAAGGCGGGCGTATGCGGTCCGATCTGCTCTATCGGCTGGCGGTGTTCCCCATCAAGGTTCCACCCCTGCGCGAGCGGAAAACAGACATTGCCTATCTTGCAAACAAGTTTCTCGAGGAGCTGGCAGAACAGGAAGGGGTGAAAAAAACCCTCACTGAAGAATCCATCACCAACCTGCAGCGGTATAACTGGCCAGGCAACGTACGGGAGCTGAAGAACACGATCACGCGGGCATTCATTCTGGCGGAAGGCGATGAAATTCACATACCGCCCATGCGTCCCTTCTTCCGGGACACCGTCCCGGTGCGGCAGGCCGACATGCTCCGTATTCCGGTCGGCACCTCTGTAGCGGCCGCCGAACGTTCTTTGATCCTGGCGACACTTGACCACTACGGCGGCGATAAAAAACGCAGCGCGCTGGCGCTGGGCATCAGCACCCGTGCGCTGCAGAACCGGCTGGACCAGTTCAAGAACGAAGGAAGCGCGCCACTTGAGCGCCGGGAAAGCGAAGAATCCTCTGCCTGAGATTGCTCGAACTCATCCCCGCTGACCCGGCGAACATTGATTCGCCCACTTAGGTTCAGCGGTCCGGTGTAGGAATGTCATCCGCCTCTTCTCCCGGTCGCTTGGACAGCTGCTCATTGTTCCGGCGCTGTGGTGGAGGCTCCCGGCCATGCTCCGCCAGGCTTTCGTGCACCTGGTCGCTGGCAATCTCGCCTGCCTCGCCATATTGATTTCCCCGGCCCACCTCGCGAGTATCGGGGGGAGGTGAGCCACCGTTTTCCTGGCCACGTGAGCCAGGGCTCTGCCAGTGCCGGGGCATGTGCTGGACATCCTGCTCACCATCGCGCTGGCTGTCTTTCAGTTGTGATTCGCCGGCACCAATGCCGCGGTCCTGATTGCGCTGTTCTTCCCTGTCTGTCTGTCTCATGATCTGCTCCAATTCCGGCTCCGCCTGTTGCTTGGCCGGTGATATTCCGGGGGCAGCAAGCAATATGCCGGTCCGCATGAAAGCTGGCTTTTGGGCGTGTGCAGTTCTTACATGCCATCTACCGGAACTACCCGCACATCGGGGGCTACCGGCGAGCTTTTCTCGCTCGTAGGCCACTTCGATGAAGTGTCTGCGGCAGTACGGGACGCGCGCAGGCCGCGTGAACACTGGCCTTACGAATACTGATACAACCTGATTTTCCGGGTTACACCAACTTGGCATGGTCGTTGCGTCTTCCACTCCGTAATCGTGATTAACGCGAACCGCTCAAAGGAGACGACGTGACTCAGCTCATACAGGAATTGAGGGTCAAGCAAACAACAACCCTGACCCCGCGGCTTCAGCAATCGGTGAAACTTCTGCAGATGTCCACACTCGATTTCAGCCGAGAAGTGGCTGATGCCATCGCCAATAACCCATTTCTTGAAGACGAGGAAGGTCACGACGCAGAAGGCAGCTTGACCGTCGAGCCGGCCACCGCCAACAACCCTCCCGAAATCTCGCTGGAATCCAATCACCTTGAAGAGGTGACATCCTCTGAGGACAGCAGCAGTTACGACAGCGTCATCACGGCAGAATACGATTCCAGCACCGAAACATCCGGTGAGTATTCCGGCGATTACCCGACTTCCCGCAACAACAATTATGACCAGCCCGACACAGATATCGGACAGTGGGCCCGAAGCGAAACCTCCCTGCAGGACACGCTGCGGCGCGACCTGTGCAGCTATCAACTGAGCGAGCGTGATCAGTGTCTGGTTGAACTCATCATCGAAGCGCTGGATGATGATGGATACCTTCGCATTCCAATGGATGAACTGTTGGAGTACGGCCAAATGGACCCAATGCCCAGCGACGGCGAATGGGAAATGGCTCTCAAACTGGTCCAGCATTTGGGTGCGCCGGGGATAGGTGCACGTGATCTGCGCGAATGCCTGGTGCTGCAGCTCCAGGCATTGCCCTCCAACACCGAATGGCGTGATCTTGCACTGCGCATCGTTGAAGAGGCCCTGGAACGCCTTGGACGCTGCGACTACGCGGGCCTGGCCCGCACACTGAATGTCGACGAAGGCGACATCAACCAGGCCTGCCTGCTCATCCGCAGCCTGGAACCGCGGCCTGGGGGGCGCTATACCTCCGTGGACCCCTCCTGCTATGTGGTCCCTGACGTTTACGTGCGCAAGGTCGGCCACCTGTGGGTGGCGGTGCCGAACGATTCGGCCACGCCCCGCGCCCGGTTGAACACCATGTACACGCAACTGTTCCGCCAGACCCGCTATGACGACCGCCCGCTTATGGCACAGGCGCTGCAGGAAGCGCGCTGGCTCATGCGCAGCCTGGAACAGCGCAGCAACACCATTGCGAGGGTGGCTCAGGCCATCGTGGCGCGCCAGCAGACCTTCTTTGATTACGGTGATGTTGCCTTGCGGCCCATGATGTTGAGTGAAATCGCCGAGGAGCTCGGTATGCATGAATCGACCGTCTCGCGCGCCACCAGCAACAAATATCTGGCTTCACCCAGAGGCATCTTCGAATTCAAATATTTCTTCTCTCGTGAGCTTTCCACGCAATCGGGTGGCACCTGCTCGGCAACGGCCGTACGTGCCTTGATTCAGGAAATGATCGAGACAGAGGACCCGAACGAGCCTCTTTCGGATGTCATGCTGGCACAACGGCTGGCGCAGGAAGGCGTACAAGTGGCCCGCCGCACTGTTTCCAAGTATCGGGCACAGATCAAGTTTCCTCCGGCCGAACAACGCCGGCGCCCGGTCGCCACCGTGTGAGCCGTGCGATGCAAGGCGGGTATGAGTGGGGTCCAGATAGGGCCCGGCGCCACACCGTTCACGCGTATCCCCCGTTCTGCCAGCGCCTGTTTCACAATGTCTTCGCAGTGCGACTCATCTGCTATGTCGCCCGCAAGCAGTATGCACTTGCGTCCCTCCGCC
>JAJUFI010000194.1 GCA_029263795.1 Alcaligenaceae bacterium
CGCAATGCCGCCCAGGCCGTCACATTGCTGGAAGCCATTGAGGAATTGGGCTTCGACGCCTGCATCGGCGGCGCACGTCGAGACGAGGAAAAGGCCCGTGCCAAGGAACGCATATTCTCGTTTCGCGACGAGTTCGGTCAGTGGGACCCGAAAGCGCAGCGGCCGGAGCTCTGGAACCTTTACAACACGCAGGTTCACCCCGGGGAGAACATTCGCGTTTTTCCCATTTCCAACTGGACAGAACTGGATGTCTGGCAGTACATCGCCCGCGAGAAGCTGGCCCTGCCCTCCATCTACTACAGCCATGAACGCGAAGTCGTGCGGCGCAATGGCTTGCTGGTTCCTGTCACTTCCCTCACCCCCCCGCGCGAAGGCGAAGCAGTAGAAAGACTGAAAGTGCGTTTCCGCACGGTCGGCGACATTTCCTGCACCTGCCCGGTCGCATCCGAGGCGGCCGACCCCCTTGCCATCATCGCGGAAACGGCGGTGACTCACATCACTGAACGCGGGGCCACCCGCATGGACGATCAGACTTCAGAAGCCTCCATGGAACGCCGCAAGCGCGAAGGCTATTTCTGAACCAACATACACAGTGGATTCAATGAACGCTCCCAACGATTATTTCAACTCGATTTCCGAACAAGGCCTTCTACGCCTGATCACCGCTGGCTCAGTGGATGATGGAAAATCCACTCTCATCGGCCGGCTGCTCTATGACAGCAAGGGCGTGTTTGCCGATCAGCTGGATGCAATCTCGCGCGCCCGGCACAAGCGCGTGGAAGGCGACCGTATAGACTTTGCTCTGCTGACGGACGGCCTGGAAGCGGAACGCGAACAAGGGATCACCATTGATGTCGCCTACCGCTATTTCGCCACCCCGCGACGCAAGTTCATTGTGGCTGACGCACCGGGTCATGAACAGTACACGCGCAATATGGTGACGGGAGCATCCACAGCCGATGCTGCCATCATCCTGATCGACGCCAGCAGGGTGCAGGATGGTCAGCTGCTGCCCCAGACCAAGCGCCACAGTACCATCGCCAAACTGCTGGGCATCCGCCACATTGTGGTGGCGGTGAACAAGATGGATCTGGTCGGCTGGGATGAAGCCGTCTTCACGCGCATCCAGGCCGCTTATGGCACCCTCGCGGAAAAGTTGGGGATCCAGCAGTTCCACATACTGCCACTCTCTGCGCTGGAGGGCGACAATGTTGTGCACGAATCGGCGCACACGCCCTGGTATTCGGGGCCGGCCCTGTTGCCTTTGCTGGAGAGCCTGGACGTCGAACAACTCGATGCGAACTCGCCCTTGCGTCTTCCAGTGCAATGGGTGATTCGCCACGGAGGCAACAGCACGGATGATTTCCGTGGTTATGCCGGGCGCATCAGCAGCGGGCGGCTGAACATCGGCGACGAAATCGTGGTGCAGCCCTCTGGGGTCAAAGCCGTCGTTCAGGGCATTCTGCGATCAGGCGAGGACAGAAACTCCGCCATCGCGGGCGATTCGGTGGTGGTCGTGCTGGATCGCGATGTGGACGTATCGCGCGGCGATATCCTCAGCCTGGCGAACTCGCCAGCACACGTAGAAAAAAATCTGGAAGCGGAACTCTGCTGGCTGGATACTCAGGCACTAAACCCGGCCCGCAAGTATTTGCTCAAGCATGGCTCCCGACTAACCTCTGCCAAAATCCGGGCTGTTCACACCCAGCGGAACATCCACGAACTGCAGGAAGAACAAAACTCGCGGCAATCTCTGGAAATGAACGAAATCGGCCGGGTATCGCTGACTGTGCGCGAGGCACTTCCGCATGACCGCTACAGCGACCTTCCCGCCACTGGTTCATTCATACTGATCGATGCTGCCACGCACCAGACTGCTGCGGCAGGGATGATTCGTTAGTGCAAGGCCCCCGCGGGGGGGCCGCATTGCAGGACGCCGCAAGTTCGTTCAATCAAAAGGGCCACCATCGGCCGCCGGAACACCGGCTGCCGCCGCCTCACCTGGGTTGGCGGCTCAGGCTGCGCAGAAAGGTTTCATCCTTCTTGTCCAACCGACCTTCGCGGCGCGCCTTCTCAATCAGATCGGGGCGTCGTGAAACGGTCAAGGCCAGAGACTGTTCGCGCCGCCAGCGAGCGATGTTTGCGTGGTGACCGGAACGCAGCACCTCCGGCACTTCCAGACCGTGATGGACTTCCGGACGGGTGTAGTGCGGGCTATCGAGCAAACCGCTGGTTGCTTCATTGAAGGAGTCCTGGCGCGCGGAATCACCGTCATTGAGCGCTCCCGGCAGCAAACGTACCGCTGCGTCAATGCAGGCCATGGCCGCGATTTCCCCGCCGGAAAGGACAAAATCTCCTAGAGAGATTTCGTGAGTGACACGGCGGTCTATGAATCGCTGATCCAACCCTTCATAACGCCCGCAAACAAAAATTGCGCCTGAACTGTCTGCCAGCTCCTGCGCAATATTCTGATCAAAACGCCGCCCCGCGGGGCTCATGAGAATCACCGGCACGGAGGCATCACCGCAGTTCGCCAGGAAGCGGCGCTCATCATAGGGTGTCTTGGAAGGCTGGCAGACTGCTTCTGGCCAGCTAACGGACGTCTCGGGGGATGCTGTTGAGCCGACCGAGCCTGACGTAGCCAGCGCCTCCGAAGTCAAGGACGCGCCGGGCGCCGCCAGCCGGCGGGCCTCGAGTGCGTCATCAAGCGCCCGCTCCAGGGGCTCCGCCAGCATCACCATGCCCGGGCCGCCGCCGTAGGGCCGGTCGTCCACGGTGCGATGCACATCTTCCGTGTAATCGCGTGGATTCCACACGTGCATCGACCATAGCCCCAGCCGCTGTGCACGCCCGGTGACTCCCAGCTCGCCGACTACGGCGAACATCTCAGGAAAAAGCGAAATAATGTCGATGCGCATGCAGACCCCCTGCGGGGGTTCAATATTCGGCAGGCCAGTCGCTTTCAAGACGTCGGTTTTCGAGGTCGACCGTATGCACATGGGCGGCCACGAAGGGAACCAGCGTTTCAAGGGGACGACCCTTGGAATCAAGAAGGGGCTGAACCTGGCCCTGAGGGTCAAGCTGTTGCCGCTTCACACGCAGCACAGCATGAGCGCCGTTGTCCATGACGCCATCAACGACACCCAGCAGAACACGATTGCCTTCGTGCTCGCCATACAGAGAGCAGCCAATGAGGTCCACCCAGTAGACCTCTCCGTCTTCCACGGGCGGAAACATGGCGCGTGATACCCAGACGGTGCAACCGCGCAGTTTCTCGGCCTCGGAACGATCAGTGAGGCCTTCGAGGCTGCCAACAATGGTACTGCCCTGGGTTCGGCTCTTGAGTACCTTTACAGACCAGGGCGGAGAAAGTTCTGCTGTTTGAGCGGGCACAGGCGAACGGCGCAACCACCAGGTGCGCGACTTCAGCAAGGCCGCAGAACCTGCCGCGTGGGGCTGGATCTTGATCCACCCCCGGACCCCATAGGCACCGCTCACACGGCCGAGCTCGACCAAATCATCTGGCACTGCCTTCGCAGTGCTGACTTCAGACTCCGCCATGCCTGACCGTTATGAGTCAGTGCTCAGGCTGCGGTCTGGGCAGCGTTATATTCCTTGACCAGACGAGCTACTGCAGGCGACATCTGTGCGCCCTTCTCAATCCAGTAGTTGACGCGGTCTTGGGCCAGGCGCAGATTTTCAACGCCTTCCTTGCCAACGGGGTTGTAAAAGCCCAAACGTTCAATGAAACGACCATCGCGACGGTTGCGCGAATCAGCAGCAACAACATTGTAGAAGGGGCGCTTCTTCGAGCCGCCGCGGGCCAGACGAATTACA
>JAJUFI010000177.1 GCA_029263795.1 Alcaligenaceae bacterium
ATCCATGTTCGCGGCAGTTTTCGAGATCGGAGAAACAGACAGGCTGGCGCCGCGGCAGTTGCAGCCTCTGCAGAATTTCGTGCGTTATATCCAGGATTTTCAGCAACGAGCCGGAAAGAAAGGGGATCTGCGGAATATGCATGGCACGGCCGAGCTATTTTCGGCTGGCCCGACCATGGGGCTGGACAGTTATGAGCAGGCTGCGCGGCAGGGTGCGGGTGAACTGCTGGATGAGCTCCTGCGTTCTATGGATTACGAACGCCATCTTTACGATCTGTACGACGAGAAACCGGCGCAGAACCGCTGGCAGAACGTGCTGGAACTGGTAGGTTGGCTCAAGCGCAAGGCCGAGGAAGACGAACTGGATCTCATGGAACTGGTACAGCATGTCGCATTGGTGACCATGCTCGAACGCAGTGAAGACGACGACCCAGACACGGTCAAGCTTTCCACTCTGCATGCAGCCAAGGGGCTGGAGTTTCCCCACGTCTATATGATCGGTGTCGAAGAGGGCCTGTTGCCGCACCTTGGCCGCGAAGACGAGGACATTGGGCAGGGAGACGACGCTGCCGAAGCGCTGGCGCAGCGCATCCAGGAAGAACGGCGTTTGATGTATGTAGGCATCACCCGCGCCCAACGCAGCCTGCATCTGAGTTGGTGCAAGAGGCGCCGACGTGCGCGGGAAGATATTGTCCGGGAACGTTCCCGCTTCATCGAGGAAATGGGTTTTTCTGACGAGAAACCGGTGGATCCCGGCGCGGGCATGGACCCGAAGCAGCGGCTGCAGATGCTCAAGTCTTTATTGAGCGGGCCGAAGGGCGGTTGATCGGCGGGAGGTTCCGAAGTTGCAGAGCCCTGGGTACTCAACAGCGATCAGGCGAGACGCAACAGCGGCCGAAATTAAAGCAGGTTGCCGACAACAAAAAAGCCTGCCATCAAAAGATGACAGGCCTTCGGAGACGACTACTTAGCGGTGGTGCCCAGGGAGGCACTGCGCTCACTATCACCACTGACTTCCCGAGAAACGTGCGTCCGCGGCGCGGGCTTCATTCAGCGCTTCAGCCACCATGACGAGATAGCTGGCGAATGCGGTTGCACCACGGGCGATGCCTTTGGCGACAATGGCCAGGCCTTCAAAAGCGGAATAGGGGCGGTTGCTCAGGTGCATTGCATGGGCGAGATCGCGCTCCATCGAATCGCTGAGATAGTTGTACGGATTCACATACGTTGATGACATTTTCAAACCCCTCTGCTTGCGTTGATGACAGGTTTAATTATAGGGAAAACCCTAGGTAATATCTAGGGAAAACCCTAGGATGTGCACAAATGTGGTGCAAAACATACGCATAATATGAAAAAACGTTCCGTAATATGGAAAACAAAGGCTGTTCACAGATGGGCGTGGACCCCGGAGCGGTAGTCGCCAGGAGCTCGTGTTGGGATGTCAGCAGCGCATGGTGGGATGTAGGAGCGGGTGGCAGGATGCGCAGGAGCACATGGCGGGATGAAAGCACCACGTGGCGGGATATGAGGAGTAAACGGCGAGATATTTCTGCTTCGTGCAAAATAGAGCGTTTGCCGACGATACGCGTTCCACGTTGCAACGGTGTGTCGGGCGCAGGCCGGAGAGGGAGCTCAGCTATCCAAGTGCACAGGTAGCTACCCAGGCGCACAGGTTCTAGGAGCATTGGAAATGAAGAAAATTGACATTATTGGAGTTGCAGGTGCGGGCGCGATGGGGCGCGGCATTGCGCAGATTGCGGCTCAGGCGGGCCTGACTGTCCGCTTGTTCGACGTCAACCCGCAAGCAGTGGCAGCCGCTCGTGAAAGCCTCGAAAAAGTGTGGAACCGGCTTGTCGAGAAGCAGCGCATGAGCAGCGATGAGGCTGCTGCTGCCCTGGCGCGCGTGGTGTCCTGCAAGGCGCTGGAAGAAATGGCGGACGTCCAATTGGTGGTTGAAGCCGTTGTCGAACGCCTGGATGTAAAGACGGAGCTTTTCAAGACGCTGGAAGGAATCGTCTCTGAAGATTGCATTCTGGCGTCCAATACCTCTTCCTTGTCGATCACGGCAATCGCCGCCGCTTGCAGCAGGCCCGAACGAGTAGTGGGCTATCACTTTTTCAACCCCGTGCCGCTGATGAAAGTTGTTGAAGTGATCGACGGGCTGCGCAGCGACCCCGAGAATGGTGATGCGCTCATGGAATTGGCGCGTCGCATGGGGCATACACCGGTGCGAGCCAAGGACATGCCGGGTTTTATCGTGAACCATGGTGGCCGCGGCATGAATATCGAGGGCCTGAAGGCTGCCCAGGAATGCGTGGCATCCTTCCAAGTGATCGATGCCATCATGCGGGAACAGGCTGGTTTCCGCATGGGGCCGTTCGAGCTGATGGACCTCACCGGGCTAGATGTCTCGCATCCGGTGATGGAATCCATCTATCAGCAGTTTTACGATGAACCGCGTTTCCGGCCCTCACCCATCACGGCCATGCGGGTGGCAGGGGGGCTGCTGGGCCGCAAGTCCGGTGAAGGGTTCTACTCGTACGGTGACGGGCAAAAGGTGGTAACCGCGGAGGAGCAGGCACCCGAACTACCCTCAGGCCTGTCCGTGTGGGTGGCGCCCTATCACTCCACCGGGCATCGGCGCGCAGCGGCTCTGCTCAAAAATCTCGGTGTGGAACCCGTGACCACGGAAATTCCACCGCAGAACGCCCTCATCGTCGTCACCCCGTACGGAGAGGATACCGCGACGGTCGTGGCCCAATATCAACTGGACGGGCGCCGCACTGTCGCGCTGGACACTTTCTTTGGGCTGGAGCAGGGAAAGCGCCGGGTGCTGATGTGCTCTGCCGCTACGGAAGCCAAATGGCGTGACGCAGCACATGCGCTCTTTGCGAGGGACGACACACCTGTGAGCGTGATTGCCGACTCGGCCGGCTTCGTGGGCCAGCGTATCGTTGCGACCATTATCAATGTGGCTTGCGATATTGCCCAGCAAGGTATCGCGACGCCGGAAGATATAGACCTGGCTATTTCGCTGGGCCTTGGCTATCCGGGAGGCGGGCCGCTGTCGCTGGGCGACAGCCTTGGTGCAGCACATGTGCTGGATGTGCTGCGCGGCATGCATCGCACCACGGGAGACATGCGTTATCGCAGCAGCCTCTGGTTGCAGCGCCGGGTTCAGCTTGGCATGTCACTGCGGGCAAGGCCGGCATCGAACTGAGTGAAAGAAGCCGGCCCGGCGTCGGCTGATCATGCTGTACCGTAAGCGCCACGCTCGGGAATGGAGCAAATACCGGCAACGGGTGGCGCAAAAAAAACGGGAGCCGAGGCTCCCGTTTTCAGTTCCCGCAAACAGGTACTCTGTTCGCGCTGACAGTTTACTTCGCTGCGTTGACCATGTAGTGCACGGCGGCGGCAAGTTGCTCGTCGCTGGCGGTGGATGCACCGCGCGGAGGCATCGCGCCCTTGCCATTGATGGCAATCTTGATCATTTCATCCATGCCCTTGGCGATCAGCGGTTCCCAGGCGGCCTTGTCACCCAGCTTGGGGGCGCCGGCTACACCAGTGGAGTGGCAGGCCACGCAAGCCGATTTGTAGAGTTTCTCGCCGGCGGCCAGGTCGACCTCAGCACCGCCGGCTGCTGCCGGGGCCTCTGCCTTTTGTTCTGCGGCAGGGGCGGCTTCAGCGGGCTTTGCCGCCTGAGCAGGAGCCGCCTGCTGGGTTTCGGCGGGCGCGCTTGCTGCCTGTTCTGGTGCGGCTGCAGCTTGTTCAGTGACAGCTGCTTCGCCTTCGCCACCTTCAGCGGAGGACGGTTCGGTGAAGTTGGCACCACCTTGGTTGGCCATGTAGGCCACTGCTCGAGCTACTTCGACGTCGCTCAGATTGGGGTTGCCGCCACGGGGAGGCATGGCGTTCAGACCGTTGATGGCGTTTTTCACCAGGGCATCAAAACCCTTCGCGATGAGCGGACCCCATGCTGCGCTGTCGCCCAGTTTGGGCGCGCCGGCCACACCAGCCGTGTGACACGCGGAACAGGTGGCCGAGAAGATTTGTTCGCCCGTGCGTTCTTGAGCGGCCGCATCAGCGGAAACCAGAGCAAAACCAGCAACCGGCTGAATGCGTTTGGCCACGGCTTCCTGGGACTGGGCATCAGTGCCGACACCAAGCGGCGAGCTGGCAATCACCAACCGGATAAGCAGCGAAATCACCGCAATTGGCACGACGAAGGCCAGCACGATGATGGTGATGAGCTGCTTGGGAGTCTTGATGAAGCCTTCGTGCTCAGCCGTCTGTTCGACGTTTTGTTCCGGAGTGTTCATATCGAATACGAGTTCCTGTCTGAGGGCCTGTGGCCTGTTCTTCATTGATGTGCGGGCTGCACACGGCTGCTTACGGATGATAACCGCCCACGTGGGCGGCGCTCGAAGCCGCGATTATACCTTTTTCGCCAAACACGCTACAATTGTCGGCTCTTGGCGCCCGTAGTTCAATGGATAGAATTAGAGTTTCCGAAGCTCTCGATACAGGTTCGATTCCTGTCGGGCGCGCCAAACCCCTTCAAGACCATCGCCCCTTCCGGCCAAACCCCACCCTCAAAAATCAATAAATTTGGGCCTGCCGCCTTACGGGGCGATCAGGGCAGCATGAAAACGCGCGACATATTCATCGAATGACTCGCTGTCGGCTGCTTCAAGAGCTTTCTGCTCTTCAATGGAT
>JAJUFI010000136.1 GCA_029263795.1 Alcaligenaceae bacterium
CAGCAGCCGAAAGCGCCCAGACCGATGATGAGACCGGCAGCCAGAGCTACGAAAGCGACGTCAGTCATAACAACTCCTTGGTTTAATAACCGTGTTTAAGCAGATAATCAAAGAAACTTCTTTGCAGGGGCAAGTCTGCGGCTCCGGCCTTTGCGGGGGGAAAGTCGCGCGGGCCGAAGTGCTTTAATGGCCTTCATGAGCCTGACCGATATACACCAGGGTCAGCATCATGAAAATGAAGCCTTGCAACAGCACGATTAGAATGTGGAAGATGGCCCACACCGTGCCAGCCAGAATATGGCCTATGCCCAAGCCAAGGCTTGCACCATTAAAGCCCGTCCATGCACCGCCAAGCAGGGCGATCAACATGAAGACCAGTTCACCGGCAAACATGTTGCCGAACAACCGCATACCGAGCGAGACCGACTTCGCGGCGTACTCGATGAGGTTCATGAGCAGGTTGAACGGCGCCAGGACAATGGCCGCAATACCGTGCCCGTGGAAAGGAGCGCTGAAAAGTTCCTTGACGAAGCCGCCGGGGTGCTTGATCTTGATGCCGTAGTAGATCATCAGCAGGAGCACACCCAGGGACATGCCCATGGTGATGTTGAGATCAGCCGTAGGAAGAATACGGTGGTAATAGACTGGGTCGCCATGTTCTGCGCCAAGACCGGTGACCTTGAGGATCCAGGGCATGAGATCGACCGGAACCAGGTCAAGCGTGTTCATCAGGACAATCCAGAGGAACACGGTAAGAGCCAGCGGCGACACGAAGCGACGGCTGTTTTCATTGGGAACGATGCTCTTGGCTTGGTCTTCCACCATGTCGATGAGCATCTCAATAGCTACCTGGAAACGCCCCGGAACTCCTGCCGTGACACGCGAAGCGGCGCGCCAGAGGAAGAACAGAACGATCACACCCATGAGGATGGACCAGAAAAGAGAGTCGTAGTTGATGACGCCGAAGTTAGCGACGGCCGATTGTTTTTCACCTAAATTATTCAGGTGAACCAGGTGATGCTGGATGTAGTAAGACTGGGGCGAAATATCAGCAGCGGCAGCCATCTGAAACCTTATCCTGTAAATACAAACCGGAGAATTCCCCGAAAACCATCAGTGCAACTATGGCAGCTTACGCGTAGCCAGCAGCAGCACATACCCTTTCAACACACACAGCAGTCCCAGCAACAGGGCCGGCCAGACCAGCCAGCCCTCGCCTTTCCAGGTGGCCAGGCTCAGAATGAACACCGCGGTGCCCAATTTGAACGCCTCACCCCAGAAGAAGGCCATGGGCCCAGTTTTCAACGGGCCGAAAGCTCCAGCCAAAAGACGCAAGGCGAACAGAGCGTTGGGTATGAAATAAGCAGCCGCACCGACCAAAGCCGAAAGCGCCGCGTTCCCACCCGCCACCAGACCAGACAGCACCACTGCAAACACAGCCATGCCCGCCTGCGCCACCAGTGCCCGTATAAGACCCTGATTGGCGCGCCGACCGATTCTTGCTCTTTCCTCGTCGGTCAGCACGATGGGAGTGTGGTCTTCCATACTGCACACCTTTGGCCTTGCGGCCCACTTGCCAACTGCCGCCTGAACCAGCCCCCTCTTCTTGCGTACAGCTTGAAGGTTAAAGCTTTCAAGCCGGCTACTCTAGGGGGCTCGCGGCAAACCCAAAGAGTATAGCTTTTTTTAAGAACCCGTCGCAAGCGAAGCGGGGCCCAAAAACCAACAGTAGCCGGCGGCTCCACCGAGAACCCGCCGGCAGGGAAGGCTTACTTGTGCTTGAAATTGGGTTCGCGCTTTTCCACGAAGGCGGCCATGCCCTCCTTCTGGTCTTCGGTGGCGAAGAGCGCGTGAAAGTTGCGACGTTCGAACATCAGCGTTTCGCTCAGAGAGCCTTCGTCAGCCGCGTTGATGCACTCCTTGGCCATGATGACGGAAGGCAGCGAGTACGAAGCAATGGTCTGCGCCGCCTCAAGTGCTTCGTCAAGCAGGCGCTCGGTGGGCACCACACGGGCCACCAGGCCGCAGCGCTCGGCTTCTTCGGCGTCCATCATGCGACCGGTGAGGACGAGATCCATGGCTTTGGCCTTGCCCACGGCACGGGGCAGACGCTGAGTGCCACCAAAACCAGGAATCACCCCCAGCTTGATTTCTGGCTGGCCAAACTTGGCGTTTTCTGCGGCGATGATGAAGTCGCACAGCATGGCCAGCTCGCAGCCACCACCCAGCGCATAGCCAGATACCGCAGCAATAATCGGCTTGCGGATGCGTTTGAGCGACTCCCAGTTGCCCCCGAGATAGTCCTGCTTGTAGACATCCATGTAAGTCCAGTCCTTCATGGCGGCAATATCGGCGCCCGCAGCAAAGGCCTTTTCAGAACCAGTCAGCACCATTGCCCCGATGTTTTCGTCGGCGTCATACTTGCGCAGCAGCTCGGCCAGCTCGTCGATGAGCTCGTTGCTCAAGGCATTCAGCGCCTTCGGGCGATCGAGCGTGATGAGGGCAACGCGGCCACGCACTTCCGACTTCACCATGGGTGCACTCATACTGTCTCCTTTGGAAGTTAATATTGCGGAATGAAAAGCGAATCCATACTGTACGCGCTGGTGCCGCACGACCTTGCCGGGCACCGGCTGCGCATTTCCTTGACCATAACGAATCCGGACCCTCAAGGGCAGGTTCTCTCCCTGCCGGCCTGGATTCCCGGCAGCTATCTTATTCGAGATTTCGCCCGCCAAGTAGAAACCATTTCGGCTCGGAGCCAGGAAGCAGAAGTCGAGATCCAGAAAATTGGCAATCATTCCTGGCGCTGTGCCCCTTGTGCCGGCCCCCTGGTAGTGGAATACGTTGTATACGCGTGGGACCTTTCAGTACGCAGTGCGCACGTTGACGAGACCCATGCTTTCTTCAACGGAACCAGTGTATTTCTTGCCGTCCATGGGCAGGAAGATGTTCCCTGCCATCTATTGCTGGAAGCACCGGAAGGCGTTGCAGGCTGGACAGTCCATACTTCGCTGCCTGAAGCGAAGAGCCACCCGCAATGCGCGCCTCGCAACGGTTTCGGCATGTACCTGGCGCCCAACTACGACGCCTTGGTCGACCACCCTGTGGAAATGGGCACACCGCATACCATCAGTTTCGAAGCCTGCGGTGCGCGGCACGAAATGGTGTTCACTGGTGTCATTCCGAACATCGACCTGGAACGCATAGCCGAAGACGTTCGCCGCATCTGTGAAGCTCAGATCGAGTTCTTTGAGCCTGTCACCAGGGCAGCCCCCTTTTTGGACAGCAGCGACCGCTACGTATTCATGACGATGGTCACCGGTGACGGCTACGGCGGCCTGGAACATCGCGCCTCCACGGCGCTGATGTGCAGCCGCGGTGATCTGCCCTCCAGGGCCAGCCCCCAAGGCGGCGAAGGCTACGAAAACTTCCTTGGTCTCGTCAGCCACGAATACTTCCACACCTGGAACGTGAAGCGCATCAAGCCGGCCGCATTCGCTCCTTACGATCTTTACCGCGAAAACCACACCGAACTGCTGTGGGTCTTCGAAGGCTTCACCTCCTACTATGACGACCTTTTCCTGCTTCGCGCCGGCCTGATTGATGAGAATGCATACCTGCGTCGCCTGGCCCGCACCATTTCCATGGTGCAGCGCGGTTCCGGGCGCCTTAAGCAAAGTGTGGCGGAAAGTTCCTTCGACGCCTGGACGCGTTTCTACAAACAGGACGAGAACTCGCCTAACGCGCTGGTGAGCTATTACACCAAGGGCTCTTTGGTTGCCGCCGGGCTTGACCTAGCCATCCGTAATGCCACGTACGGCGCACACTCACTCGATGACGTGATGCGGCTGATGTGGGAACGCTATGGCCGCGACTTTTATCGCGACATGCCGGTCGGTATCGAAGAAACAGCCATGCCTGAGCTCATTCGTGAGGCCACAGGTTTCGACGCCGCGGAATTCCTTGCACGGTACGCGTATGGTCGCGAAGATGTGCCCCTTGCCGAGTTGCTCGAACCGCAAGGCATCAAGCTGAGCTGGAAGGTACCCAAGAACGATTCCGGGCTGGATGCGCGGCTGCGCAGTGCCAATGGTACGTGCAGCATTGCCAGTGTGCATGAAGGCGGGGTGGCCCACCGGGCGGGGCTATCGGCTGGCGACGTTTTTGTTGCCGTGGCAGGCCTGAGGGTGCAGGACGAAAAATCCGTGCAGGCCATCCTGGCGCGCCACCACCCCGGGGACACTGTTGTAGTGCATGTGTTCCGCCGCGACGAACTGCGCCAGTTCGAGCTAGTCCTGGCCGAGCCTGCCGCCACCGAGTGCGAGCTTCAGCGCGAGCCCGACACTTCAACAGCTACCGAACCAGGCCATGGCTGAGATATCTTCACGTCCCGTCGCCCTGGTCACTGGCGGAGCCAAGCGTATCGGCAGAGAGATAGCTCTTATGCTTGCCCGCCATGGCTGGAATATTGCCCTGCACTACCGCAGTTCCGTGCAGGAAGCGGAAGATGCGCGGCGCACGCTCGAAAGCTATGGTGGGCAGCACTGCATATTGCAGGCCGACTTGGCAGAGGAAAGCCAGACCCGGGCCATGTTTGCCCTTGCTGAAAGCCGGCTGGGGCGTGTGGACGCCGTGGTCAACAATGCGGCACTCTTCGATTATGACGACGCGCACAGCTTCGACAGCCACAAGCTGAATGCACACATGCAGCCCAACCTGGCTGCCCCTGTTATTCTTGCCCAGGCCCTGCACAAACACATTACGTCCCGTGACCAGGACTCCACTGGCGTTGTTATCAACCTGCTTGACCAGAAGCTGGGCAACCTGAACCCGGATTTTTTGTCCTACACCTTGAGCAAGGCCGCGCTCAAAACTGCAACCACGATGCTCGCCCAGGCCCTGGCGCCGCGTGTGCGCGTGGTCGGTGTCTCGCCGGGGCTGACTCTGCCCAGCCACCTGCAGACGCCGGAGGCCTTCGAGGCCACGCACCGCATGGCACCGCTCAAGCGCTCCAGCTCCCCGGGAGACATCGCGCGCAGCGTACTCTTCCTGCTTGAAAGCCCCAGCATCACTGGCGTGGATCTGGCGGTCGATGGCGGCCAGCATCTTGTAGGCATGCAACGCGATTTCAGCATGCTGTAAAAGCCTCGGGCGCCTGAATTGCGAGGCACAGGCGCCTTTCAATAAAATCGATGGTGCGAGCCGTTTTCCTCCATCCCCTATTTGAGAACTCCTCTTTCATGCTCACCCGACGCATCATTTTTGAACAGCTCGCCCTGGATGCCCGTATCGGCATTCTGGAACACGAATTGCGGGCCACTCAACCCCTGCATATTGATGCCGAGTTCGATGTTGAAATATCGAAGCAAGTGCAGGACAACGACATACACACAGTGCTGGACTACCGCGAACTGCGCCATGCCATTGTGGATGAATGCACACGCAAGCACGTACACCTGCTTGAAACGCTGGCCGAACAGCTGGTCGAGCGCATCTTCAATGATTTCGCCGAAGTCAGGCAGGTCCGCATCCGCGTCAGCAAACCGCTGGCATTTTCCGATTGCGCCGCAGTCGGCATCGAGCTGCAACGCAGCCGCTGACAGAACCTCTTCTAGAACAACCCCATGCAAGCCGAATCCCTTACCGCCCCGGAACCGCAATCAACCAGCGTAGAGGAAGCACGACGCCTCAAGCGCGAGCGCTTTGAAGCCAATAAGCTGACCAAGCGCCTGATGCGAGAGACTGGCCGGGCCATTAGCGACTTCAACATGATTGAGGACGGCGACAAGGTCATGGTCTGCCTGTCGGGAGGCAAAGATTCCTACGCCCTGCTGGACATTCTGCTGACCTTGCGCAAGCGGGCACCCATCCGGTTTGACGTCGTTGCGGTGAATCTGGACCAGAAACAACCCGGCTTCCCTGCCCACGTTCTGCCGGAATACCTGGAATCGCTCGGTGTGCCCTACCACATCGAAACACAGGACACTTATTCCATCGTTACACGCGTTCTTCCGGAAGGAAAAACCATGTGCTCGCTATGTTCGCGACTGCGCCGCGGCATTCTGTATCGCGTGGCGAGCGAGCTGGGAGCCACGAAGATTGCACTTGGGCACCACCGCGACGATATTCTTGGCACCTTCTTCCTGAACCTGTTCTACGGCGGGCGCATGAAGGCAATGCCGCCCAAGCTGCAGTCGGATGACGGCAAGCATATCGTGATTCGCCCCCTCGCTTACGTGCCGGAAAAAGATTTGATCGCCTACGCCGAACTGAAGAAGTTCCCGATCATCCCCTGCAATCTGTGCGGCTCCCAGGAGAACCTAAAGCGCAAGGAAGTCACCCGCATGATCGCCGAGTGGGACAAACGCTTCCCCGGTCGTTCATGGAATGTGTTTGGCGCCCTGTCCCGCGTCGTGCCCAGCCACTTGATGGACCGGGATCTCTACAACTTTATCGACCTTCAGGCAGGTGGCAAGCCGGACGCCGGTGGCGACATAGCGTTTGACACGCCGGATTTCGAACCGCCGGTCGACCTTCTTCGCCCACAGACAGACGCAGATGCAAACGAAAATTGGGAAGAAGCGGTCGATGTAGCCGGGCCGTTGACCGAAGTCACGGAGGCGCGCCGCCCTCAGGTCGTTCCAAGGGAAATCTGAAGCGGCGCC
>JAJUFI010000096.1 GCA_029263795.1 Alcaligenaceae bacterium
ACCCTCGGCCAAACGGAACGTGCGCTGGCCTCGCAAGTTCAAATGCTTGCCAACAACATGCAGAAGGAAGACCCGAAGGCGGCGGCCCTGTGCGCCCTCCCCTTCTGTGTACCCTACGCCGAACGTATGCTGCCCTGGGTCACCCGCGATTTCCGTGCGCTGTTGCGCATCCATGCGGCCGGCCTGCGGCATGTTGTGGACAATGTCGAAAACTGGGCACCGAAAGATCGTGCCTTTCACCTTTCGGCGGAACTGTATCTGTTCCAGCACAGCTGCCATTGGTACTGCAAATCACGTTCGGTGGCCGATGCCCGCCTCATGCTGCGCCACAGGGTCGATCACCGCAAGGTGCTGGAATCAGTCAGTGACCGCACCCGGGCCGCCTATCTGGCATGGCTGCAGGGAAGCGGCGTCAGCCCTCAGCAGTGACGTCTTCGCCAAGAAAGCCACCGCTCTGGTGTCGCCAGAGCTTGGCATAAATGCCCTGCTTGTTCAGCAGTTCGGCGTGAGTGCCCTCTTCCACTATCTGGCCGTTGTCCATGACGATAAGACGGTCCATGGCGGCGATGGTTGAAAGGCGGTGAGCGATGGCAATCACCGTCTTGCCTTCCATCATTTCGTTGAGGCTCTCCTGGATGGCCACTTCCACTTCGGAATCCAGTGCACTCGTGGCTTCGTCTAGCAACAGTATGGGCGCGTTCTTCAACATGACGCGGGCAATGGCAATGCGTTGCCTTTGTCCGCCCGACAGCTTCACCCCGCGCTCACCCACCATGGTCTCGTAGCCACGCCGCCCCTGAGGGTCGGTCAGGTCGCGAATGAACTGGTCTGCCTGGGCCCGCACGGCTGCTGCGATGATTTCAGACTCCTCGGCATCAGGCCGGCCATAGGCGATGTTGTCACGAATCGAACGGTGCAGCAGGGAAGTATCCTGAGTCACCATGCCTATGGCGGCCCGCAGGCTGTCCTGACTCACCTGGGAAATATCCTGGCCATCGATGCAGATACGACCACGATCGAGGTCATAGAAGCGCAACAGCAGACTGATGAGCGTGGACTTGCCAGCTCCGGAACGCCCGACCAGGCCGATTTTTTCCCCCGGCCTGACCGTTAGATTTAGGCCTGAGAAAACCTGACGTTCCCCGTTGTAGTTGAACCAGACATCCTCGAAGCGCACCTCACCCCGGCTCACCTGCAGTGCCGGAGCACCGGGGACATCCTGCACTTTGGATTCCCGGGTGAGCGTTGCCATGCCATCCTGCACGGTGCCTATGTTTTCAAACAGGGATGCCATCTGCCACATGATCCAGTGCGACATGCCGTTCACGCGCAAGGCCATGGCCGTGACTGCCGCCACCGCCCCGGCGCCGACTTCGTTGGCATGCCAGAGCCAGATTGCGTAACCGCCGGCTGCAGCGATAAGTGAAACCACCAGAGCCTGGTTGACGATCTCAAACTGGCTCACCAGCCTCATCTGGCGGTAGCCCGTGTCCTTGAAATCTTCCATGGCGGCTCGTGCAAAATGTGCCTCCCGCCGGGTATGGGAAAAAAGTTTGACCGTAGTGATATTGCTGTAGGCGTCCGTCACCCGCCCCGTCATGGATGAACGCGCATGTGCCTGTTCCTGCCCAACCTTGCCCAGACGTGGAACGAAATACCACATGGCCCCGCCGAACAGGACAATCCACCCGATGAAAGGCAACATCAGGCGCAAATCGAAACCGCCGGCCAGCGCCACTATGGTGACGAAGTACACGCCAATGCCCAAGACGACTTCAATCACGGTGAAGAGAACTTCCCGTACGGCCAACGCGGTCTGCATCACCTTGGTCGTCACCCTGCCGGCGAATTCGTCTGCAAAGAAGGACAAGCTCTGCTTCAGCATGAGCCGGTGAAAGTGCCAACGCAGCCGGAGAGGCAGATTGATGGCGAGCACCTGATGCTGCACCATGGTGCGCAAGGCAACCAGCAGAATGCTGGCACCCAGCACCGCCGCGATGCCCCACAGCACGCGTTCCTCGTGAAGGGTGGCATCTCCGCCTTGCTGCCAGACCGCCAGCAGGTCGATAACCTGGCCCAGAAAGGCAAACAGCCATGCCTCGTAGATGGAAACCGCGGCGCTCAACAGCGCCAGTGCCAACAGATAGCGGCGGGACCCCCTGGTGCAATCCCATAAGAAAGCCGCAAGGCCCTTGGGCGGCAACATGGGTTCCTGTGGCGGAAACGGGTTCAGCAAGCGTTCAAACCAGGCGAGCAATTGTGACTCCCAATTCCTTGTTCAGGTTGCTGCAGGCTTGTCCGGTGGAATGGCGTAAGTACCAACCGCATGGGCCACGAGCTGGTCGCTGCCTTCAGAATAAATGTTGACTTCCCCCACGGCCAGAGTGCGCCCCAGTTTCAGCAACTTGCACACGCCAATGATGGCGGCATCGCCCGCCGGCTTGCGTAAGAAGTTGATGCTTAGATTGGTGGTGACTGCCAGGGGCACAATCCCGATTTCCCCAAAAATTGCGACATACAACGAGACGTCGGCGACAGTCATCATCACTGGCCCGGAAACGGTGCCACCCGGGCGAAGCTCTGCCTGCCCCACTTCAAGCCTGACGGTCGCCGAGAGATTTCCGACTTCCTCGACTGTGCATTTATTCTGAGGAAATTCCCTAGCCAGAAACTCTGCAATCTGCTGCTTGCGCGACATGGCACTCATCCCGATTTATTGAAGCATTTTTATAACCCAGGTATGTCCGCGCCCGAACGGTAACCCCAAGGTTTACCGTAGAATCAGGCTTCCGATTTTCCGAGGCGCATGCGTGTCACGTTGTGCGCCGGTACAACTGCAACAATGACTGAGACGAAAACACCATTCCCACCGTACTGCACCGAAGACAGACCATACTTCGGCATCGATATTCCGTTCATGCGCCACCTTGGACTCCAGGCCGAGCATGTCGAGGAAGGCTATGCGCGCGCCCGGTTGCCGGAGCACCCCTCCCTGGTCAACAGCCGCGCCGATGTCCATGGGGGCACTCTCATGAGCGTTCTCGATTTCATCATGAGTGCGGCGGCGCGTGGTCACGACCCGCTCAACGTGGGCGTGGCCACCATCGAAATGTCCACCCACTTCCTGGAGGTTGCCCGCGGTGAACTGGTGTTCGAAGCGCACACTCTGAAGCGCGGCCGCAGCACGGCATTTTGTGAGGGAAAGGCCGTCAATACCGAGGGCACGACGGTATGCGTGGCCCGGGCCGCCTTTCGCTTGATTCAGCTCTCCAAATAGCCCGCTGAAACGCAAAAGGCCTGAACCTTGGGTAACAGGGTTCAGGCCTTTGAAATTCTGGAGGCGCAAGCCGGAATCGAACCGACGTACACGGATTTGCAATCCGCTGCATCACCACTCTGCCATTGCGCCTTTAGCTGCACCCCTTCTTATTTGTAAGGGCCGCTAACTGGTGAATCCAAAATTATACATGAACAGGCACAGGCCGCAAAACCTGATTCGTTGGCAGGCGTATCACCACTAGGCGTTCGGGGAGTCTCCCAGCACCAGCGAGTATTTACGGATATCCGTTCGATGCTGCCAGCCCAACTGCTGCCAGAATGCCTGGCCGGAGACATTCTCTTCCAGAACATCAAGATGGACTTTCCCAATACCGTGGCGCTTCAGCTCGTTCAGACAGGCATACACCAAGCGGCGGCCGATGCCCCGACTGCGATAATCAGGCAGAACGAGCACGTGCTGGAGATACCCCCGTCGGCCATCGTGGCCGGCCATTGCGCAACCCACTAGGCGACTGCCCACCACGGCAACGAAACTCATTCCCGGGTTACGTTCCAGGTAACGGCTGGTTGCTTCGAAGGAGTCCGCATCCCTGAGACGAACTCCTTCTGTCTGTTGTAGCAAGCTGATCACAGCATCATAATCAGCCAGGTTCATGGCGCGGATCAAACACTCTGACATGATGCCTGCTTCCCCGGAGTGCATTGCCCTCACCCTTCTTTCCTGGCGCTCCAGGCTGTTTGCCCGTTCACTTTACCCTGCATTTGATTGCCATTCACCACCGCCTGGTATTCCTCGTCGCCGACCTTAAAGCGCAAGGTGGCGCCATCGAGGCGGCCATCCGTGACCGGCAAGGTGTTTCCACCACGGTTCAGCATGCCTTCCACAAACTGGTAGTTCTGGGTCAGGAGCAGCTTCCCGTCAGCCAGTGACCAGCTCCCTTCCACTTTGGCGGGCACCACCCACTTGTACGCGATGCAGTAGTTGGTGCAGCCCTCGGCCTCAACGGTTTCGTCTGGCTCCCAGTCGCCCATGGTGAATGAATTCGATACGACACGCGTACCGGGAGCCATGTCCAGCAGCGTGGGCCGCAACTTGAGATTCAAATTGGGCAGAAGAAACAGGGTGACCACGGTGGCATCGGAAAAATCGGACTCGAAAATATCGGCCTGTTCGAACACAGCTCGGTCCTTCAAGCCTTCCCGCAATGCGGCGCTGCGCGACAACGCCACCATATCGGGGTTGTATTCAATACCCCTCGCTTTTGCTCCGCGCTTTGCTGCGGTGATGACTGTGCGCCCATCGCCCGAGCCCAGGTCGACAAGTGTATCCTCGGGCGTCAGCCCCGCCATGTCGAGCATACGGTCGACCAGGGTTTGTGGCGTGGGCACCCAAATCACGTCCTTGCCGGCCTGCCCGACCTTGGGAACGAACCCGTTCGATTCTGCCTGCTCGGCGGGCGTACTTGCCCAGGAAAACCCTGCCAGGGTGACGGCTAACAACGCTGCAGCAAATCGGGAATGGCGTGGTGAGGTCATCTAAGGCTTCTCCATAAGTGCTGCTCGGGGCGCAAACAGAGTGTGAAGGCGTCCCCGGGCGGTGGATGCAGACAGGAAGCCCTAAGTTAGCGCATGAAGCGTGAGTGTGCGAGTAAAAAACTGTTTTCACGCGGGAACACGGGGTTCCGGCCAGAAGTCGGGGGGCAGTTCAACCTCGGGACATTCGTCCAGCGGGCCGGGATTCTCCTCAGGAACACAGTGCTGAAGGGCCTCGGCCATCCTGCGCAATGCATCCGCGCCGCTGAGGCCCGCCGTGACACCTTCCCACCAGAGGCGATGCACATGGCGCACCTGCACGGGAATCGACGGCAGACCAAGCCGCTGGGCCATGGCAAGCCGATGCAAGCCCCGGTTCACTTTGACTATGGTGCCATTGCGCGTGATTGCGACTCCGATAGGGTCCTTGCCACGGCCCGGGTCGAAACCACGCTCTGCCATGTCGTCGAGAAAATCGAGATACACCTGCAGATAGCCCCGAATTTTTTCGGGGCTATCCAGCAACACACCCAATTGGTGCGAAGCCCATGGCCTGCCTTCACGCAGCCGGCGCATCAGGTACCGGTATCTCTGAGTTTGCTCCAGTTGGCCACGGTTGTCGTCGAGTTCGCTGATCAGTTTGTAGCGTGTGCCCACGCGCAGATCCTCGCGGCGCTGGTCCCAGGTACCGTCCCAAATGAACGCCAGTGACGATGGGCGTTTTTCTACATCCCTGGGGGCGTGGACCCCAATACGGATGAGCTTGCGCGGATCGACGTGCAGCGTCAGCGCCTGCTCACCGAGCACTTCCTCAACGATGTGGCGGGAAAGACCAAACGATTCCACCCGGCTGGCCGGTACCTGCCCACGCATCCAGCGTCGCATGAAGATGCGGCCGATGGGACGGCCAATGCGTTGCTGCACAAGCTGCTGCGTGTGGCTGACGACATGAGCCATGATGACGCGGTGGCGAATGCTGGTGTCGACCAGAGGGGCAAACGCATCGTCGGCACCGGGGCCAAGCAGACCCCGTTGTGTGCGCTGCGACGACGAAGCTTTGCTGGTGAGCATCTGTTACTGCCTTGTTGCAAAACAAAAAATCAGAATCCGTAATTATCCCATCCCCTTCATCCGGCCGTCATCCGGCTGTGTTATGGCAACAACGCCCAGTGCTATCATGAACGGCAACCCCTTCACTTTATGCAAGGTTTATGGACGAACAGGTCTTGGCCGCAATGGCACGTTGGCCCAACGTGCCTGCCGTATATGGATGGCTGTCACTGTCGGAATCGGGGCAGTGGCGGCTGCACCCTCAGGGCGACGCACTTCAGCATCCTGATTCCCGGGGCGAGGACATCACCAGTCCGCAAATACTGGCCTTCATGAACCGCAACTATGGAGTGGATGACCAGGGCCGCTGGTTCTTCCAGAATGGGCCGCAACGTGTGTATGTGCGTCTCGATGCCGCGCCGTACGTCGCACACACCACAAGCAGCTCCGATACCGATGCAATGAAGCTGCGCACCCATACGGGGCTGGATGTCCGCGACGTCTCCAGACTCTTTCTTGACCAGGCCGGGCGGCTGTATGCAGCCACCGAGCTGGGGTGTGTGCTGATTGCCGGGCGTGACCTTCCTGCCCTGCTGGAGCTTCTGAAACCAGCAAATGCCGAATCTTCTGACGGCATTCACGAAGCCTTGGAACAATGTCTCGATTCCGGCAGCAGTGTTCAGGTCTGGGGCGCGGGCATCCAGGGCTTTCCGCAGGAGCCCATCATCCTGCAGCCATGTTCGGGGGTGGAAATCGAAGGTTTGCTGGGCTTCCAGCGTCTGCCCCAGCCTCCGGAAGGCAAGGGTGGTGCTGCCTGAAGGCCCTTCCTTCAGCCCCAGTACGCGCCTAATTCGTTAGAATTTCCTCATGACATCGCAAGCGCCATCTTTCTACTTCCCCGCGCCCAGGGCGCAGAAATTCTGCTCGGTCTGCGGCACTGCCCTCACGCGCCGTATTCCACCGGAAGACAACCGCGTACGCGATGTCTGCGACCAGTGTGGTGCCATTCACTATCAGAACCCGCGCAACGTGGTGGGTGTGGTGCCGGTCTACGGCGACCGCATACTGCTGTGCCGTCGGGCCATCGAGCCACGCTTTGGCAAATGGACGCTTCCCGCCGGTTTTATGGAACTGGGCGAAACCACGGCACAAGGGGCCATGCGTGAAACTCAGGAAGAGGCAGGTGCACAGATAGAGCTGGGGCCTCTATACACCGTCATCGACGTTCCCCAGGCCGAGCAGGTACATTTCTTTTACCTTGCGAAGGTCACGAGCGAGGCCCTGTATCCCGGGCCAGAAAGCCTTGAGGCAGCTTTTTTCCGCCTGGAAGACATTCCCTGGAACGAACTGTCGTTTCGCACAGTCAGCACAACGCTGCGTCATTACGTCGAGGATGCCAAGACAGGCGTGTTCCCCATCCATCATTACGACCTGCCTGAACGCGATTCGCAATAGGTTTCCAAGTGAGCGGTCTGATCTGGCTGGATTCCGATACCCCGCTACCCGACCCGGATTACGCCATGCCCGAGGGGCTGTTGGCTGCGGGCACCGACCTTTCGGTGGAACGTCTGCAGGAAGCATATTCCAAAGGCGTTTTCCCGTGGTTCAATGAAGGCGACCCGGTGCTCTGGTGGAGCCCCGACCCACGTATGGTGCTTGCCTGCGCAGACTTCAAGGTTTCGCGTTCGCTGGCCAAGAAGCTGCGTCAGATCGCCAGGCTGGAGGGCACGGGGCAAGAGCAGGTTGTGGTGACGACCGACCTGGCCTTTGAGCATGTTATCAGGGCCTGCGCAGCACCCCGAGCCTCTCAGTCTGGCACCTGGATTTCGGAGCGTATTGTCCGCAGTTACGGGGAATGGCACCGTCTGGGCCAGGTGCATAGTGTGGAAACCTGGGTGGACGGCCGGCTGGCGGGTGGGCTCTACGGCGTGAACCTTGGCGGTTTTTTCTTTGGGGAATCCATGTTCGCCTGGGAAACAGATGCCAGCAAAATCGCGTTGGCCCACTTGCTGCGGTTTCTGGAGCGACACGGCGTCAGCCACGTGGATTGCCAGCAGGAAACCCGACATCTAGCGAGCCTGGGGGCCGCACCCATGAGCCGGTCGGCCTTCCTGGAGCTACTGGGTATAGCCCTGCAGCGCCCTTCGCCACCGTGGCTGGCAGGGCGCTTGCTCCATGACGGTCGCCTGCACCCCCTGAAAAATGATGCGGTCATCCTGAACGAGGGCCCGGCATGAGCAACCCACAGGATCTCCCCCCGCGGATTCTGCAGTTCTACACCACTGCAGAGTACCCATGCAGCTATTTGGTCGACCGTTCCGCCCGCTCTCAGGTGGCCGCCCCCACCCACCTGATCGACGCCCATCTATATGGGGAATTGGTGCAACAGGGGTTTCGCCGCAGCGGCCTGTTCACCTACCGGCCGCACTGTGACCACTGTTCCGCCTGTGTACCCATCCGTGTCGATGTAAATCGCTTCAGGCCCAATCGCAGCCAGCGCCGCACATGGGCGCGCCAGGAAGAACTCCAGGTGAGAATGACCGGTCTGCGCTGGGATGATGAACACTTCGAGCTTTATCAGCGCTACCAGCAGCTTCGTCATCCGGGTGCCGGAATGGACGACGACATGCCGAGCCAATACCGCCAGTTCCTTCTGACGAGCCGGGTGGACACGCGACTGGCGGAATTCAGGGATGCCGAGGGCCGTCTGATGATTGTTTCAGTGATTGATGTCCTGCAGGACGGGCTTTCGGCGGTCTACACTTTTTACGAACCTGAAGCTCAGGGCAGTCTGGGCACCTGGGCCATTCTCTGGCAGGTGGCACAATGCCGCGCGGCCGGTCTGCCCTGGCTGTACCTCGGCTACTGGATAGAAGAAAGCCGTAAAATGTCTTATAAGTCGGCCTTCCAGCCCTTCCAGCTCCTGCGCGCAGGAAGCTGGGTGAACCCTTGATGCTCCCCTTCCTTCATGTCCCTGCTTTTCAACGCCTATCCCCTGGCCCGTTCCGCCCTGTTCACCCTGGACGCCGAGAAGGCGCACGAACTGACCCTGCATCGGCTGCAGCAGGCGTACGATTGCCGCCACCTGCGCCGGTTTTTTCCAGCCATTCCTCAGCGCAGCCGGACGCTCATGGGGCTGACTCTGCGCAACCCAGTGGGTCTGGCTGCCGGCCTGGATAAGAACGGCGCCCATATTGATGCGCTGGCCGCCCTGGGATTCGGGTTTGTAGAAGTGGGAACGGTCACCCCGCGACCGCAGGATGGCAACCCCAAGCCGCGGCTGTTCCGCCTGCCGCGCGCCGAAGCTCTGATCAACCGCTTCGGCTTCAACAACCATGGCCTCGACGCCTTCATAGCGAACGTACAGCGCAGCACCTTCCGCAAGGAAGGCGGTATTCTGGGCCTGAATATTGGCAAGAATGCCAGTACCCCGCTGGAAAACGCGGTGGATGACTACCTCACCTGTCTGGACGGCGTGTATCCACATGCAGATTACGTGACGGTCAATATTTCTTCGCCAAATACTGCCAACCTGCGCAAACTGCAGGGTGGCGACGACCTTGGACGCCTGCTCGAAAGCCTGCAGCAACGTCGCGAGGCGCTGGCGGACCAGCACGGGCGGCGTGTTCCAATGGTGGTCAAGATTGCTCCAGACCTCAGCACCGAACAGGTGGACGCCATTGCCGACCTGTTGCCGCGCTACGGCATGGACGGTGTGATCGCAACCAATACCACGCTGGATCGCAGCAAGGTGCAAGGTCTGCCACATGCCGATGAAGCCGGAGGCCTGTCGGGCCCACCCGTGCATGAGCTATCCCTGGCGGTGATTCGCCGCCTGCGTGAACGCCTGGGAACAGATACCGCCATCATTGGGGTGGGCGGCATCAGTTCCGGGCGCCGGGCCCGGGAAAAAATTGAAGCAGGTGCCGATGCCGTGCAGCTATATACCGGCCTCATATATCGTGGCCCTGCCCTGATCGGGGAATGTGTACAGGCTGTCTATTGACATCCTCCCCCGCCTAAAGTCAGGGGATTCCTACTGCGCCCACCCCGGCATCGAGCCGGAATGAGTCGCTTCGGTGGGTTCCTGCTGCTGGCGGCATTGCTGCACCGCTCACTTCACAGGCGCAATGGGCGTGTCCC
>JAJUFI010000095.1 GCA_029263795.1 Alcaligenaceae bacterium
ATCAAGCCGTTTGTGATCGGACGAAAGGGGTGGCTGTTCAGTGACACGCCGGCCGGGGCGCATGCCAGTGCGGTGTTGTACTCGTTGCTGCAGACGGCAAAGGCCAATGATCGCGAACCCTATGCGTGGCTGCGCTTCGTGCTGGAACGCCTGCCGCTGGCAAAAACGGTCGATGAAATTGAGGCCTTGTTGCCGTGGAATGTCCATGACCAGGATTTAGCCATGAATCTGGCTGCCTCGGAATAATGGGGTAGATGTACCGCTTACGTTCCTACGGCATCTTTGCCCAAAGCGGTTATCAGAACGCAGACGGCGTCCTGGACCCCGGCCGGGCAGGTGGCGACATTCTGGTTGATTACACCGGTGTGCTGAAGGGGGGGCAAGCGTGGTGCCGCAATCGTCGTGGACGGCGGGCGGTCCAACACCATTCTCATCAACCCCGGCTCCACCGTCAGTGCGCGTTCGGGCTCGGCGGTGGTTTCCACCTTCGGGAACGATACGCTGCGCAATGCCGGCACGCTGCTGGGCGACATCGATCTGGCCAGCGGCAATACGTCGGAATGGAACGAGTTTTACAATGTGGTCGGTGGTACCTATGTCACCGGTTCCACAGGCAGGGTCCGCATCGGCAATGCACGTGGCCGTTTCACCAACGATGGCACTCTGGACATTGGCGGTGTGGGCAAGATTGCCACGGCCCGGGTAGAAAGCGAAGAGGTCATGCTGGGCGGCAGGCTGCTGGTGGATGTCAACAGTGTGGCGGCTGCAGGCGCAGCGAATGCCGACCGGCTGCAGGCCTCGAAGATCACCGTCAATGGCGTGGAAATCCGCCCCCATGCCGTGGAAGGTCTTGTGCGGGGCAGCGGCTTCCAGTTCAGAAGCAGCTCTGCATTGCCCCACCGGATGTGGAATCTGGGTGCGGGCCTGCAGTTGTTCAAAGAGGAGAAATATGAACTGCGCACGGAGTACAAGGCGCAGATCGGGAAGGACTACCGCAACCAGGAACTGAGCCTGAGGGTGGCCATACCCTTCTGAATGCCGGGGCCGGCTTGACCGGCCCGGGCGGTTCCGGCGACCGGAGTGCTTCCGGTCGCTGTCCGGGCATCAGTAGCCGCGTTCCAGGTCCACGAGACCGACGGGTGTTTCACCCGCCATCATGCGCCTCAGGTTGGCGATGGTGGCGGCCGCTGCGCTGTCGGCACGGGTGTGTGCAGCGACGTGCGGGGTCAGGATCACCTTGGGATGCGACCACATGGGGTGTTCCGCAGGCAGCGGTTCGGGGACCGTGACATCGACGAAGGCCGCCTCCAGATGCCCGCTGTCCAGGGCCTGGAGCAGGGCGTCGTGGTCAAGATGTTCGCCGCGGCCCACCTGGATGAGGGATGCACCCGCAGGGAGTTGGGCGAACAGATCGGCGTTCAGGATGCCGCGGGTTTCCGGTGTGAGGGGCAGCAGACAAATGAGAATGTCGGTTGCTGCCAGCATCTCCTTCAGCCCCTCCGGGCCGTGGTGGCAACGTATGCCTTCAAGTGTCCGGGGGCTGCGGCTCCAGCCTGCCAGCTGAAACCCGAAGGGTTTGAGCGCATTCAGGGATGCCTGGCCCAGTTCTCCCAGGCCAAGCACCGAGACGCGACGCTGGTCTGCCCAGGCAAAATCCAGGTTCACCCATTTGTGCTCGCGCTGCAGCTGCAGATAGGCGGGCAGGCGCCGGTGCAAGGCAAGCACGCTCATGACCACATAATCCCGCATGAGTGTGGTCAGACCGGGCTCGATCATGCGTATCAGCTTCACACTGGGAGCCAGTTTCGCGTTCAGCACATGATCGATGCCGGCGCCGACGCAGAATACGGCTTCGAGATTGGGGTAGCGTTCGGCGAGGTCTTCGGGGAACGTCCAGGCCATCAGATACCTGACTTTTTCCGGAGCAACCTGCTCGGGGTCGCTGACGAATTCAACGTCGGGAAGACTCCGGGCGAAGGCCTCGCGGAACACCGCGACACGCTCGGGGTAAGACACCATCAGAAATGTCATGAATCGTCCTTATGCAGAAAGCCGGGACACCGTTGACGGGCGGCCCGGCTGATTATTCTCAGCGTGTGGCGCGCGACATGGCGATGCGGTCCTGCATGCGGTAGTAATGAATGACCACGGGCATGAAGTAGGGCTTGCCTGCATAGAGGGGGATGGCAGACATGGGCCGGAAATCGAATGCCGACTTTTCCTTGTCATCGCCCAGCAGCTTGAGCGCCGCCTGCCGTCCGATCCAGGGTGCCCAGACAGTCCCGGAGCCGCAAAAACCGGTCGCGTAGGTGAGGCCATTGTGTTCGAAGATGCGGGGAATCATGTCGCGGTGCATGGCGACATTGCCAAACCAGCTGTGGCTGATCTTGACGTTGGCCAGTTCCGGGAACAGCCGCACCAGACCGTCGCGCAGTTCGATGGTCGGTTCTGCCGGGTCACCGCTCAGGGAGTTGTCGCGGCCGCCCAGCAGAATGCGTTTGCCGTCTGGGCTGGGGCGATAGTAATAGCCGAGGATCTTTTCTTCGCCATGCATCATGCGCTTGGGGAAAAGCGTGTTCATCAGATCCAGGGGCAATTCTTCCGTGGCGATGATGCGGCTGCGCACGGGAACGATGCGCCGACGCAGCCAGGGGTCGGAGCCGTCCGTGTAGCCGTTGGTGCAGATGAGCACCTGGCGCCCGATGATGGTTCCGGCCGAGGTGTTGACGTGGAAGCCGTCGCCTTCCTTGCGGATGGAGGTCACGGCAGTGTGGTCGTGCACGGTCACGCCTGCAGCCAGGGTGACTCGCAGGATTTCAGCCAGGTACTTGGCAGGGTTCAGGCCGCCAATGTCCATGCGAACCGAGCCACCGCGGTACATGTCCGTGCCGATGTACTGCCTGACTTCGGAGTAGGGTACCGCGTAGGCGTCGATGCCCAGCGTCTTGCGCAGTTTCTCGGCGCTGCGTGCCTGTTCTTCGTACTGCTCTTTCCCGAAGGCACCATAGAAGCGGCCTGTCATGCTGAAGTCGCATTCCAGCCCTTCGCTGCGGATGAATTCGTAAATGAATTCCCGTGCTGCCTTGCCCTCGGCTTCAATCGCTGTGGCACGTGCCTCGCCGTACTTCCTGACGAGTTCCGAGTAGCCCTTGCGGATATTGCCGCTGGTAATGCCGCCATTTCGCGTGGAGGCGCCTTCGCCCGGGTGCATTTTGTCCAGGATGGTCACCGAACGACCCGCTCGCGCGAGCGTCAGGCCGGCGGTCAACCCGGCGTATCCGGCTCCGACGATGACAACGTCTGCACGCGTGGCAAGAGGCTTTTGCGCCATCCGCTTGAGCGGCGCAGTATCCCACCAGTATGGGGTGCTCTTTTCGGCAATTCTGGAAGACTTCATTTGAGAGTCCTTGTTGCGAGGGGAGGGTTAGAGATGTCGGTCAAATTGGACCGCTCCGATGATCCACAGGACGTCGGTCGGTGAATCAAAGGTGTTCTGCAGGGAGTGGGGTTTGGCGCTGTCAAAGACGAAGCTGTCGCCCGTATTCAGCTGTGTCCTCACGCCATCGACGGTCAGCATGACACTGCCGGTCAGCACAAGCCCGCCTTTCTCTGCGGGGTAACTGATTGCCCGACCGCCTGACTCACCTCCCGGATCCAGGCGTAGAATCATCATTTGCAGGTATTGTCCGCAGGAGGGAGTCAGCAATTCCTTGTGCAGCGAACCCAGATCCAGTATCCGCCTGTGCGCCTTGCGCCGGATGAAGGGAGGGGTGTCTTGTGCTGCGAGTTCCGGGTCTGTTTCACCGAACATTTCCTGCATCGAGATGTTCAGGGCCCTGCGCAGTGCGGTGAGGACCCGCATCGAGGGGTTGGCGATTTCCCGTTCTATCTGACTGATCATACCCACCGAGACACCGGATGCCTCGGCGAGTTGCTGAAGCGACAAGCCTTTTTGCTTGCGCAGTGCACGCAGGTTGGCACCCAAATGGAATTCCGCAACCTGGTTTGTCCCTTCCGCACTGTCCTGTTCGATGACTCGCATGACTAGTGAAATCCCCGATTGATAATTAGTTATAGATCAAAATAGTGAAAATTTCACCTGCAGTGTAGACAGGACACCGCCGAGTTCCCCCGCCTCCAAGGAACTCAAAAGGCTTCAAAGAACGTGTTCATAAGGTATTCGCAATAAATCTTATCAGAAGCGGAAATTTTTCTCTGTCGCGTTTTTCACTATAGGCCGTTTTCAATTTTCAATATATAGTGAAATTTTGGTGACATCCTGAAGGCCAAGGAGGCATCGTGGAATCTGGTTCGAAGAGTCTCCCGACATCCGAAGAAGCCGCTCTTTCTGTACGTGAGCTGACAGTCAGCCTGCCCGCAGCCATGGACCGCTCTCACGCGGTCCAAAACATTTCATTCGACCTGGTGCAGGGGCAAATTCTCTGCATTATCGGTGAGTCCGGTTCCGGCAAGTCGGTGACTGCCAATGCAATCATGGGCTTGCTGCCCAAGTCGCTTCGCGTGACGGGTGGTTCAATCCGCCTGAAGGGCCATGAACTGATCGGGGCAGACCCCGAAGCGCTGCGCGACATGCGCGGCCGTGTGGTTTCGATGATCTTTCAGGACCCCTTGTCAGCCCTGAATCCGCTGATGACGGTGGGCGACCAGATTACCGAAGCCATGATGGCGCACGGCGTGGGTACCGAGGAAACACGCCGGCAGCGTGCGCTGGAACTCCTGGCGGAAGTGGGGCTGCCATCGCCCACGCTGATGTTCCAGCAGTATCCGTTCCGGCTTTCCGGCGGGCAGCGGCAGCGCGTCATGATCGCCATGGCACTGGCGCTGGAGCCCACCATCCTGATTGCCGACGAGCCCACCACCGCGCTCGATGTAACGACCCAGGCCCAGATCCTCAAGCTGATCCGCGACATCCAGCGCCGCAAAGGCATGAGCGTGATGTTCATCACGCACGATTTCGGCGTTGTGGCTGAAATTGCCGACAGCGTCGTGGTCATGGAAAAGGGCAAGCTGGTGGAACAGGGTCCGGCGGCCAAAGTGCTCAAGCACCCGGAACACCCCTATACGCAGCGCCTGATTGCCGCGGTTCCCTCTTTCCATGTCGAGGACACGCTGCCGAATGGTGGCGGCAAGTCCGGCAAGCCCGTGCTTCGTGGCGAGAATCTTTTTAAAACCTACCGCAGCGGCAGCCGTCTGTTCCGTACCGAGCGCACCGTCAAGGCCGTGGATGGGGTGTCGTTCGAGCTCGAGGCCGGCCACACACTGGGCATCGTGGGCGAGAGCGGTTCCGGCAAATCCACGCTTGGACGTTTGCTGGTCAAGCTGCTGGACAGCGACGGCGGAAGCATCTATTTCGACGGCGTCGATATTGCAAAGATGAAGGAAGCGGAGTTCCGCCATCTGCGTCCGCAGGTCCAGATGATCTTCCAGGATCCTTTCGCGTCCTTGAACCCCCGCTTCACCATTGGAAACATCCTCACCGTGGGCCCCATCGCTCACGGCATGGGGCGCCGCGAGGCGCGGGAACGGGCCATGGAGCTTTTATCCCGTGTCGGGCTCGACCCCAGTGCGTACGATCGCTACCCACACGAGTTCTCGGGTGGCCAGCGGCAGCGTGTCGGGATTGCCCGGGCGCTGATGTTCCAGCCCAAGGTGCTTGTGGCCGACGAGTCGGTCTCGGCACTGGACGTATCGATTCAGGCGCAGATTCTGAAGCTGCTCGATGACGTGCAGAAGGAAACCAAGGTTTCCATGGTGTTCATCACGCACGATCTCAGGGTGGCAAGTCAGATCTGCGACCAGATAGCAGTGATGCAGTATGGCCGGGTCGTGGAGATCGGCCCTCCCTCGCAAATCTTTCTCAACCCGAAATCTGACTATACGCGTGAACTGGTCGCGGCCATCCCTGGCCTTGAAGCGGGTGAAACCGCTGCAGCTTGCGCTTGACCTTTAACTGCAGTTTCCAGCCAGAATCAACCAAGGAGATGTTTCATGACTGAAGGAAGGATCTCGATGACGCGCCGCTCGGCGCTGAAATTGCTCGGGCTTGCCGGGACAGCGAGCATATTTGCGCCCCACCTGCTTGGCAAGCCTGCCTTTGCGCAGTCCGCCGAGCCGAAAGGCCGGATTGTCGTTGGGCTCTCTCAAGAGCCGACCGTCTTCAACCCGCTGATGGCCAAGATCGAGGTGGATGACGGCATTCACTTCTCCGTGTTCGATGCACTCTTCCGCGTGACCCCGGAAGGCGAGTTCGTACCGAACCTTGCTGCGGAAGTGCCGACCATTGAAAACGGCGGCCTGTCGGCAGACGGCCTGGAATGGCGCATCAAGCTGCGTGACGACGTGAAGTGGCATGATGGCAAGCCGTTCACCGCCGAAGACGTCAAGTTCACCCTCGAACTGATCGTCGACCCGAATTTCCGCAGCTGGCGTACCGCCGGCCATACCCTGGTCCGCGACATCAAAGTGGTTTCGCCCACCGAGATCACCTGGCGCATGACCCAGCCGTTCGCACCCTACCTCGCGTTCCTGGCCGAAACCTTCATTGTGCCCAAGCACATTCTCGAACCGGAAGCCGATCGCAACACTGCGGCGTTCAATCAGGCGCCCATCGGTACCGGTGCGTTCAAGTGGGTGCGCCGCGTCGCGGGTGACCACATTGAACTGGCTGCCAACCGCAACTACCACGGTGAAGGCCCGTACATCGAGACGCTGGTGTTCAAGTACATCCCCGATCTCACCGTGCTGTATGCACAGTTCAAGAGCGGGGACATCGACCTGGTCGGCCGTCAGTTCATCACGCCCGACAATTATGAAGAAGCCAAGAAGCTCAAAGGCCGCGAAGTCGTGCTGCAGCCAGGCCCCACGGTCGAGACGGTCTATCTCAACATGGAGCGCCCCTTCTTCCAGGACAAGCGGGTCCGTGAAGCCATCTACCTGGCGATCGACAAGAAGTCGATCATCGATGCGCTGTACTACGGCCTGCCCGTCCCGGTCGAATCCTACATGCCGCGCGGTTCCGTGTACTACAACGAAGACCTGCCCAAGCACGAGTACAACCCCCAGAAGGCGGCCAAGCTGCTGGACGAGGCCGGCTGGGTCAAAGGCCGTGACGGCATTCGCGTCAAGGACGGCGTGCGTCTGTCGTTCAACAACTCCACCACGACCGGCAACCACCTGCGCGAGCAGGCCCAGCAGTTCATGCAGCAAACCCTGCGCGACGTCGGTATCGAGATGAAGATCTCCAACCTTCCGGCTGCCGTGATCTGGGGTGACTTCTGGACGCTCTCCCAGTTCGATTCCGTGCTGGTCAGCATTGCCTACCTGGTGGCCTCCGACCCCGACGTCTATAACCGTTTCCACTCCGGTGCGATTCGTGCCAAGGGTGGTCGGGGTTCCAACACCGCGCAGTACAACAACCCGGAAGTGGACCGTCTGCTGGAAGAGGGGGCCCGCACCTTCGACGTGCCGCGTCGCATCGAGATCTACAAGAAGATCCAGGAGCACGTGCGCAACGATCTTCCCTTCCTGCCGCTGTTCTCGGAAAACACGGTCCGTGGCTGGAAGTCGGACATCAAGGGCGTTGTGAGCAATAGCAATACTCGCACCGAATCGTGGAATGCCGCGGGCTGGCGCCGCGGAGCGTAACGGTGTTTTCTCCGGGCGCCGTCGAGGCGTCCGGAGTCTTTCAGGATATTCCACCTGCTTCGAGGAATTGAATGGCCAGGTTTTTACTTAATCGGTTCTGGCAGAGCATTGTTCTGCTGTTGATCGTTTCGCTGATCGGCTTTGTCGTCTTGAACATGATTCCCGGCGGACCACTGTCGCAATTTGCGCTGGATGCCAGCATGACCCAGGAGGACATCGACCGTCTGACGCGCCAGCTTGGCCTCGACCGTCCGCTGATGCTCCGTTATGTCGACTGGGTATGGCAGATGTTGCAGGGTGACTGGGGCGTGTCATTCCGCGACGGCGCTCCCGTGCTGCAGGTCATTGGCCGTCATCTGCCTGCGACGCTGCTGCTCATGGGCACATCGACCGTCATTTCCTTTGCGCTGGGTGCCTGGATCGGCATCCGTGGCGCGACGCATCGCTACTCCGGCTTCGATTATGCGGCCACCATCGGTGCCATGGTCGCACTGTCAATTCCTACATTCTGGTTCGGTCTGGTGGGCATTTACGTATTCTCGCTCAAGCTGGGCTGGGTTCCCGCCGGTAATATGTACACGATCGGCGATCAGTCCGTACTGAACTATCTGCATCACCTGATTCTTCCCAGTATTGTTCTGTCGCTGGTGCATGTGGCAACCTGGAGCCGCTACATTCGCGCCGCGACGCTGGACGTGATCAACCAGGACTTCATCAAGACTGCGCGCGCCAAGGGCGTGAAGGAACGCCGCATCCTGATGCGTCACGTGGTTGGCAACGCCCTGCTGCCCATCATTGCCCTGGCCGGCATGCAGGTTCCCTCGCTGCTCGGTGGCGCATTGGTGACGGAAACCGTGTTCACGTGGCCGGGCATGGGTCGTCTGTTCCTGGACAGTCTGGGCTACAGCGACTACCCGGTGGTGATGGGTCTGCTGATGCTGTCAGCGATTCTGACCCTGCTGGGCAACCTGCTGGCCGACATCGTCATCGCCTTTGTCGATCCCCGCGTACGCCTGAGCTGAACCCCGATCGGAGTGTCCACATGAGTAGTATTGCAGTCCATTCAACGAAACACAGCCGCTGGTGGCACAGCCGAGCGGTCCGCCGCTTCGCCAAGCATCGCCTGGCATTGATCGGCATTTTCATGATCACCGCCCTGACACTTGCGTGTTTCATCGGTCCCTATTTCCTTCCCTACGATTCGCTGTACATCGATCTGAGGGCGCGCTTTGCACCCCCTTTCACGGGACTGCACTTCCTTGGAACCGACCCGTTGGGCCGCGACCAGGCAGCACGTCTGCTCGAAGCCGGGCAGATCTCCCTGCTGGTCGGTTTCATGGCTATGGTTCTGTCCACCACGCTGGGCAGTGCCGTGGGCCTGATTGCCGGCTATCACGGGGGCAAGGTGGGCGCCGTGCTGATGCGCCTGGTTGATGCCTTCCTGGCCTATCCTTCCATTTTCCTGGTGCTTGCTCTGGCCGCGCTGCTTCAGCCCAGCCCCACGATGATCACCATCATCATTGCGGTCACCAGCTGGATGGAAGTTGCCCGGATCGTCGAGGCGGAAGTGCGCTCGGTGCGTGAACGCGAGTTCGTGCAGGCAGGCCGCATGCTTGGCCTGAGTGGTACACACATCATGTTCCGCGAGATCCTTCCCAATGTACTGGGCCCGATCATCGTCGCCGCCACGCTGACCATCGCCCGCGCGATTCTGCTCGAAGCCTATGTCAGCTTCCTGGGTTACGGCATCCAGCCGCCGCTGCCCAGCTGGGGCAACATGCTCAACGGCGCGCAGCAGTATCTGGCAAGCGCTCCCTGGCTGGCCATTGTGCCGGGTCTGACGATCACCATCGCGGTGACCAGCTTCAACTTCATTGGTGACGGCCTGCGTGACGCGCTGGATGTGCGCGGCGACCACGCTGGAGGCTGAATCCGACGATGCGCCTCGGCGCATCTGTCAGAAGAAACACGGCGGCGCTGGCGTCGCCGTGTTTCTTTGCAAGGGCGGGGATTAAGGCGAGCGAGCGGACACGGCGTGCGTGGCCGATTCTGGTTCGGCTGCCTTGGGAGACACGTGGAACACGCCGTCTTCCACACGGTCGACCTGCACAAGCGCGTTGACCCCGATCTCGTCATTGGAGACGGCAAAATAGGTGGTGCCATCCAACTGGATTGTAAGCGGTGCATCTACCCCATTATTCCCAGGCAGCCAGATTCATGGCTAAATCCTGGTCATGGGTATTCCACGGCAACAAGGCCTCAATTTCATCGACCGTTTTTGCCAGCGGCAGGCGTTCCAGTACGAAGCGCAGCCACGCATAGGGTTCGCGATCATTGGCCTTTGCCGTCTGCAGCAACGAGTACAACACCGCACTGGCAT
>JAJUFI010000057.1 GCA_029263795.1 Alcaligenaceae bacterium
GCGATCTTCAGCATTGTCGCGGCCGCCATCTTCATGGTGTCCACCGCAATTGCCGTCGCCATTCTTTACGTAGTTGCGCGAATCAAGGGCCGCCCGTTTGGTGTGAAGGCCTATTGGGAAGAGCGCCGCCGCCCCTACCAGGCCCGCCCGGCGTTCCGCAACAAAGACGTCACCGACGTCGAAGTGCGCGAAATTTCGTAATGACGTTTACGAAAGCAAACCAGATTTCACTTACAGTCACACTGTAGTCCGTTCCCTGGTTATTTTCCGGCATGTACCTGCTGCGGTTCGGGGTTTATGCCCCGCCGCTTTACAGCTTGGCTAAAATTGGTCTTTTGAACCCGTCCTCCGACCAATTACAGCCAACATGTCCCGTACCCTCTTTGTCACTACCGCACTTCCCTACGCTAACGGTTCATTCCACATCGGCCACATCATGGAATACATCCAGGCCGACATCTGGGTTCGGTCCATGCGGATGGCGGGTCACATTGTGCATTTCGTGGGCGCCGATGACGCGCACGGTGCGCCCATCATGCTCAAGGCTGAGTCCGAGGAAATCACACCCGAGCAATTGGTCGCTCGATATGCGTCCGAGCGCCCGCAATATCTGAACGGCTTTCATGTCGAGTTCGACCACTGGCATTCCACGCATTCGCCCGAGAACGTAGAACTGTCCCAGAAGATTTATCGGCGCCTGAAGGACGCCGGCTTCATCTACAGCAAATCCATCGAGCAGTTCTATGACCCGGTCAAGGGCATGTTCCTGCCCGACCGCTACATTAAGGGTGAGTGCCCGCACTGCCACGCCAAGGATCAATACGGTGATGCATGCGAATCCTGCAGCGCCGTCTATTCCCCCACCGAGCTCATCGAGCCGTATTCCACGCTGACGCGCGCCAAGCCGGTGCTGCGCAGTTCCGAACACTTCTTTTTCCGGTTGTCCGACCCGCGCTGCGTGGAATTTCTGCGTGAGTGGGTGGCGGGCACCAACGCCAATGGCGACAAGCGCCTGCAGGCGGAAGTATTGGCTAAGACGCGTGAGTGGCTGGGTGAGGCGGGCTCCGAAGCCAATCTGGCCGACTGGGACATCTCCCGCGACGAACCCTATTTCGGCATACCGATTCCAGATGCTCCGGGCAAGTATTTCTACGTCTGGCTGGACGCCCCGGTCGGATACTTGGCGTCGCTCAAGGCTTACTGTGAAAAGTCTGGGCTCGATTTCTACGGCCTGATCGACCCGGAAAGCGACACCGAGCAAGTGCATTTCATCGGCAAGGACATCGTCTACTTTCACGCCCTGTTCTGGCCGGCCATGCTGAAGTTCGCCGGCCTGAAGACGCCAGACGCGCTGAATGTGCACGGCTTCATTACTGTCAGCGGCGAGAAAATGTCCAAGAGTCGCGGTACGGGCATTTCGCCCCTGCGCTATCTAGAAATCGGCATGAATGCCGAGTGGCTGCGCTACTACATTGCGGCCAAGTTGAATTCTCACGTTGAAGACCTGGATTTCAACCCAGACGATTTCATCGCACGGGTCAACAGTGACCTGGTCGGCAAATACGTGAACATTGCCAGCCGTGCGGCCAATTTCATCACCAAACTTTTCGATGGCAAGCTCGGCTATGTCGGTGATACGCTGGCCCTGCAGCAGCAACTGGCCGAAGTAGCCGAGCAGGTTCGTTCTGATTTCGAATACCGCGAGTACGGGCGCGCCATACGTCGCATCATGGCTCAGGCTGATGTCATCAACCAGGCCTTCGACGCCGCCCAGCCATGGGTACTCGCCAAGGGCATTCAGACAGCCGACGAAGAAACCCGCGCCAAGTTGCAGGACATCTGTTCACGCGCCCTGGCCGGCTTCAAGGCCCTGTCCGTCATGCTGGCGCCCGTGCTTCCTGTGCTCACCCGCCGTGTGGCCCAGGAACTCTTCGGCGAAAGCCGCAACTTCGTCTGGGCTGATGCCGGTATGCTGCCGGCCACCATTGCCCCGTTCAAGCATCTGATGCAGCGGGTGGAACCTGCCATGCTCGATCAACTCTTTGAGCCGCCTGCAGAGCCGCAAGTGGTGCCCGGTGGCGAACCCATTGCCGACACCATCGACATCAAGGATTTCGCCAAGGTCGACCTGCGCATCGCACACATTGTGTCGGCTGAAGAGGTGGAAGGGTCCGACAAGCTGCTGCGCCTCACGCTGGATGTCGGTGAAGGGCGTCATCGCCAGGTATTTTCCGGCATCAAATCCTTCTACAAGCCGGCTGATCTCGTGGGTAAACTGACCGTCGTGGTGGCTAATCTGGCCCCGCGCAAGATGCGCTTTGGCGTCTCTGAAGGCATGGTGCTGGCGGCCAGCCACGCCGACGAGAAATCCAACCCCGGCATCTACATTCTGCAGCCATGGCCGGGTGCCCAGCCTGGCATGCGCATCAGTTGAGGGCATGGCTCCCCTGACGGGCCCGCCTCCCATCGGGGGCGATCAGGAAGCCGGAGCCGGCGAGCGGCAGACGGCCGCCCTGCGCAGCACCATGGTCAGCGTACTGGTGAACACCGCGCTGACCATAGTCCAGTTCATCATTGGCGTATTTGGCAATTCGGCCGCCCTGGTTGCCGATGCCGTCCATTCGCTGTCCGACCTGCTGTCCGACTTCATTGTGCTGATCGCCAACCGGCACAGCTCCAAGGGGCCTGACGACAAGCATCCTTACGGCCACTACCGCTTCGAGACTGCAGCTTCACTCGCCATAGGCGTACTACTCATTCTGGTAGGCCTGAGCATGGTATGGTCGGGATACATCAAGCTCACCCGGGCCGCAACCCTGCCCCCGGTGCATGAGCTTGCCCTGCTCACCGCCTTGATCACCTTGCTGGCAAAGGAGCTGCTGTTCCGCTACCTGCTGCGGGTCGGCAACCGGGTGCGCTCCACCATGCTGGTGGCCAATGCCTGGCATGCAAGGTCGGATGCGGCATCTTCGCTGGTTGTGGCACTGGGTATCGGCGCCAGCCTGGCCGGGTTTCCTCTGGCTGACCCGCTGGCCGCTCTGATCGTCGGTCTCATGATCACCCGCATGGGGTGGCGCTTCTTCTATAACGCCTTCGACGACCTCATGGATAGCGGCGTGGACGCCGCTACGGAAGAGCGCATACGCAAGTTGCTGCTGGAAACACCGGGCGTATTGGGGATACACGGGCTGAAGACGCGCAAGATGGGCGACATGATATGGGTCGAGGTCGACCTGGAAATGAACGGCGAACTGACCATACTGGCAGGCCATGAAATTGCCGCCGAAGCCCGCCGCAGGGTGATGGCCCAGGAAGCTGTGCTGGATGTCATGACCCACTTCGACCCGGTCGTGCGCCCGCCCGGACACTGAAGCTGCCCGGAGTAGTGCCGAAAAACTCCCTGAATGAAGCGATGAAGGCTGACGTCGATTCGTAGCCACAGGCGAGAGCGACATCCGTGACTGCATCGCCTCGCTCCAGCATGGGAAGCGCTTCCAACAGCCGTGCGCGGAGGCGCCAGCTGCGCAGGTTCATGCCCGTCTCACGCAGAAACTGCCGCTCCAGGGTGCGGACCGACATGCCCAGAGTTTTGCCCCACTCACCCAGCTGCAATGCCTGGTCCGGCGCCGCCATGATGGTTGTGCAGATGTCCCGCAGACCGGAAGCTTCCGGCCAGGGTAGCGACAGCGCTTCCCGCGGGGCAGCGGCGACGAGGTCCAGCATCACCTGCGCCAGGCGCCCCTGCGGGCCGGTTTCATCGTACTCCACCGGGAAAAGGGAGAAATGGCGTATCGCCTCGCGCAACAAATCTGATACCGCGAGCACTTCACAGCTGTGGCCGGTATCAGGCAGTGCCTCCGTGGCGATGTAGAGGCTGCGCATCTGTGTGCCGGGCGAATTCTCAACGACGTGTTCGAGCTTGGGCGGAATGAGTATCGCCATTTGTGGAGGAGCCACGAACACCCCGCCCTTGCTGCGAATCTTGAGAACTCCCCGGATTGCATAGGAAAGCTGTACCCACGGATGGCTGTGTGCCTGGGTCGCCCTGCGCTCGGCGATGTCTTCCACCCTGGCGTAGACGGGGCGCGGCAGAATGGCAAGCTCCGGAATCGAGCGCTGATCTAGGCCGTTTGTCGTTTCATCGATATTCATGGGCGAACTATCGTTAGCACGAAAATCCACAGCATACTAAAGTATGCCCATTTCCATCGGACACCACACTCACTGCTATGAGACGGCCCCGTTTCCTTCCGGACAACTTCACTTTGATTCTCATCGGGCTGGTCGTGCTGGCCAGCGTATTACCTTTGCGCGGCGATGCAGTCGCCGTGGGCAACCTGGCGACCAACCTGGCCATCGGCCTCCTCTTCTTCCTGCACGGTGCCAAGCTTTCAACCCAGGCGGTCATCTCCGGCCTGACCCACTGGCGGCTGCATGGCCTGGTGTTCGCCTGCACCTTCCTGCTGTTTCCTGCCCTGGGGCTTGCTCTGAGACCCGTGCTGGAGCCCATGGTGGGTACTGAGCTGTATATCGGCATGCTGTACCTGTGCGCCCTGCCCGCGACCGTGCAGTCGGCCATCGCCTTCACCTCCATGGCGCGTGGCAACGTGCCCGCCGCCATTTGTTCGGCCGCCACATCCAGCCTGATTGGCGTCTTCATCACCCCGGTACTGGTGCTGCTGATGCTGGGCACCGCGGTGCAGAGCATGCCGCTGGGGCAAGCCATCGGCAACATCACCCTGCAGTTGCTGCTGCCCTTCATCGTTGGTCAATTTCTGCGGCCCTGGATAAGCGAATGGGTGGTCAACAATAAGAACTGGCTCAAGTACGTCGACCAGGGCTCCATTTATCTGGTCATTTACACCGCCTTCAGCCGGGCGGTGGTGGAAGGCATTTGGGACACCCTGCCGCTGTGGCAGCTCATCACACTGACACTTGCATGTTGTCTGCTGCTGGCGATCGTGCTGGGGATAGTCTCCTTTCTGGCCAAGCGCTTCGGCTTCAACCTGGAAGACCGCATTACCATCCTCTTTGCAGCGTCCAAAAAAAGCCTGGCTACGGGAGTACCCATGGCGCAGGTCATTTTCAGCGGTGCCGCCTTGGGCACATTACTACTGCCACTGATGATTTTCCATCAGATACAGCTGATGGTCTGCGCCGTGCTGGCCAAACGCTATGGTCAGAGGCCTGAAGAGCCCGAGACCGCCATCGCGGAGCCGGCGTAAGAACTGCTGGTCTGAACGCCGCATGGTTGCATGCAGCCGCAGCCATGGGGCGGAAGGACGTATGATATTGCGGGCTGGAGCAAACCCACGCAAATGTGGGGTGAGCCATAGGCCGCTGACACACAGACTTTTCCTGAAGGAAACAAGCATGAGTCTTTCACCGTTTCACCTTGCCATACCCGTCCACGACCTGCCCGCCGCCCGCCGCTTCTATGGCGAGGTTTTCGGGCTGCCCGAAGGGCGCTCCGCCGAACACTGGGTGGACTTCGATTTCTATGGTCACCAGCTGGTGATCCACGAACACCCCAAAATGCCCTATCAGGAAAAGGCCGGCACCAACCCCGTGGACGGCCACGATGTACCGGTTCCCCACTTTGGCATCGTGCTCCAATGGGAACAGTGGGAAGCTCTAGCTGAAAGGCTCCGGTCGTTCGGCACGAAATTCGTCATCGAACCCTACATCCGGTTCAAGGGCCAGGTGGGTGAACAGGCCACCATGTTCCTGCTTGACCCCTGTGGCAATGCCCTGGAGTTCAAGGCATTCAAAGACATGAGCCAGCTGTTCGCGAAGTAAGCACCCTCACCGGGCCAAGATCTCGGGAACTTTGGCCGGCCCGCCAGAGAAAGGTTTTCCTGGCGGGCCGTCACACATGTGCTTCAGTTCAGCAGGCTGCGCAGCACGTACTGCATGATGCCGCCGTGCCGGTAGTAAGCCGCCTCGCTAGGGGTGTCGATGCGCACGAGTGCGTCGAACTCAACGTCCCCCGCCGTCACTCTCACGGTCTTCACGCTGTCACTTTCGTTCAGCAGGCTGACGCCCCGTATCTCAAAGACCTCCTCACCGGTGAGCCCCAGGGTGGCCGCGTTCTGCCCTTCCATGAATTGCAGCGGCAGGACGCCCATGCCGAGCAGATTGGACCGGTGGATACGCTCGAACGATTCGGCGATCACCGCCCTCACACCCAGCAGTACGGTTCCCTTGGCCGCCCAGTCGCGCGACGAACCCGAACCGTATTCCTTGCCGGCCAGAATCACCAGCGGAACGCCCGCATCAATGTAATTGCGGGATGCGTCGTATATGGACGTGACTGGTGCGCCCGGCTGGGTGAAGTCGCGCGTATAACCGCCCTCTGTGCCGGGTGCCAACTGGTTGCGCAAACGCACGTTGGCAAACGTGCCACGGATCATGACCTCGTGGTTGCCACGCCGCGAGCCGTAGGAGTTGAAGTCTTTGGGCTCGACACCATGACTGATCAGATACTGGGCCGCCGGCGAGTTGGGAGCAATGGAACCCGCGGGGCTGATGTGATCGGTGGTGACGGAATCGCCCAGCTTGGCGAGTACACGGGCGCCAACGATATCTCGCACCGGCTCGGGCGTACGCGGCATGTTTGTGAAATACGGTGGCTTGCGCACATAGGTGGAGGAAGCATCCCAGTCGAACAGTGAACCTTCCGGTGTTGGCAGGCCGCGCCAGCGTTCGTCACCGGCAAAAACATCGGCATAACCAGATGTGTACATCTCGGAGGCGATGGACGACTGGACCACGGCCGCGACCTCTGCGGACGACGGCCAGATGTCCTTCAGGTACACGGGCCTGCCATCCTTGCCAGTGCCGATCGGGTCTTTGTACAGGTCGATGTCCATCGTGCCGGCCAGGGCGTAGGCCACCACCAGCGGCGGGGACATCAGGTAGTTCATCTTCACTTCGGCATGGATGCGGCCCTCGAAGTTGCGGTTGCCTGAAAGCACCGATGCCACGGCCAGGTCGTATTCGTAGATCGCCTGACTGACTTCGGGAATGAGCGGGCCCGAGTTGCCTATGCAGGTCGTGCACCCATACCCCACCAGATTGAAACCCAGGGCTTCCAGATAAGGCATGAGGCCGGCACGTTCGTAGTAATCCGTGACCACGCGTGACCCCGGTGCCAGGCTGGTCTTTACCCACGGCTTGCGTTGCAACCCTTTCTCGACCGCGTTCTTGGCCAGCAGAGCGGCAGCCATCATGACTTCAGGGTTGGAGGTATTGGTACACGAGGTGATGGCGGCAATGACCACGGCGCCGTGGTCAATGGTGCAGGGTGTGCCGTCTATGGTGACGGTGATGGAGCGGTGTTCCTTGCTTGCAGCAGCATCGCTTCGGCCCAGCGCATCGTCGGGTGCTTCTTCCTCCAGCTCGTTGGGTGCCGGAGACCGCTTGGAAGGCTGTTCAGCGGACGGTGGATCGGAAGCCGGGAAGCTGCTTTCGACCGCCTTGTCATAGCCCTTCAGGGGCTGTTCGACTTCGCTGATGAGGGCCGCCAGGCTATTGCGGAAGGACTGCCGGGACTCAGCCAGGGGGATGCGGTCCTGAGGCCGCTTGGGCCCGGCGATGGAAGGTACGACGGTGGAGAGATCCAGCTCCAGCGTTTCGGTGTAGCGGGGTTCCGCCTGCGGGTCATGCCACAGGCCCTGTGCCTTGGCGTAAGCTTCGACCAGTGCAATCTGTTCGGGCGAACGCCCGGTCAGGGCCATGTAGCGCAAGGTGACGTCGTCGATGGGGAAGATGGACAGCGTGGAACCGTATTCGGGGCTCATATTGCCTATGGTGGCCCGGTTCGCAAGGGGCACTGCCGAAACACCCGGCCCGTAGAATTCCACAAACTTGCCCACTACGCGATGCTTGCGCAGCATTTCCGTGATGGTCAGCACCAGATCGGTCGCGGTGGAGCCTTCCGGCAAGGCACCCGTCAGCTTGAAACCCACCACTTCGGGAATGAGCATGGAAATGGGCTGACCCAGCATGGCTGCCTCGGCCTCGATACCCCCCACACCCCATGCCACGATACCCAGGCCGTTGACCATGGGAGTGTGGGAGTCAGTGCCAACACAGGAGTCCGGATAAGCCTGAACCACGCCATTTCTTTCCTGTGTGAAGACCACCCGGGAAAGATGTTCCAGATTCACCTGGTGAACGATGCCGGTGCCCGGCGGCACCACCTTGAAATCATTGAAGGCGGTCTGACCCCAGCGCAGAAACTGGTAGCGTTCGACATTGCGCTGGTATTCGATTTCCACGTTTCGCGCGAAAGCCTGGGGGTTGCCGAAGACATCGACAATGACGGAGTGATCGATGACGAGTTCCACCGGTGCCAGTGGGTTGATGCGCGCCGGGTCGCCACCGAGATCGCGCATGGCTTCGCGCATGGCAGCAAGGTCGACCACCGCCGGAACCCCGGTGAAATCCTGCAGCAGAACACGCGCTGGGGTGAAGGCAATCTCGCGCGTTGCACCGGCGGAAGGGTCCCAGCCTGCAAGGGCTTCTATATCGGCAGCGGTAATATCGCTGCCATCTTCCGTACGCAGGAGATTTTCCAGCAGGATCTTCAGACTGTATGGCAGACGGGAGACGTCGAAGCCGGCATCGGCTACTGCCTGCAGCCTGTATATCTCGTATGACTTTCCTTCGACATCCAGTGTGCTTCTTGCCTTGAAAGTATCAATACTGCCCATGGCACCCTACTCCTATGAAAAGATCGGATTGCACATCGCCGCTTGCAGCCCGGCAGCGACGCTACGAAACCAGACCAATGTATCACGCAGGCAATCCGGCACCGGGTTTCACACATGCTGCGATCCGTATGCCAGTCTCCCTGCGGGACGTTTATATGTCGCTGCCGTCTCCGTGGGTTAAGATCAGACTTCGAAGCAGTTATCGGAGACGCCCATGCAAGGCCATCCCAAAGTCATTGAATGTCTGGTCGAGCTCCTGCGCGGCGAGCTGTCCGCACGTGATCAGTACTTCATCCATTCCCGCCAATATGAAGACCTCGGCCTCATGCGTCTTTATGAACGCATGAATCACGAAATGGAGGAAGAGACCCAGCATGCTGACGACATCCTCCGGCGGATTCTGTTCCTGCAGGGCAGGCCGGACATGCGTCCTCATGAGTTTACGCCCGGCGAGGACGTCGTGGACATGCTGCGCAAGGATCTCGAAACAGAGTACCGGGTGCAGCGCAATCTGAAGGCCGCCATGGCGCTTTGCGAAGAACTAGCTGACTACACCACCCGTGACATCCTGCTCAGGCAGCTGCGCGATACGGAAGAAGATCACACTTACTGGCTTGAAAAACAGCTTGGCCTCATAGAAAAGGTAGGGTTGGAGAATTACCTGCAGGCCCAGATGGGCGAGGGTCAGTCCGGCTGATTTCCATATACATCCGACTGCTGCGCCGGCGCATGCGCTGCGCGCACGGCAAAAAGGGCGGCGCCTGCATGGCCACCGCCCTTTTTTGCGAGCCTGTATCACCGGGCAGGGCATACGCCCCGCCCGCGAAGGAACTTAGTCGGCCGAAGCCTCAATTGGCTGCATCACAGTTCCGTTTGGGGCCGGAACTTCGGCATGAGGGTCCAGCTGCCGGTCACCCAGTTCGTCACGTACACGGGTAACCAGACCGATGCGGTTCATCAGTTCAATGAACGGCTTGGGGTCCAGTTCTTCAACGTTGACCATCTGGCTGACATCCCAGACACCGTCGGCAATCAGCATGGCGGCTGCCACTGCCGGAACGCCGGCGGTATAGGAAATGGCCTGGCTGCCCACTTCCTTGTACGCTTCTTCGTGGTCACAAATGTTGTAGACGAAGACCTCGCGCTGCTTGCCATTCTTGCTTCCCTTGACCAGGTCGCCAATGCAGGTCTTGCCCGTATAGTTGGGCGCCAGCGAAGCGGGGTCGGGCAATACGGCCTTGACCACCTTGAGCGGCACTACTTCCAGACCTTCGGCCGTACGCACCGGCTTCTCGGAAAGCAGGCCAAGATTCTTCAGGACAGTGAAGACATTGATGTAGTGCTCGCCGAAACCCATCCAGAAACGGATGTTGGGCACACCCAGGTTCTTGGACATGGAGTGCAGTTCGTCGTGGCCGGTCAGGTAAGCGGTACGCTTGCCGACAACAGGCAGGTCCCACTCCTTGCGGTGTTCGAACATTTTGTTCGCCTTCCACTTGCCGTCTTCCCAGGACCACACCGTCGAAGTGAATTCGCGGAAGTTGATCTCCGGGTCGAAGTTGGTGGCGAAATAATGCCCATGGCTGCCCGCGTTGATGTCGATGATGTCGATGGACTCGACTTCATCAAAATAGGCGTCCATGGCATAGCGGCCGTAAGCATTGACCACACCGGGGTCGAAACCCACACCAAGAATGGCCGTCACCCCAGCCTTGCGACAGGCTTCCAGGCGCTTCCACTCGTAGTTGGCATACCAGGGCGGCGTTTCACATACTTTGGACGGATCTTCGTGGATCGCAGTGTCCAGATAGGCGGCCCCGGTTTCGATGCAGGCCTGCAGCACGGACATGTTCAAGAAAGGTGAGCCCAGGTTGAGAACAATCTGGCTGCCGGTGGAACGGATCAGCTCCTTGGTAGCCTCGACATCCATGGCATCCAGCTGGTGTGCCTTGAGCAGGCCCGGCCCACGCTGATTGCCCTTTTCTTTGATGGAAGCAATGATTGCCTCGCACTTGCTCCGCGTGCGCGAAGCAATGTGAATATCGCCCAGCAAAATATTGTTCTGCGCACATTTATGTGCCGCCACATGAGCCACACCGCCAGCGCCGATAATCAGAACATTGCGTTTCATTGGATAACCCCCCAGTTTTTGAGTGAGCAGTACTGCCGCTCAGGACAGACTGTTGACGTAGTCGTCAAAGGAAAATTCGCGCACGACGCGCACGGAGCCATCGGTCTCCTTAATGGCTATAGACGGCATGTTGACGCCGTTGAACCAATTCTTCTTCACCATGGTGTAGCCGGCTGCATCACCAATGGAGATGCGGTCGCCCACCTGCAGGGGGCGCTTGAAACGGCCCTCGCCGAAAATGTCTCCCGCCAGGCAGGTTTTGCCACATACCATGTATTCGTACTGCCCTTCAGCATCGCCCAGAGGCGCGGTTTCGCGATAGATGAGCAGGTCCAGCATGTGTGCTTCGGTGGAGGCGTCGACAATGGCCAGGTGCTTGCCGTTGAATGCGACGTCCAATACGCTGACTTCCAACGTGGCAGTGTGCCTGACGGTGGCCTCGCCCGGCTCCAGATAAACCTGCACACCGTATTTCTCGGAAAATTCGCGCAAGCGCTGGCAGAAATCATCCACGGGATAACCCTCTGCCGTGAAGCTGATGCCGCCCCCCAGGCTGACCCATTCCAGGCGCTCCAGAATATGCCCGTACCGCTCTTCCACCTGCGACAGCAGCTCATCAAAGCGGCTCAGCTGGTCGTTCTCGCAGTTGTTGTGGATCATCACCCCTGAGATCTGGTCGATCACGCTTAGAATGCGGTCGGCGTCACCCTCTCCCAGCCGGCTGAATTTGCGCGCCGGGTCGGCCAGGTCGAAACCTGACACGCTTACCCCGGGATTCAGGCGCAGGCCGACCGGCTTGCCCTTGGCATGACCGGCATAGCGCTTGAGCTGGCTGATGGAATTGAAGATGATTTTGTCGCAGTTGGCGACGACTTCCTCGATTTCCTCGTCGGCGTAAGCCACACTGTATGCGTGGGTTTCACCGCCGAATTTCTGGTAGCCGAGCTTAACTTCGTGAAGCGAGGAGGAGGTGGTGCCGTCCATGTATTTGCGCATCATGTCGAAGAGCGACCATGTGGCAAAACACTTGAGCGCCAGAAGAACCTTGGCGCCCGACTGCTTACGGACGTAATCGATGATTTCGAGGTTGCGTTGCAGAGCCTTCTTATCGATGAGATAGAACGGTGTACGGATGTTTTGCATCTTGGATCAGGGCCCGGACCGGCGGCTCGCGCCGGCGAGTTTCTTTTTGCGTTCCTTGAGACGTTGCGGGGGCTTTTTCCCCAGACATTCAATGGCCAATGGCGGCTGGTCGGGGAAGACAGCCAGCAGCTTGAGCTTTCCTCCCATCCCTTCCACGTAGTGCTGCAGTGTGGACACCAGCATGTCGCGACGCTTCTCGATGCGCGAGACCGTACCCTGGCCCACGCCCATGGCAATGGCAAGGTCATCCTGCGTGTGCTGGGTGGCCTTGCGCAGCGCCTTGAGCGTGTCGACCTTGACGGCAAGCACCTCAATGGGCCGCGTACTGGCGTCAACACCATTCCTCTTCGATTTTCCATTGGCGCTTAGTCCGGCTCCGTTCGCTGACGGGGCCGACGCCTTCTGGGATGTCTTGGGCATACGTTTACCGGAGTTGGTAGCAATCAAAATCGGACGTGGCAGGCCAAAACAGGCCTTTGAAAATCGCCGAAGGGGCGAATGTTATATGCTTTCAAGTGAATATGCAAACAAAGACATATTGTCGTCCCATGCGGGATGATTTCGGAAGCCACGGGCATGGTGCGGTCATGAGGACTTTGCCCAAAAAAAAGCCGGGCAATGCAGCCTGGCCAGGACGGCTTCACCGCGCCTTTCAAACTGTTCAATGCATGCCCGCCACCCCGTGGCTGAGCACTACGACGTCGCGCTCGGTCACACGCGCCTGAAACTGAACCAGGCCGCCCTCGCCTTCCCACATTTCGACTTCCAGAGTTTCCCCCGGGAAGACGGGTGCCGAAAAACGCGCGTCGAAGCGCGCCAGGCGGGCGGGATCATAATTGCAGAATGATCTGAGGACGGCATGCGCTGCCACCCCGTACGTGCACAGCCCATGCAGTATGGGCTGGGGGTACCCTGCCGCCCCGGCTACTTCAGGATCCACATGCAGGGGATTGAGGTCAGCATTGAGGCGATAGTAAAGCGCCGCTTCCGGCCTTGTCGGCAGGGTGCAGCGGCGGTCGGGCGCGCGTTCCGGCACTTTGGGCAGGGGCTCAAGACCAGGGTCGCTGATGCCGAACCCGCCATCCGCCCGACAGAAGGTGACCTGCTCGACCGTTGCGAGGAGGGAATCATCAACCGTATCGAATATCTGGTTTTCCACCACCACTATGGCGCCTTTCTCCACACCCTTGTCGATTACCTGGGTCACCCGATTGCGGCCCACCAGCTCTGCGCGAAGCGGAAACGGCTTGTGGAAACGCATACGCTGTTCGCCGTGCACGAGCTTGACCCAGGTAATGCTTGAGTTGGGGTCCTGCATCCAGAAACCCGGTTGGGCCAGGATTGACCCAATGGTGGGAAACACCTTGAGTTTCTTTTCATAGACGAATCGCAGCTGTTCATCATCCAGCGGATCCTGCCCCAGCCCGATGCTCAAAGCATAAAACATGACATCCCTTTCCGTATAGCGGTGGCGAATGTCTTCAAACCTCCAGTTCTTGATACGTTGATAATCAATCGGCATTCAAGGCCTCCTGCCTCACTGTGGATTCCTGCAGGCAGCACCGTAATGCACCTGCCCGCGCAGTACAAGTCCGGTTTCCCATAATGGCACTTCAGTCTCGCGGATAGTTTGGCTTAAGATACTCGGCTCGCAGACGCCCGCCTTACGCATACCGCAGGGTAGTACGCGCATGTTTCAACACTCCTGGACTACAAACATATGAATGGAATGAGTTGGGCGGCACAGTACGTCCATATCCTGGGCGTACTGTTGCCGGTATTCGTGTGTGCGGGAATAGGGGTGGGTTGGGCTGTCAAAAAATTGCACTTCCCCGGTGAGTTCATATCCACGCTGGTGACATCCGTCACTACGCCTGCCCTGGTTTTCCACACGATAGCCACCACCGAGCTGCACGACACGATGTTACTGCAGATACTGGGAGCAACCTGCGCAGGAATCGCCATCATGGCCTGTGTCGCTGCGCTTATGCTCCGCGCGCTGCGCCTGCCGGTCGCCAGCCTGCTGCCTTCCGCCACATTTCCCAACGGCGGCAACCTGGGTCTGCCCATTTCTTATCTTGCCTTCGGTGAGATAGGGCTGGCAGTGGCAGTCACCGTTTTTGCCATTTTCTCGCTGTCCCAGCACACCTTAGGTGTCGGCCTGTTGAGCATGAGCAGCAATGCAAATGGCAGCGTGAAGCGCAAACTGCCGTGGGCCATCGTGCTTTCATGCGGCGCCGCCATTTTTCTGCGCACACTGGATATTCAGCTGCCTGCACCCTTTCTGGCAAGCGCGAAGCTGGTCGGGTCAATAACCGTACCCCTGATGCTCATCAGCCTGGGGTTTGCGCTCGCCACCGTCTCGCGCTCCAGTCTGGGGGCGGGTACGCTGGTCGGAAGCATCCGCCTGCTCTCGGGTTTGGCGGGGGCAGTGGTGGTGATTTACGGGATGAATCTTCCGGCCCTGGTCTCAGCCGCAATTGCGCTGCAGTTGCTCATGCCGGTTGCTGTGGCCAGCTATCTATATACCGAACGATTCACCAGCGTGGGGGCTATCTCGGCAGGGGCAGTACTGGCCTCCACAGGGATATTCATCGTCGTGTCGCCGCTGTTGATCACCTGGATGACTGCGCGCATATGACAAGGCATTTCCGGAAACGAGGGCACAGGCCGCGTTTCACTATTTTTGCGTACACCCGGAACCAGGCCCGGGCGTACGCGTGGTTGCACTTGACCCGGTGCGCGGCAAGCCTCGGCCTTCAGGCCGGGGAAGGATAGCTGCCTGCGAAGTAGGAGCGCAACATGCGCCGCTTTGCCGGGTCGTGCCGCTTCGTCTTCAACAGAGCGCTGGCGTTGCAGAAGGAGCGCTACGAGCAAGGCGAGGAGAAGCTCGGTTACGCCGGCCTGTGCA
>JAJUFI010000160.1 GCA_029263795.1 Alcaligenaceae bacterium
TAACTGCCCCCCAGGGGTATGCTGAGCACCAGGCAGAGTTCCCGCAGCAAATTCTTCAGGGGTGCGCACATCACAGAGAAACAGGGTGCGTTGCTCATCTTGCTCCCAAGCGGCCACGCTTGCGGCATCAACTTCCTCCCCTCCGTGGCTTGCGGCCAGCGCCTGCGCTGAACGTCGCATGTCGTCGAGCGACTCTGAAGGAGCGCCATAGCGCCGGTCTGCGCCGTATTCAAGTTCGAAATCGGCCAGTGTCCAACCCTGCGTTCCGCTCTGCAGGGCGGCAACTGGGTTGGGCACACCCAGATTGATAAGAGTCTGTGCACCTATGATGCTGCGGGTGCGGCCTGCGCAATTGATGATGACGCGCGTATTGGGGTTCGGCACCATGCGGCCCACACGGTAGGCAAGCTCGCCGTTGGGGCAGTTTTGTGCCGTGGGTATGGCCATTTTGCGGTACTCCGAAAAAGGCCGGCCATCCAGCACTACGACATCCTCGCCCGCATCCAGCATCGCCTTGAGCTCGGTTGCCGTCACATGAGGGGTCGCATAAGCGTGTTCTGCGAGTTCCCCGAAAGTTTTCGACGGAACATTCACCCCGGCGAAAAGCTGGTAGCCTGCCTCCTTCCATGCGGGTGTGCCTCCCTCGAGCACGTGAATACTCCCATAGCCCATGGCGGAGAGGCGCCGGGCTGCCTTGTGGGCCACCCCCCCGCCGTCGTCATAGACCACCACGCGCACCTGGCGCCGTGGCGCCAGCCGTGGCGCATCCAGCTCGAGCCGGCTGTAGGGTAGCGGAATGCCGTAGAACAAATGCGACTCACCGTACTGCCCATGCTCCCGCACGTCGAACAGTGCGATTTCCCCGCCGTCGTGCAGCCAGCCTTTCAGAGTTCGCGCATCAATCGAATTCATGTGCCTTCACAATCCGAATAAGGTCATTCAACAATCAACCCTTCTGGGAAGCTCCCGCAGGGGGTGCATCAGCGGCGGGTCTTGACCCCGATGGACATCACTTCGCAAGTACCCTTTTCAAGGTCGTAGGCAATGCGCTCATTCAGGGTTTCCAGCGCACGGCCATACATGTGAAGGTGGCGGATCACCTGTCCCGGCAGGATCTCGACCGAGTGGATGTCATCAGCCATGAGGGCGATGCCTGTGCCCGGCTCCACCATGACCTGGCGAATTTCCTTCAGCTCGGCCTTGCCCGGCACACTGCCATCATCCACCCGCTCGTACACGCGGTTGAGCTCTGCTCCTTCCACTGCGCTGATGCACGCCCAGGTGGTGTGGTTGTGCGGCACAATCTTCTTGCCCGGCCGCATGACGTTCAGATACAGCGCATAGCTTTGGTCCGGCTCTTCGGATATGAGGTAACGCGCCTGAAGCTCTCCGTCTTGCGGTGCCGCGAATTCCTCTTCCGACCAGAAAGCCTTCTGTGCGGCCAGCGCATTAAGCTGGCCCAGAATCTGCTCCAGGGAGGCGCGAGTGAAAGTGCCGTCTTCGGCAATGTGTTTGATACGCTGGATTGCTGCCTTCACGGCTTCGCTGCGTTGAGTGGATATGGTCATTGCTGTTTCACCTAAGCTAACTGCTGGAATCGCACCAATATAGGCAGTTGCGAGCCGCCAAACAATCTAGAATCCAAGAAAAACCCATTAGCCACGCTTATATATGGAAACGCTTGATCTTGAGGCTCTAAGAACACTGGTGGCCATTCAGGAGCAGAATGGGTTTGCTGCCGCGGCCCTGCACCTGGGCAAGACGCAATCGGCAGTGACCCAACAAATGCAGCGCCTGGAGACGCAACTGGGCAGGGCCCTGTTCGAGCGGCGCGGGCGGCAGAAGCACCTCACTCCCCAGGGGCTGCAATTGCTCGACTATGCACGGCACCTGCTGGCAGTGAACGACGAGGCCTTGCGCAACCTGCAGCAAGGCAGCCTGGAAGGCGTATTGCGCATTGGTGCGCCACATGACGTCGCCAATAACATGCTGCCCCCGCTGCTTGCCCAGGTGGCGCGCAGTTCGCCCCTGCTGCAGATCGACATACACGTGGGGCGCAGCCCCTTTCTGATGGAATCCCTGCATCGGGGTGAAATCGACATGACGATCTCGAATCGCCACGATCCATCTCTCGAAGGTGTGGTGCTGCGTACGTCCCCGACCGTCTGGATGTGTTCCGCCAGCTACGTGCACGACGTGGACAAGCCCATACCCCTGGTTTTGGCAGACGGCCCCAGCCTGTTCCGCCGCCTTGCGCAGGAAGCCCTGGACGGAGCCGGCATCCGCTGGACACCGAACTACACCTCGTCCAGCCTCATTGGAGTCAAGGCCGCATTGCGCGCCGGGCTGGGGGTCACTGCGCGGGGCATCGAACAGGTGGACTCCGACTTCCGCGTACTGGGTGAAAGCGACGGCATGCCACGCCTGCCTGATGTCGTGTACTACCTTTTTGTGCGCAGCAATGTCCTGCGTCCGGTCACACGGCGGGTTTACGAGATGCTGAAGAGCAATCTGGGCCTGATTCGCCGCTCCGACGCATCGTCTGCGAGGGCGCACACATGAATCCGGAGACGGACACCGAGACCGAAGCGGGCCTAGAAACCCACACTGTCGTGGCCCGGAATACCTCCGCCGCCATGGCCGAACAGCGGGCAGCCCGTACCGAAGCCAAGCGCCGCAAATTGCGTATCGCGCGGCGCCGGGCCACTGGTCTGCTGCTGGCCTCAGCGGTCGCCTATGTGCTGGCAACCCACTTTGGTCATGTCCACGCAGCGCTCCCCTGGGTGGCGGCCTTCGCCGAAGCCGCCATGGTGGGCGCGCTGGCCGACTGGTATGCCGTGGTGGCCCTGTTCCGGCATCCCCTCGGTATCCGGCGTCTGCCACACACCGCCATCATTCCGCGCAACAAGGATCGCATCGCTGACAATCTGGGCGAATTCATACAGGGCGAGTTCTTCTCGCGCGAACGCATTGAGGGTCTGGTCGAAACCGTGGACCCGGCGGCCCGCGCCGCGCGCTGGTTGCGCTCACCTGAGAACGCGGCTCGCCTGGCGGCCTGGCTGCGCACCGGGGTGCGCAATGCAGGCGGCCTGCTCAATGAACACGAGGTGCGCACCTACCTGCGGCGCACTGTCTCGCGCCACCTGCTTTCCACCGACCTTGCCGCCCTGGCCGGCAGGGTTCTGGCCAGCCTCACCCGCAGCGGGCGCCACCAGGAAGTGCTGGACCTGCTGCTGCGCTACAGCGCCGGCCAGCTGAGGCGGCCCGAACTGCAGCAAACGCTCAACGAGATCTTCGCGGAAAAGCTGCCCCTGTATTTCCAGCGTCTCAAACATTGGGCGGGCACAAAAGGGGGAGCGTTCACGGCCCGCACAGTGGCCGAGCTGTTTGAAGAAATCGAGCAGAATCCCCAACACCCCTTGCGGGGCCACTTTGACGACTGGTTGCGCGAGTTCATCGACAAGCTTCAGAACGACCCCGAATACCGCTGGCGGCTGGAACAGCTGACAGAAAAGATTGCCGAGCATCCGGCGCTGTATCGCTACGTCGATGGAGTGTGGCGTGAATGGCGGGACGCAGCACTGGCCGATCTGGCCGCCGAAGATTCACGTTTCGAAGCCTTTCTGGCGCGCCAGGTTGTTCGGTTCGGTCAAGTCCTGGAAGACGACGAAATCATGCGGCGCTGGGTGAATGAACGTGCCCGCACCTATGCGCCACAAGTGGTTGAACGTTATCGGCACCGGCTGGGCGAATTCATTTCGGCAAAGATGAAGGAATGGAACGAAACCGAGCTGGTCGAGAAGCTCGAACTAAACATTGGCGCGGATCTGCAGTACATCCGCATCAATGGTGCGCTGGTGGGCGGCCTGGTCGGGCTGGCCCTGCATGCCATTTCACTCTGGCTATAAGGCTTTGATTTTCATCAAATTTATTCGAATTCCGCCCTTGAACATGGTGTGAAGCGTCCTTACATTGAACATAGGCGGAGGCCGCCTGGTGCTCCGCAAGGTCGTACTCAACACAACCCAACAAGGAGCAGAACATGAACGATATCGTGCGCAGAGATCCCTTCGCAGATCTTCTTCGTGGTTTCTTTGTCCGCCCTGTGGACTTCGACCTGGATACCGCCGCCCGCGCACCGGAAATGCGTGTGGACGTGAGGGAAAATGCCGATGACTACTCCGTCGTGGCAGAACTCCCGGGCGTCGCCAAAGAAGACATCAACGTCAACATCGACGGTCAGATGGTGTCGATCAGTGCAGAGCGCAAGCAGGAGAAAGAAACCCGCGATGGCGAGCGCGTATTGCGCACCGAGCGCTACTACGGAAAGATTTCCCGCAGCTTCCAGCTTGGACAGGAAATTGATGAGTCCCGCGCCTCGGCCAAGTTCACTGACGGCGTACTGCAACTGACGCTGCCCAAGAAAGCTCCGGTGCAGGCCAAACGTCTCACCATTGAATAAAGCCGACGCCGGTGCCGGCGTCCGCTTCAGCGGGCCCCTTCGGCTGGCTTGGCCTTGGCTTCACCTGCCAGCTCAGCCAGGGCCTGCTCAGCACCCGGGTGTAGCGGGATGGTCAGACCAACCCTGGCCGTGCGGACGGAAACCTGACTGCCCTGCGCCGAACCCCGGGAGAGAAGGTCATTCCCATGCTGGTAGACACTGCGTACCAGACGCGCCGCTTCGTCGCGGCTCAAATCATCCGTGGTGACGAGCAGGGCCGGAATCGCGACCGTCTTTACAGGAACCCGTTGCCCAGGGTAAACATGCGCCGCTATCCGGGCGGCCACCGTGCCGTCATCAGGCTGCGTGAGACGCTCCACAGCCTGATCGGCCAGCGGCAGCAGCCGCAGCCCCTGCTCGCCTTCGCCAAGCATGTTTCTAAGGGGCGCAGCCGGCAGTCCGATCACATGGGCTGCAGCGTCGATGTCGCCACGCTTGAGCGCGGGCAGTGCTTCGCCAAGGCGCAATTCCACTGCCTGATAATCGCGGCCCTGCTCCAGGCCATGCGCCGCCAGCACACGCTGCAGGGTGCTGCGCACGGCTGACCCTTCCGGGCCCAGGGCGATGCGGGCTCCCTTGAGATCACTTGCAGTCTGCAGCACCGCACCCTCCCTCACCACAATATGCACATATTCGGGGTAGAGACTTCCCAAAGCCCGGAGATTGCCAAAGCCCCCCTGGCCGCGGAAAGGGCCGGAGCTGCTCAGGGCCGCATGGGCGGTATCGGCTTGTGTCAACGCCAGGATCACACTTCCGCTGCGCAGCAGATCAAGATTCTCTTCGCTTCCGCCTGTCGCCACGGCAGCGATCTTAAGCTGCTGCTCCCCAGCAATGGCCGCCCACGCATGCGCAAAAGCGGCGTATTCCCCCCGATCTGCGCCGGCCGCCAGCGGATAACCTTCTTCAATACGGGTCAACCGACCCGAGATCCGGGCAAGTGATCGCTGCAACTCGCGATCGACCACTCGTTGTGCCGTCGGCGATCCACCCGCCTCCACCGAACGGGTGATTTCCGCCAGCCTGTCGAGCGCGGCCTGGGCAGTATTGGGCGCCGGACCTGACCGGAGCCGTGGCTGGATCGGCTCTTGGAAACCCGCAGGCATGACAAAAACCCAGCCGCCTCCCTCTTCACGATAGATTGCACTGGCGTGGGCCACGATGCGGTCGCCCGCAGA
>JAJUFI010000171.1 GCA_029263795.1 Alcaligenaceae bacterium
CCAGAATCGCGCCGTCCATCTGAGCGGCTCCGGTGATCATGTTCTTGACGTAATCGGCGTGACCCGGGCAATCCACGTGCGCATAGTGACGGTTCGCCGACTCGTATTCCACGAGCGCCGTGTTGATCGTGATACCACGCGCCTTCTCTTCCGGCGCAGCGTCAATCTGGTCGTAAGCCTTGGCGGAGCCGCCAAACTTCTTGGCCAGAACGGGGGTGATGGCAGCCGTCAGGGTGGTCTTGCCGTGGTCAACGTGACCAATGGTGCCAACGTTCACGTGCGGCTTGGTCCGCTCGAACTTCTCTTTTGCCATGTTTCTCGCTCCTAGCGATACGGGAGTGGGCTGAAGGAAAGGGATGAGGAGGTGTGGTGCCCATGGGCAGGATCGAACTGCCGACCTCTCCCTTACCAAGGGAGTGCTCTACCACTGAGCCACATGGGCGTTTAGAGTTGCCTTGCACACAGAAAGCGACGTTATCTGGAGCGGGTGAAGGGAATCGAACCCTCATCTTCAGCTTGGAAGGCTGTTGCTCTACCATTGAGCTACACCCGCGAGGAACGATTCACCTGCCGTACACCCATGTGAATAACCGACCACAGGCGTGCAACTGCTGAAAAATGTGGTGGTGGGAGTTGGATTCGAACCAACGTAGGCGCAAGGCCAACAGATTTACAGTCTGCCCCCTTTAACCACTCGGGCATCCCACCAACAGCGAATTTCGTATTATGCGCAGTATTTTTTTGCTTGTCAAGCGCGCACACGAAATTCCAGTAAAACAATGTCGCTTGGCGACATCGGCGGTGTGCTTCTGCCTGGGTAGCTCTTGCAGAGCAAAAACACGCCGTGCCGCATCATAACTCAAAACCGTCCGGTTTGTCCGGAGCCCGGGGATGGATTTTTCCGATGCCCGGGGACCGATTTATTTCTCGGCCAGTACTGAGCCGAGGCCCTGCTGTTCGAGCAAGGCGTTCAGGTGATCCCAGCCATGAAAATCGATAATCAGCTGACCTCGCTTGCTCGACCCAACCTTCAATGTGACCTTGGTGCCCAGGTGGTCCGACAGTGCTTCTTCCAGCCGCCGGGCATCGCCACTGTGTGCGCTTTCTTTTTTCTTGCCCCGCGTGACTGCACCCTCTTCACTTTCCCGGATGCTGCGTCCCACAAGTTTTTCCGTTTCCCTGACGGACATCCCTTTGGCGACAACTTCATTGGCAAGCATGATCTGCTTGGCGGGATCGACAGCCAGCAGTGCACGCGCATGACCCATGTCTATATCGCCGGCCAACAACATGGTCTGGACCGGTTCGGCCAGGTTGAGCAAGCGCAGCAGATTGCTGGTTGCCGAACGCGAGCGACCAATGGCCTGCGCCGCTTGTTCATGCGTGAGCCCAAATTCGTCAAGCAGCCGCTTCACCCCATGGGCTTCTTCCAGCGGGTTGAGGTCTTCGCGCTGAATATTTTCGATGAGCGCCATGACTGCGGCATTCTCATCTGCGACTTCACGCACGAGGACGGGCACTTCTTCCAGCCCTGCCAGGCAGGCGGCACGGAAACGGCGTTCACCCGCAATGATTTCGTACTTATCGCCGGCCTTGCCCTTGGATTCAATAGGACGGACCAATATGGGCTGCATGACCCCCTGGGTACGGATGGAATCTGCCAGTTCGTTGAGGGCCCCTTCGTCCATGCGGGTTCGAGGCTGATATTTGCCCGCCTGCAGCTGCTTCACCTTCAGTGTGGATGGCTGTTCCGCCGCCGCGGGCCTGCCCAACGTGCCGATGACTTGAGCGTCTGCGCCCAACAGGGCATCCAGCCCTCTTCCCAGCCCCCTGGGCTTCTTCGTTGCCATTTTGAAATCTCCTGAATGGGTCAAACGCCGGCGCGTGCGGTCTGCTTCAGAGCTTCCTTGCGCATACGCTGGACGAGTTCCTTGCCAAAGGCCAGGTATGCCTTGGCACCACGGGAATTCTTGTCGTAGATCACACCGGGAATGCCATGGCTGGGTGCTTCAGCCAGACGAACGTTGCGAGGCACGACGGTCTTGAACACACGATCACCGAAGTGGGCTTCAACCTGGGCGGAAACCTGCTGCTGGAGTGTCACACGCGTGTCGAACATGACGCGCAAGAGGCCAATGAGCTGGAGGTCCGGATTGATGTTGCTGTATACCCGCTTGACCGTGTTGACCAAGTCGGACAGGCCCTCCAGCGCAAAGTACTCACATTGCATGGGAATGATTACGCCTGAAGCCGAAGCAAGACCATTGAGCGTCAAGAGTGAAAGCGTGGGCGGGCAGTCTATGAGGATGAAGTCGTACTCGTCGCGAACGCTCGCGATTGCCTGTTTGAGGCGGGCTTCACGGGACTCCATCTGGACCAGGTCTATCTCTGCCCCCGACAATTCACGATTGGCCGGCAGGACGTCGTAATTGCCTGATTCCGAGCGAACTCGGGCGTCGCTGATGGACACCTCCCCCAGCAGTACCTCATAGAGATTGTTCTCCACGGCGTTTTTATCCACACCGCTGCCCATGGTCGCATTGCCCTGGGGGTCGAGATCAATCAGCAGAACTTTCTTTTTCAGTAACGCCAGCGATGCGGCAAGATTGATTGCTGTTGTTGTCTTGCCCACCCCACCCTTCTGGTTGGCAATGCAAAAAACGTGGGCACCCATCGATGTGTTCATGTTGCTCATGAGATTCCTTGTTCCTTAAGCCAAACCAGGCAGCGTTGTGCGTCCAGTTCGGGCACCTGCAATCCTTCAATATGATCGACGCGCAAGGATGTTTGGGCCGTGAGTTCGTCGATTTCTTCATGCGGTTCACGCCCTTTCATTGCGAGCATCCAGCCGTTCCTGGCTACGTGCCCGCCCGCCAGTTTGGCGAAATCAGCCAGGGACGCAAAGGCGCGCGAGACAACAATGTCCGCTTCAAAAGGGGGCAACTTCTCAATGCGGGCATGGTGCGAATGCAGATTGGAAAGCCGCAGCGCGCCTGCCACATAGCGGATAAACGTGGCCTTTTTTTCGACCGTATCGACGCAATGTACGGAGACTTCCGAAAACAGCGTGGCGAGCACCACGCCGGGAAGACCCGCACCCGAGCCCACATCGACAATTACACCGTTAACTGTTTTTTTATCCAGTATTTTAGTAACAGACGGCACGATGGCCAGGCTGTCAAATATATGCTGAACGAGCATCTGAGCGGGATCGCGCACCGCGGTCAGGTTGTACGCCTTATTCCAGCGCTGCAGCAGGCCCAAGTAAGTGAGCAAGGTATTTTCCTGCTCTCTGCAAAGCGATAAACGCAAGGACTGGGCTGCGTTCCGAAGGCGCAGCAAAAATTCCTGGCTTTCAGTCATTGCAGTACCTTGGCTCCTGCCTGCATGCGTTTCAGCTGAACAAGTATCAGAGCAACTGCGGCGGGAGTGATACCCGATATGCGCGCAGCCTGACCGACTGTCGCGGGCCTGGCCTGCTTGAGCTTGTGACGCGCTTCCATGGACAAGCTCGGAACACTGTCATAGTCGAAGCCTTCCGGGATGGGAAGGTTTTCTTGGGCGCGTTGACGCTCCACATCCTGGAGTTGCTTCTGAATATAACCAGAATACTTCACCTGAATTTCGACCTGTTCCGCGACCTTGGGGTCTTCGACCCCTGGCCCGAACAAGAGGCCACCACCCGCAGCGGGCGCCTGCATGAGAGCCGCATAGCCTACTCCTGGGCGCTTCAACAGGTCATATGCAGACGCTTCTTTTTCCAATGCCTGGCCTAGCAGTTCTTCCGCCGTGTGAGCAGCAATCACCTTGGGGTTCACCCATGAAGTACGCAGACGTTGAATCTCAGCCTGGATGCCATCGCGCTTGCGGCAAAATGCATCCCATTGCTCATCCCCAACCAGCCCCATCTCACGCCCTATTTCGGTCAAACGCAGGTCAGCATTATCTTCCCTCAAGCTGAGACGATATTCCGCTCGCGAGGTGAACATGCGGTAGGGTTCAGTCACGCCACGAGTGATCAGGTCATCTACCAATACACCCAAGTATGCATCACTACGGGAGGGATACCATCCCTCCTGCTCCTTCGCGCGACGCGCAGCGTTCAAGCCTGCCAGCAGACCTTGGGCGGCTGCTTCTTCATACCCAGTCGTCCCATTGATTTGGCCGGCAAAGTAAAGGTTGCTTATCGCCCGCGTTTCCAGCGTCGGATGGAGTGCACGCGGATCAAAATAGTCATACTCTATCGCGTAACCTGGCCGCATGATGACAGCATTCTCAAGACCAGGCATGGAACGCAACATTGCGAACTGAATGTCGAAAGGCAAGCTGGTCGACACACCGTTCGGGTAAATTTCCTTGCTGCTCCAGCCTTCAGGCTCCAGAAATACCTGATGGCTGGTCTTGTCGGCGAAACGATGGATCTTGTCCTCAATTGAGGGACAGTAGCGTGGCCCCACCCCTTCGATCGTGCCTGCATCGCTATACATGGGCGAACGATCGAGACCTGAACGGACAATTTCATGCGTGCGTTCGTTAGTATGGGTGATCCAGCAAGGCAACTGTTCCGGATGCTCATCCACCGACCCCATGAAGGAAAACACGGGTATGGGGTCAGTATCTCCCGGTTGAACTTCCAGAACATCAAAGTTGATGCTGCGGGCATCTATGCGCGGAGGAGTACCCGTTTTTAGCCTCCCTTGGGGAAGCTTCAACTCCTTGAGCCGATTTCCCAAGGAAATGGAGGGAGGGTCCCCTGCCCTGCCAGCCGAATAATTTTCCAGCCCGACGTGGACCTTCCCGTTCAGAAAGGTGCCCGCAGTCAACACAACTGTCCTGCCTCGGAAAACAAGCCCTATTTGGGTCTTCGCACCCACAACCTTGTCCCCTTCCAGCACTAGATCTTCGACCGCCTGCTGAAAGATGGTGAGGTTAGGTTGATTCTGCAACATGTAGCGGATCGCCCGCCTGTAAAGAGAACGGTCGACCTGTGCACGAGTTGCGCGCACAGCAGGCCCCTTCGACTGATTTAGGATGCGGAATTGTATGCCTGCCTTGTCGGTGGCACGAGCCATCGCCCCCCCCAGGGCATCGA
>JAJUFI010000215.1 GCA_029263795.1 Alcaligenaceae bacterium
AGGGTCAGGTTTGCGACCGAGGCGGACGCTCGGCAGGCTGTGGCGGATGCGGCGGGCTATGCCGCGCGGTGGGCGGAAGTGTCGCCCGCGGACCGCGCCGCGATGCTGCTACGTGCCGCAGATGCCATGGAAGCCGACATGCAGCGCTTGATGGGCCTGCTGGTTCGCGAAGCCGGCAAAACATACGGCAATGCGGTGGCCGAAGTGCGCGAGGCCGTGGATTTCCTGCGCTATTACGCCGCGCAGGTCGCCAGCACCTTTGATAACGCCACGTACCGGCCCTTGGGTGTGGTCACTTGCATCAGCCCCTGGAATTTCCCCATGGCCATATTCACTGGCCAGATTGCCGCGGCCCTTGCAGCAGGCAATGTTGTAATCGCCAAGCCTGCGGAGCAGACCACGCTCATCGCCGCTGAGGGCGTCAAGCTGCTCTGGGACGCAGGCATACCCAGGGAGGCGCTCCAGTTAATGCCGGGCCGGGGCAGGGAGGTGGGCCCTTGGTTGACGGACGATGAGCGGATTCAGGGTGTGATGTTCACGGGTTCCACGGAAGTGGCACGCGAACTGCAGCGCATTCTGGCCAAGAGGCTGGGGCCAGCTGGGTGCCCGGTGCCGCTGGTTGCGGAGACAGGCGGCCAGAACGCCATGATTGTGGACTCTTCGGCCCTGGCCGAGCAGGTGGTGCGCGATGTTCTCATCTCTGCATTCGACAGTGCGGGTCAGCGTTGTTCGGCGCTGCGCGTTCTGTGTGTGCAGGAAGATGTCGCGGGGCAGATCACAACCATGCTCAAGGGTGCGATGGCCGAGCTGCGCATGGGGCCGCCCTCATGCTTGAGCAATGATGTCGGCCCGGTCATTGATGCACGGGCGCGGGATGGCATCAATCGTCATATTGAGACCATGGCGGCCAAGGGGCGCAAGGTGCATCAACTGTGGCGGGAGGGCGATGCGGCAACCCGGGCGGCGGTCCAGCGAGGCACGTATGTACCGCCCACGCTGATAGAAATCGAAACCCTGAGCGAACTGAAGCGCGAAGTATTTGGCCCTGTGCTGCATCTGCTGCGCTATCGCAGGGAAGACCTTGATCAATTGCTTGCGCAGGTGAAGGCCACCGGCTACGGTCTGACCATGGGTCTGCATACACGCATAGACGAAACCATCCGGCAGGTGAGTTCTCAGGCCCAGGTGGGCAACCTCTACGTGAACCGGAATATGGTGGGTGCTGTGGTGGGTGTCCAGCCCTTCGGTGGCGAAGGCTTGTCGGGTACCGGGCCCAAGGCCGGCGGGCCCCTCTACCTCTACCGGCTGCTGTCTGGCCGTCCTGATGCTGCTTTGGAAAAACCGTTCGGCGTCCATGCTTCCGAGTCACTCGCGCCGCCGACGGCGCCGGGTGCCACGCGTACGCTGGCAGAGATGGAAGCCTGGTGTGCGGGGCAGCCGGGGGTTGCACTGCTGCCGCGCATACCCTTTTTTGGTGTGTCGTCGCACACCCTGGCTGGGCCCACCGGTGAGCGCAATGTTTATCAAGTTCACCCGCGTCAGGCGGTTTTGTGCATCGCACCTGACACCTCAGGCCTGTTGGCACAGCTGGCCGCCGTGCTTGCGCTTGGCGCACGGGTAGTGTGGGACGGAGCTTTGCCGGCTGCGGCGGAGCTGTACCGGCGGCTGCCATCAAGTGTGCAAGGTGCCATCACGCTTGCGCCACAATGGCAGAGGGAAGAATTCGATGCGGCCCTGCATCAGGGAGACACGGCGTCATTGCTGGCCCTGCAGCAGGCACTGGCGGCTCGTGAAGGTGCCATCATTCCCCTTGTGTCCGTTCCCAAAAATGCGCCGGTTCCTCTTGAACGCCTGGTCGTGGAACGTTCCATCAGTATTGACACGACTGCCGCGGGTGGCAATGCCAGCCTTATGACTCTGTCCTGACACGCGCCGCCCGGTCACAGGGGCCGAAGTGAACCACGCTTGCCTGGTATCGGCCGCCGGACATGCTGTTAATGAAAATGCCCGGGCACTTGGCCCGGGCATTTCAACCGTACTTCATCATCGAACAACCATTATTCCGCGAGAGAAAGGCCTGTTTCCTTCACGAATTTCGCCCAGCGCTCGTACTGTTCAACAGCATAACGCTCGGCCGATGCACCGTCGGTGGCAATCACTTCGAAGCCAATGTCATTGAGCCGATTTTTGACGTCGGTGTCGTTCAGCGCTTTTAGGAATGCATCGCTGAGTTTCTTGGCAATGTCGTCGGGCGTGGCGGCGGGAACCCAGACGGCTTGCCAGGAATAGGCTTCAAAGCCGGGGTAACCCGATTCTTCCACGGTGGGAACATCGGGCAGGTCACGCAGGCGTTTGGTGCCCGTAATGGCCAGCGGCTTGATCTTTCCCGCTTCAATATTGGCCTTAAGAGCGGCAAAGCTCAACATGGTGATGTTGGATGAGCCGTTGAGCAGTGACTGCACCATCGGGCCGCCACCGGCGTATGGGACATGCAGAATCTGCACGTTGGCCCGGCGCTTCAGGTCTTCGGCTGCCAGCTGGCTCAGGGAACCAACTCCGGCTGAAGCATAGTTGTAAGCATCGGGCTTGGCTTTAGCTGCCTCCAGAAATTCCTTCAGGTTGTTGCCCGGTGTGCTCTGGGAAGCTCCGATCACCAGCGGGAAGCGCAGCGCGAAGGCGATGCCCTTGAAATCCTTGAACGTATCGTAGGGCAGGTCGGGCTTGATGATGGGGTTGATGGAGTGGCTGTCAAAGCTCAACAGCAGGGTGTTGCCGTCGGGCGCGGAGCGGGCCACGAACGCGCTTGCAATCTGCGTGTTGGCTCCGGGCTTGTTCTCCACGATGACATTGCGGCCAAGCGCTTCTGCAAACTTGGGCTGAATGATGCGGGCGGCAATGTCCGTGCTTCCACCCGGCGGGAAAGGCACGACCAGACGTACGGGTGGCTCTTCAGCCGCCACGGTGCTGGCCGAGAAGGCGAGCAGGCAGGCCGCCGCTGCCTTCAGAAAGCGGCCGCCCGGCAGGAGTGAGCGATGTTGCTTATGCATGATGACTCCGTGTGGAGGTGGTTGAAATCGTTAGCCCATCCATTGGCTGACGGGAGCTGCAGCGTCCTGCAACTGTTGAGAAATCACGTCGATGAGCACGGGACCGTCGAA
>JAJUFI010000111.1 GCA_029263795.1 Alcaligenaceae bacterium
ACTTCGAGGCGGAACTGGTGGAGTTCGACGGCGAGGACGATCACCTCCACCTGCTGGTGAACTACCCGCCCAAGGTGGCTGTCTCGGCGCTGGTGAATAGCTTGAAAGGCGTTTCCAGCCGGATGATCCGCAAAAGGAACTACCCGAGCATCCGCAAGAAGCTGTGGCGCGGCGCGCTTTGGTCGCCCTCCTACTTCGCAGGCAGCTATCCTTCCCCGGCCTGAAGGCCGAGGCTTGCCGCGCACCGGTCACTGCCTGTCTCAAATCTCCAGGTTGTCGATCAGGCGCGTGGCGCCCAGCTTCGCGGCAGCCAGCACCACCAGGGGTTCGCCTGCTTCAACTTCCTCACGGCTGGGTGCCAGCAGGTCGCGCTGACGGCGCACCGTGAAGTAGTCGACCTTCCAGCCATGACGGCCAAGTTCCGCCGTGGCAGCGCCTTCCAGCTGAGCAATGTCGGCATTGCCTTCGCGCACACTCTGCGCCAGGGCATTGAGCTGCTGATACAGTCGCGGTGCTTCAGCGCGCTCTTCGGGTGCCAGATACACATTGCGCGACGAAAGCGCCAGCCCGTCGGTGTCGCGTACGGTTTCGTGCGCCAGAATGTTAACGGGCAGCTGGAACTGGCGGCACATGGCGCGTACCACCATCAATTGCTGGTAGTCCTTCTTGCCGAACACCGCCACCCGCGGTTGCACACAGGAAAACAGTTTCATCACCACCGTGCTTACGCCGTTGAAGAAGCCGGGGCGGAACTCGCCCTCCAGTATGTCGCCCAGCACCGGCGGCGTCTGAATGCGGTAGCTCTGGGGCTCGGGGTACATCTCGCGCTCGTCCGGCGCGAAGAGCACGTAAACATCGCGCTCACGCTCGAGTTTTTCAATGTCGCTGGCCAGTGTGCGCGGGTAGCGGTCGAAGTCTTCGTTCGGCCCGAATTGCAGCCGGTTCACGAAGATGCTGGCCACCACCGGGTCGCCGTGCTGGCGCGCCATTTTCATCAATGCCAGGTGCCCCTGGTGCAGATTGCCCATGGTCGGCACAAAGGAAACGTTCAACTGGCCGCGCAACTGATCGCGCAGTTCTTCGATGGTGTGAACGACTTTCAAGGACTTCTCCGTTGGTTGGAAGCGCGCCGCCGGCTCAGGCCGCTGCACGCACGTAGGACAAGCGCACGTAAATCGGCGCGTAGGGTTCAGCCTGCGTGATGTCCAGCAGGGATTCTCTTGCCAGCTCGAGCATGGCCAGGAAGTGGACGACCACCACGGCCACCGGGTCGCCCTGATTAATGCGTTCCATGAAAAGTTCGGTGAACTCCATGTAGCGCACATTGGAGAGCCGGCGCAGGATGAGCGTCATGTGTTCGCGCACGGACAGCTGCTCGCGCGTTATCTGATGGTGCGCGTTGAGCCGCGCACGGCGAAGGATTTCGCGCCAGGCGTCGCGCAGGTCTTCCGGCGTCACTTCCGGCAGTAGCTGCTCGACCTTGAGATTGAGTTCCGCACGGCTGCGGTGGAAGTCGCGCCCCAGCAGGGGCAGACGGTCCAGCTTCTGGGCGGCCAGCTTCATCTGCTCGTATTCGAGCAGGCGCCGCACCAGCTCGGCCCGCGGGTCCTCGACTTCTTCGCCAGTATCGGACTTCTTCACCGGCAGCAGCATGCGTGATTTGATTTCTATGAGCATGGCCGCCATGAGCAGGTATTCCCCCGCCAGCTCAAGGTTCTGGCGGCGGATCTGTTCGACATAGGACAGGTACTGACGCGTGACATCCGCCATGGGTATGTCCAGCACATTGAAATTCTGCTTGCGGATCAGGTACAGCAGAAGATCCAGCGGGCCCTCGAAGGCTTCCAGAAAGACTTCGAGGGCGTCCGGCGGGATGTAGAGATCCTGAGGCAGGTCGAACAAAGGCTCGCCGTACAGGCGAGCCAAAGCCACGGTATCGACCGTGTCGACCGTGCTGTCCTCTGCCGGAGACACCAGGGCATCAAACTTGCCCTCGGCTCCTGTGCTGGCGACCATTTCGCCCGGTTATCAGTCTGTCTGATACACGTAGGGCTTCTGCGGCACACGTGCCTGCTTGTAGCCCTCGTGCAATTCGGGATCGATGTTCTTATCCCACAGACGTGCCCGACCCTCGCGCTGACGCTGCTCGGTCTCGGGGTGTTCTTGCTTGTACCGTTTGATCAGTTGCGTGATATCGGACTCGTAATTCTTTGCCATAATACGTACGTATTCCCGGTTAACCTGAATACCGGAGTTTACTTCAACCCCAACTGCATGACAGACTCATCTGACACGCCACCACAAGCTCCCGAATCTTCCGCGTTGTCCGACAGGGAGCGGCGTACAGTTCGCATGATCCCCTTCATCGTGGGTTGTGCACTTTTCATGCAGATGCTGGATTCCACCGTCGTGGCCACCGCCCTGCCGGCCATGGCGGAAGCATTGGGAACCAGCGTGGTGGACACCAATGTAATCATCACCAGCTATCTGCTTGCCGTTGCGGTATTCGTGCCGGTCAGTGGCTGGGCGGCCGACCGTTACGGCGCCCGGCGCGTTTTCACAGCAGCCATTGTTCTGTTCACCCTCAGCTCCATAGTTTGCGCACTGGCCCAATCGCTTCCGCACCTCGTCATCGGTCGCTGGATGCAGGGCCTGGCGGGCGCCATGATGGTGCCCGTGGGCCGCATCATTCTGCTGCGCAAGGTGCCCAAGGACGAACTTCTGAAGGCCATGTCCTTTCTTTCCATGCCGGCGCTGCTGGGCCCCATCATAGGGCCGCCAGTTGGCGGTTTTTTCGTCACCTACGCCAGCTGGCACTGGATATTCCTCATCAATGTTCCGGTCGGCATACTCGGCATCGCGCTGGTGCGCACATACATACGCGAGGATTTCCCACGCAGCGAAGTGCGGCTGGACTGGCCGGGCTTCATCTTGAGCGGCATCAGCATCGCCTCGCTGGTCATGGGCTTCGAGGCCGTCGGTCACGGCAACCTTCCCCCTCTTCAACTGGGCGGGCTTATCACCCTGGGTCTGCTCACCGGCCTGCTTTACATCTGGCATGCGCGGCGCGCCGCCAACCCCATCATCGACCTTTCCCTTCTGCAGATACGCAGCTTTGCCATCTCCACCTTAGGCGGCAACCTCTGCCGTTTCGCCATTGGCGCCACCCCGTTTCTGCTGGCCATCATGCTGCAGGTGGGTTTCGGCCTGACCGCTCTGGCCGCAGGGCTGATCACTTTCACAGGGGCGGCCGGCGCCCTGCTCATGAAACTGGTGGCCACACCCATCATCCGCCGATTCGGCTTCAAGCAGGTGCTCACCGTGAACGCGGTGATCACCGGTATATTCATCGCCCTGTGCGCATTGTTTCGCGCGGACACGCCGGCCTGGCTCATGATGGTCATTCTGGTGGCCGGCGGCTTCTTCCGTTCACTGCAATTCACCGCGGTGAACACGCTCACCTACGCCGACCTGGATGCCCGCTCCATGAGCCGCGCCAGCAGTTTCTCGGCCATGGCCCAGCAGCTGGGCATCAGCCTCGGGGTGGCCACCGCCGCCGTCACCATGAATCTGAGCATGAATGTGCGCGGTGCGGGCGAGCTGGCACTGGCTGATGTGATCTGGGGTTTTATCGTGATCGGCGTCGTCACCGCGCTTTCTGCGCTGTCCTTTCTGCGCCTGCCCGCCAACGCTGGGGCAGGGCTGAACAATCCCAAGAAGTGAATACCGCCCGTTGCGCTTGAATGCTGCCCGCAGTGCAGGCCAGCAAGACTGCAGGTCAGCCCGCCGGCAGCAGCATCACGAGCTTGCAGTCCGGACGTGTCGCCAGCCTGAATGTGATCTGCTGATAGCTGAGCCTGCCATCTGCGGGGTGGTTGAAATCGCGTACTCCGCCGGCACGGTCCACAACCGTATGGCGGGTCCACCAGTGCGCGAACACGGGGCTCTCCCGCTGCAGTTCATGGATGAGTTCACTGACGTCGGCATCCCCCGCATGGGCGGCAACATCGGCACGGAATTCCGCCACCACGCGGCTGGCCCGTTCCTCCCAGTCAACAACCAGTTGCCGGGCTGCAGGGTCGAGAAAGATGTAACGCAATAGATTCGGGCGATCGTCGCGCTCCGGCCAGCCGTCGAAGAGATGCAGGAAAGCCCGGTTCCAGGACATCACATTCCAGCAGCGATCCATGATGTAGGCCGCCGCGGTGATGCTGTGTACGCAATCGGCCAGCACGGGGGGCAGGGATCCATCCTGGCCCGCGCCATGTTCGGGGTCGGAACAATCGGCCAGCTCGAACAGATAATGGCGCTCGGCGCGCTGCAGGCGCAGCACCGAAGCCAGGCGTGCCAGTACGGCCGGTGAAACGGTGACAGGCCTGCCTTGCTCTATCCAGGTGTACCAGGTGGCGCTGATGTCGCAGAGCTGGGCCACTTCCTCGCGTCGCAGCCCGGGGGTGCGACGCCGCGTACCGGCGGGCAGGCCAACCATCTCGGGCAGTACTCGAGCGCGAGCGCTGCGCAGGAAATCGCCCAGGGCCTTACGGCGTGCCGCCTCTGCTGGTGGCAGCCCCTTTTCCTGGGAGCTCAGCCGGCCCACCATCTCAGCGCTCCGGTTCTCGCACCCTCAGCGCAGAACGCTGGCCAGTGTGCGCCGCACATCTTCTTCGCAACGCCCGCTGCGCCGGATGTAGTCCTGCAGCTGGTCGTCAGCGATGTTGCCAACGTTGAAGTACTGCGACTGCGGGTGACTGATGTAGAAGCCGGACACACTGGATGCGGGGTACATGGCATAGCTGTCCGTCAGTTCCATACCAACGGTTTCGGGCGCCATGACGCGGAACATATCTTCCTTTACGATGTGTTCGGGGCAGGCCGGATAACCTGGCGCAGGCCGGATGCCTTGATATTTCTCTGCAATCAGCGCTTCGTTGTCCAGATCTTCATCCGCGACATAGCCCCACAGATCGCGCCTCACCCGGGCATGCAGGCACTCCGCAAAGCCTTCGGCGAAGCGGTCAGCCAGCGCCTTGAGCATGATGGAGGAATAGTCGTCGCCCGCATCCAGGAAGCGCTTGTCATGTTCCTCTATGCCCAGACCGCCGGTCACGGCAAACATGCCGATGTAATCCGCCACCCCGCTTTCTTTGGGGGCGATGTAGTCCGCCAGCGACTTGTAGTCAACGCCTTCGCGCTTCTCCTGTTGCTGACGCAGGTTGCGCCAGGTGAAGAGCACTTCGGAGCGGCTGTCATCCCGGTAGACCTCGATGTCCTCGTGGTTCACGGTATTGGCAGGGTAGAAGGCCACCACACCGTTGGCAGTCAGCCAGCGGCCCTCGATGATGCGGCGCAGCATGTCCTGCGCATCTACATACAGCTTGCGGGCCTGCTCGCCCACCTTGGCGTCATCCAGAATGGCCGGGAACTGGCCGAACAGGCTCCAGGTCTGAAAGAACGGCGTCCAGTCAATGTAGCGCGCGATTTCTGCCAGATCGTAATTGCGGAACTCGCGCCGGCCAATGAACTTGGGCCGCGGCGGCGTGTAGTTGGCCCAGTCGATGGCCGGGCGCCCCTTGCGAGCCGCTTCCAGGCTGACTAGCCGGGTTTGCGGCCGCTTGGCATGACGCTCACGCACTTTGTCGTACTCTGCAGCCACCTCCGCCAGGTAAGTATCCACCTGGTCGGACATCAACGAAGTGGCCACACCCACCGAACGGCTGGCGTCCGGTACGTAAATCACCGGCCCCTCGTAATTCGGTGCGATTTTCACGGCAGTGTGCACCTTGCTGGTGGTGGCACCACCTATGAGCAGCGGCATCTTGCGCGAGCGGAAGTATTCGTCGCGCTGCATTTCCGAAGCAACATAGGCCATTTCTTCCAGGCTGGGCGTGATCAGCCCCGAAAGCCCGATCATGTCGGCGTTTTCCTCCTTGGCCTTGGCCAGGATTTCCGCCGCGGGCACCATCACGCCCATGTTCACCACTTCGAAATTATTGCATTGCAGCACAACACCCACGATATTCTTGCCGATGTCGTGCACATCACCCTTCACGGTGGCCAGCACGATCTTGCCCTTGGAGCGAACGTCGCCACCAGCCGCCTCAATCTGACGCTTTTCTTCCTCGATGAAGGGAATCAGATGTGCGACCGCCTGTTTCATCACGCGGGCCGACTTTACCACCTGGGGCAGGAACATCTTGCCGGCGCCGAACAGATCACCCACCACGTTCATGCCATCCATGAGCGGGCCTTCAATCACCTGAATGGGGCGCCCGCCTGCAGCGGCGATCTTCTGACGAATCTCTTCCGTGTCTTCCACGATGAAATTCGTGATGCCATGCACCAGCGCGTGGGTGATGCGCTCTTCAACGGTTTTTTCGCGCCAGCTCAGATCTTCTTCCCGGCGGGCGCCGCTGCCCTTGATGGACTCTGCCAGTTCAACCAGACGCTCCGTGGGAGTACGGTCGTCGGATGCATCGCGGCGGCCCAGCGGCTCGGCCCGGTTCAGCACCACATCTTCCACCATGTCGCGCAGCGTCTTGTCGAGATCGTCGTAAACCGCCAGCTGGCCGGCATTCACAATGCCCATGCTTAGGCCGTTGCGAATGGCGTGGTAAAGGAAGACCGCGTGTATGGCCTCGCGCATGGCGTCGTTGCCACGGAAGGAGAAGCTCACGTTGGAAATGCCGCCCGACACCCGTGCGTGGGGTAGATTCTTGGTGATCCAACCAGTGGCTTCGATGAAGTCGACCGCATAGTTGTTGTGTTCTTCTATGCCTGTGGCAATGGCGAACACATTGGGGTCGAAGATGATGTCCTCGGGTGGGAAACCGACTTCCTCTACCAGAATGCGGTAGGCCCGCGAGCAAATTTCCTTGCGGCGCTCGAGATTATCTGCCTGCCCTTTTTCATCGAAGGCCATAACCACCGCAGCGGCGCCATACTTGCGGCACAAGCGCGCGTGTTCGATGAAGGCCTCTTCCCCTTCCTTCAGCGAGATCGAGTTCACCACCGCCTTGCCCTGCACACAGCGCAGGCCCTGCTCGATGACTTCCCACTTAGAGCTGTCCAGCATGATGGGAACGCGGGAAATATCTGGTTCCGATGCGATCAGGTTCAGGAATCGGCGCATGCAGGCGGCGGAATCCAACATGGCCTCGTCCATGTTGATGTCGATGATTTGTGCGCCGTTTTCCACCTGTTGGCGGGCCACCTGCAGCGCTTCTTCGTATTTTTCCTCGCGAATCAGGCGCAGGAACATCTTGCTGCCGGTGACGTTGGTGCGCTCACCAACGTTCACGAACAGTGATTCTTCGTCGATGTTCAGCGGCTCTAGCCCCGATAACCGCGTCTTCACGGGAACTTCCGGAACGACACGGGGCGCCACACCCTTAAGCCGGGTGGCAATGGCGCGCACGTGCTCGGGCGTGGTACCACAGCAGCCGCCGGCCACGTTGACCAGGCCGGAACGGGCAAACTCTTCCAGCAGGGAAGAGGTTTCTTCAGGGCCTTCGTCAAAGCCGGTTTCGGCCATGGGGTTGGGCAGGCCCGCATTCGGGTAGACGCACACCCAGGTGTCGCAAATCTTGGAAAGCTCGGCGATATAAGGCCGCATCAGTGCTGCGCCCAAAGCGCAGTTCAGCCCGATGGTGACGGGGCGCGCATGGCGCACCGAATTCCAGAACGCTTCGACCGTCTGGCCCGAAAGAATGCGGCCGGAAGCATCGGTGACTGTGCCGGAAATCATGACCGGCAGGCGGATGCCGCGTTGCTCGAAGATGGTTTCAACGGCAAAGATGGCCGCCTTGGCGTTGAGCGTATCGAAAATGGTTTCGATCAGGACGATGTCCACGCCGCCGTCCAGCAAGCCCTGCAGTTGCTCGGCATACGCGTCACGCAACTCCTCGAAAGTCACATTGCGCGCACCGGGGTCGTTGACGTCGGGGGAAATGGAGGCCGTACGCGGCTGGGGGCCCATCACGCCGGCCACAAAGCGGGGCCATTCCGGGGTGCTGGCTGCATCGGCTTCAGCGCGGGCAATTCGGGCTGACTCCAGGTTCATTTCATAAGCCAGTTCCTGCAGCCCGTAGTCGGACTGAGCAATGGCAGTCGCACCGAATGTGTTGGTGCTGATGACATCGGCACCCGCCTCCAGATACTGGCGATGTATCTCGGCGATGATTTCCGGTTTCACCAGAGAGAGCAGCTCGTTATTGCCCTTTACATCACGGGCATGTTCGGCAAAACGGGCGCCCCGGAAGTCCCCTTCCGCCAGCTTGTAACGCTGAATCATCGTGCCCATCGCACCATCGAGAATGACGATGCGTTCGCCAAGCAGACGCACGAACCCGGCGCCATGCGTATAGGAGGAAATCGGATAAGGCAATGCTGGATAGTTCACTGGTCGGACCCGCGGCCGGAGCGGCACCACAACATGTGGCGCACCGGACGTTGACGTTTGAAGGAGTCCATCATTGTATCGTCGCTGGCCGCTGAGCGCGGAACAACCCCCTGTTCGCAATAGGGCCTGCAGCAGGTTCGCCTGCGGCTGCGCGTTATACTTCCGCCGTCGAAAAAGGTGCTTCCCGGCAGCTTGCTGCCTGGAGGAAGTTAAACGGGAAACAACCGTCGTGCCGCAAACATGCGGTCTCGACCAGATGTGCTGCCCCCGCAACGGTGTGCCAGGCGTCGCCTCAAGGCTGCGCCCGGCCAGCCCGATACCGGCCTGGATCGTCCCTATAAGCCTGCGCCTGCCGCCAGCCTGTCCTGCGGCAATTCAAGGCGCTGTTCATTCATCATTTCACCGACGTGCGGGGACGCGCGTCTGCAAGGGACCATCATGTTTCTGCCTCAAGTGCGGCGCTTCGCCGCTGCATCCGTTTTCCTATCCCCCGTTCTCGTATCAGCCCAGGGCACTGTGGCGCGCCT
>JAJUFI010000019.1 GCA_029263795.1 Alcaligenaceae bacterium
GGGCTGCAGCTTCTCACAGCCAAGGCTCACCAGCAGCGTTCGACCGCCGAAGTTCGGGTTGCGCGCGATATTGCGCAATGTGCGAATGGGGATGATGGCGTCCGGCGCCTGAATGGCCACGCCGCAGCCGTATATGTGTTCCAGGGAAACGACGTCATCCACATTGGGATATTTGGGCAGCAGCTCGTCGCGTATGCGTTTCACGGCATGAGCCACCACGCCTGATACACATTGCACCGAGGTCGATATTGCAAGCAGGTTGCGTGTGCCCACGGAGCCGTCCGGGTTGCGGAAGCCTTCAAAGGTATGACCTTGCAGAGGTTCCAGTTGTGCCACATTGGTGGCTATGGGCAGGGAATCCAGCTCGGGGGCGGGCGGCATGTCCAGACGATGCTCGTTCACCCACGCACCCTGTGCAATGAACGTGTTGGCGCGGCCGATCACGACGTTGTAGCGGCGAACCTCGGCACCAGGCGCAAGGTCCGTCAATGCAATCTTGTGCCCCTGCGGAATGTGCTCTTTCAGTGTGATGCCATTGTCCAGCTGGGTTCCGGCCGGCAACCCTCCGTCATTGGCGACGGTCACAACGTTGTCGTTTTCATGAATTCGTATGTACCGGGCGGTGCTCATTTACTGTCTCTTCAACGTGTTCAAGCGCTTGAACTGCACAGGCGTCCCACGGGCGTTCATTACCCGGGGACGCCATATTCCATACTGATTGTTTACTGGGCTTTGATGTTGGCTTCGCGAGCCACCTTGGCCCATTTGGCGACTTCCGCTTCCTGGAAGGCCCTCAACTCTTCAGGCCCGGCACCCGAAACGGTCAGGCCGGCACTGTGCAGCCTTTCTTGAACTTCGGGCCGCTGAAGCGTTGCGTACATAGCTTTGTGCAGTTTGTCGATGATGGGCCGGGGTGTGCCCGCGGGGGCGAAAGTCGCTTGCCAGGAAACCACTTCATAGCCGGGCAGACCGAGTTGATCGAGTGGTTTGACATCCGGCAGGGCCGGGTCGGGCTTGCGCGAGGTAATGGCCAGCGGTTTGAGGCGGCCCGCCTGAATGAGCGGCATGGCGGATGTCAGGTTGTCAAACAGAAGATCGATCTCGCCGGCTACGAGCGCCTGCAGGGACGGGGCACTGCCCTTGTATGGCACATGCAGCAGCTTGGCGCCCACCATGGAGCCGAACAATTCAGCGGCCAAGTGTTGGGAGGAACCGATGCCGGAAGAGCCAACGCTCAGGGCTTCCTCTTTCTTCTTGGCCGCCGCTATCAGGTCGTCAACGGAATTGAAGGGGCTGTCGCTGCGAACCACCAGTACGTTGGGCAGGGTGCCGGTAAGGATGATGGGTTCGAAGTCCTTGACCGGGTCATACCCGATATCAGGATAGATGCTCACGTTGATGGAGTGGGAGCTGATGGTTCCGCCAACCAGGGTGTAGCCATCAGGCTTTGCTCTTGCCACCGTGGCCGAACCCAGGCTGCCTCCCGTACCCGGGCGATTCTCCACGACGATGGGCTGACCCAGGCTGTCGCCAATGTTCGTGCTGTAGATGCGGCCGATCATGTCGGTCACGCCGCCCGGAGTGAAGGGCACGATGTACGAAATCGGGCGCTCCGGCCATTTGTCGTCGGCATTGGCAGCAGCCGGCGCCATGATCAGGCCGGCAGCCATTACCATGAACGACCAACGCGGCATGAGCTTGCGAAAAGATGTCATTTCCTATCCTTGTTGTACTACAGGGGTGAATCGATTCAGCGGGGGGCTGGCCTGACCGGCGGTTCAGTCCAGCTGAATGTTGGCGGCCTGGATCACTTCCTTCCAGCGGGCGACTTCAGCCTGCTGGAATTTGGTGAATTCCTCCGGCGTGTTGGCTACAACCTCGAAACCCAGCCCGTTCAGCTTCTTGGTGACGTCTTCCTGCTTCAGCGTCTCACGCAACGCGGCGGAAAGTTTGTTCACGATTTCATCGGGAGTGTCTCTGGGAACGGCAAAGCCCTGCCAGGAATAGACCACGATGTCGTCATAACCGAGTTCCTTGAGAGTCGGGACATCGGGCAGGTCGGGTACACGCTCCGCACCGGTCACAGCCAGGGCCTTGAGCTTGCCGCCCTTTATATGGGTCAGCACCGCGCCCAGGTTCTGGAAAGACGCATTCACCTGACTGCCGAGCAGGTCGGCAATGGCTGCACCGCCACCACGGTAGGGCACATCCATGCCCGTGGTGCCCGTCTTCTGACGGAATAGAATCGCTGAAAGCTGGTCAGACGAACCGGTGCCCGAGTTGGCATAAGAGATGGTGCCCGGGTGCTTCTTGGCATGGTCCAGCAATTCCTGCACAGAATTCACCGGGAAGTTGGGCGCTGTCACCAGTACGTTCGGGTTGCGCACCGCCTGGGTCAGAAAGCGGAAATCCTTGCTGGGGTTGTAAGACAGGTTTTTGAATAGTGCCTCGTTGATGGCGAATGTGCCGATGGAACCCACCATCATGGTGTAGCCGTCCGGTTCGGAACGTGCCAGTGCCTGGGCGCCGATCGCACTGTTGGCACCCGGGCGGTTGTCGGCAACCACGGTCTGGCCCAGTCGTTCACTCAGGCCTTGCGTGACGCTACGTGCGGTGATGTCCGAGGAACCTCCGGGTACAAACGGTACGATGATGGTGATGGGCTTCTGTGTCGGCCACTCTTTGGCGGTGGCAGGCGTGGCGGCTACAACACCGGCCAGGCAGGTCGCCGCAATGGCAAGTGTCTTGCGGCTGAAAAGCGTTGTGCTGAGCATGAAGTCTTGTCTCCGAAGTACGTTATTTTGAACGGCGTAGCGGTAAAATGTCTGTCAATTGTTGTTTGACAAGTTGTAGTTGTCAATCATGTTATTGACCGGGTTTCCCCTCATCCGCCTGAGCGGACCCGGCATACGCATCCACCCTGAGGTTTCTGCATGCCAGCCAAAAATTTTTCGTACGACCTGATCCTGAGCCAATCCACCCAGGTACTCGAAGCCTGGGGCATGTGTCCCGCGCTGGCAGCCAGGACTGCCCGCCTGATGTGCGAATCCGACCTGCTTGGCGTGGACTCGCATGGCATATCCATGCTGCCCACCTACGAAGCGAAACTGCAGGCTGGTTCACTGAACCTGAGCGTTGAGCCGCGTGTTTCGCGGCGTTTCGGGGCAACGGCGCTGGTGGATGGCGGTGCGGGGCTGGGTCATCCCGCTGCGGAACTGGGCATGCGCACGGCCATGGAGCTTGCAAAGGAGCATGGCGTGGGAGTTGCGGTTGTTCGGAACTCCCATCACTTCGGTGCCGCTGGCGTGTATGCCAGGCTGGCGCTGGAAGAAGGCCTGATGGGCCTGGTATGCAGCAGTGCCGCGCACCCCATTCTCGTCCCGACGGGGGCGCGAGCGCCGGCCCTGGGCACGAATCCAATCGCCTTCGCCGCACCGGGCGCCAAGGGCGATGCCTTCATTCTGGACATGGCCACAACTACCGTGGCAGCGAACAAGGTCAAGGTCTACGACTATTACGGCAAGCCCTTGCCCTCGGGATGGGTGTCGGATGCCGACGGCAATGCGGTCAATGACGCTGCAGCCGCCATGGATTGGATATTCCGGCAGGCGCTGGGCGGTTTGTCGCCGCTGGGCGGCACGGCCGAGATGAGCAGCCACAAAGGTTATGGTCTGGCCATGATGATCCAGATTCTGGGCGGTACCCTTGCTGCGGCGTCTTTCCCGGCGGTATTCCATGGCTCGCGCAAACCAGGCCAACCCGACAACGTTGGCCACTTCATGTTGGCGCTGAACCCGCAAGCATTCCGGCCCTTGCAAGAGTTCGAGCAGGACCTTAGCGGCAACCTGAATTACCTTCGTTCTATGGACCCGGTGCACACCGATGCTCCGGTAATGGTGGCCGGCGACCCTGAAGCGGCGAAGATGGCGCAGCGGAGCCGGGAGGGCATTCCCCTGAGTCAGGCACTGCTCAGGCAACTGAAAGACTTGTGCGAAAGGGCTGGCGCGCCATTCCTGCTGAACTGATTGGCCGCCGGAAGGTGCAGACGCAGCTGGGCAGTGACGCGTACACTGTAGAGATATGATCAGGCATTCCTGGCAAGTACAGGGCAGGTTCCATGAAAAATAAATCGACCGACACACCGGCTTCCTTTTCACAGCGTGACCCGCGTCAGCGGCTCGGCGACAAGCTCTATGGCCTGATACTGGAGCAGATTCTATCGGGAGAGCTGCGGGTGGGTGATCGCCTGCCTTCGGAGCATGAGATCAGCCGCACACACGACATCTCGCGTCCCGTGGTGCGCGAGGCACTGCTGAGACTCCGTGCTGACGGCCTGATTACCGCACAGCAGGGGCGGGGCACCTTCGTGACTCACCAGCCGGAAGTCCGCATGAAGTCTTTCGATAACGCGGACAACATTGCTTTTTATCTGCGTGCACAGGAAATTCGTCAGGTTCTGGAAGGCGATGCCGCCAGGCTGGCGGCCATGCGTCGCACTCGAGCTCAGCTCAAGGCGATTGAAGCCGCGAGCCAGAATTTCAATGCCATGGTCCGCCGTAAGGAAGTCACTGCTGAAGCAGACCTGGCCTTCCATATGAGTATTGCGGAGGCCAGCGGTAATGAGCTCTACGTTACCGTGTTGGAATCCATACTGGAACCGGTGCAAGGGTTCATGCGGCTCACGCTGAACCTTACGCGTACCGGCTCGCAGCAGCGTTCCATGATGGTCATGAACGAACACCAGGCCATCGTTCAGGCTATCGCCAAGCAAGATGCGGAGCAGGCGCGGGTGGCCATGCTGTATCACCTTGGGCAAGCACGTGGGCGGCTGGTCGGTCAGAGTCAGGAAGAGGAACCGCCACCCACCTGATACTTCTTCAGGCTTGAAAACTTCATTTAACGACTGTTCAGTCTTGATAACTGTTGTTATGATTTTTCCAGCCAACTGGAGAAGAAAAGTGAACAAAAGGTTTCCCTCAGCGCTTGCCGCATCCTTTGTTCTGGCAAGCCTTGCTGCGTGCGATGGCGGAGGAGGCGGGGGCGGTTCAGAACCGGTCGCTTCTTCTCCTAATATCCTGTTCGTCATCATGGACGACGTTGGCATAGACCAGATGCGGGCCTTTGGCTACGGGGGCGCTACACCACCCCATATGCCCAATATGGAAACGGTCGCACATGCTGGCCTGCGTTTCCACAATACCTGGTCCATGCCGGAATGCTCTCCGGGTCGTGCAGCTTTCTTCGTCGGTCAATATCCGCATCGCACCAATATCAGGCAGGCAATCGGCCCCCAAGATCTCGCTTCATCGCAATTGTCGCCGTTTGCTATGACAGCTCCCAAGCTGCTCAAGAAGGCGAATTACGAAAGTGGCCTCTTCGGCAAATTCCACCTCGCGGGCCCCGAGAACAACGAAGCCGGTCATTCCACCCCCGCTTTGCTCGGTTGGGACTATTTCTACGGCTGGGTGGGTGGCCTGCCGGGCTCGGTGGACACTTCCGCCGGTGGCGTGGCGCCGGAAGGCACCTACAGTTGCGGTTTCGTACCGTCTGCTGCTGCCGGTGGGGCGGAAACGGGCGCCTGCTACAAGGCTGACAATTCCTGCACTGTCATTCAGCGCACCTCGCTCGTGCAGGACCCTCCAGGCCTCCAGTGTCTGGATTCCGGCGGCATCTTCGTTCCACATCAGACATGCGGCACACCGCCGTCCACACTGAATTTCACGCGGGAAAACGGTTATTACGTGTCCCCGCTGGTCATCATTGAAGACGGCCGGGTTGAGGAAGTCGCGCTGAGTGACCCGCGTGCGCGCCGTTATCGTACGCGTCTGGAAACCGATGCCGCCATTGAATGGATCAAGAGCAGGCCGGCAGGCCGCCCATGGATGGCCACTGTCAGCTACAGCGCTGCGCACACCCCCTGGCAGCAACCTCCTGGAGACCTCGTTCCCCATATTGATGGCGCCGTCAATGACGGTCTGGACTGCAAGGGTTCGGTTGCCGGGCGCATCATCCAGAACCGCATGACTGAAGCCCTCGACACCGAATTCGGCCGTCTGTTGGTTGAAACAGGTCTGGCCACGCACGGTGACGACGGGCAACTTGTGTACGAACCTGCCGCCACAAATACGGTGATCGTCATCGTGGGGGACAACGGCACACTGGCTGGCGCTGTGAAACAGCCGTTCGAGGCATCCCAGGCCAAAGGCACGGTCTACCAGACTGGCGTATGGACGCCGCTGATAGTTGCCGGCCCCGATATTGCCGAGCCGGGCCGCAGCGTGGAGCACATGGTGAATATGGTCGATCTATATCGCCTGTTCGGTGAAATCGCCGGTATCGATGTCGATGCGGAGAACCCGCATACCATTGATTCGGCGCCCATGCTTCCCTATCTGCAGAACCCTGAGCAACCTTCCATACGCAACATCAACTTCGCCATGGCCGGCTTCAACGACCAAGCCAATGGGGGCAGCAACGGGCCTTGCGTGATCAGTACATCCTGCACACAGATTCCCACTACCAAGAGTGTTTGCGAAGACAACCAGGGTGAATGGTGGGGGCCCGGGTACAACACTGGGCCAGGCAGCACAGTCATCGACAACGGCGGAGTCGGCTATGAAATTTGTGCCGACGTGAATCGTGCCCTGTATAAGAACGGGCGTTCCATGCTCAATATCCTGCCCGAAGATTCCGCCACCGTGCGTGATGCCAAATACAAACTGGTGCGCAACAGTACGCGGCAATATCGTCCGGAAACCGACACCATCGAATGGGAAACGGTCGAGGAGCTTTACGAAATCGATCAAGCCGTACCTCGTCCGTTGCTGGATACGCCCGACCGCAACCTGCTGGCTGCAGCCACGCCAGAGGTGCAGCAGGTCTACGAGCGTCTGAAGGCACAAATGGAGAACATCCTGGCCTCCAACCCCGAGTGCCGAGGTGATGGCAATCTCGACAGGGAAGTCAACGGGCGCGACCTTGAGGAATGGAGCCGTATCGCCAATGCATGGGGCCTTTCCAGCGTTTACGACTTCAAGATCAACGGCGTATTCGACGGGCTGACCAATTCCCTTGATGCTGCCGTCATTCAGGAAAATCTCGGCAAGCCGTGCCCGCCCAGCTATGCGGTTTACTAGGCGGGGCGTAGTACTGGCCTGTGCTGCGGCGGTGGGTACCGTCGCGGCCGGGCTGGCAGGCTGGCAGCTGAATGCAGGTTCCGGCCCTGCATCGGAAACTCCGCAAGTCATCATTGGCGACGGCATCCGTACACCGGCCGGCATGGCCTGGGTGCCGCCCGGTGAATTCCTCATGGGCAGCGACAGCAAGTTGGCACAAGTCAACGAAAAGCCTGCTCACAAGGTCAGGGTGAAGGGTTTCTGGATGGACCTCACCCATGTCACCAATGACCAGTTCGCGCGTTTCGTGGAGGAAACAGGTTACGTCACGACGGCGGAACGCAAGCCCGACTGGGAAACCATACGGGTGCAGTTGCCACCTGGCACACCGCGTCCACCGGATGAAGCCCTGGTGCCGGGAGCTATGGTGTTCGTTGGCACCGAGGGCCCGACCAGCCTCGCCGCTTACTGGAAATGGTGGCGTTATGTGCCGGGTGCAAACTGGCGTCAGCCACAGGGGCCGGGCAGCAGCATAGAAGGCAAGGGTGACCACCCGGTGGTGCAGGTGAGCTACGAGGACGCCAAAGCCTATGCGAAGTGGGCCGGCAAGCGTCTGCCGACCGAGGCGGAGTGGGAATATGCCGCCCGGGGCGGGCTGGAGCAAGCCACCTACGTATGGGGCGACGAACTCATGCCAGATGGCCAGCGCATGGCCAACTATTGGGATACAAACCAGCGTAGTTTTCCCGTTGTTAGCCCCAAGGCCGGTGGAGCGGTCGGCACTTTGCCGGCCGGCACTTTCCCGCCCAACGGGTATGGGCTGTTCGACATGACGGGCAATGCCTGGCAATGGGTCAACGATTGGTACCGGGCCGATTACTTCCTCATGCAGAGCAAGCTTGGCGCAAAGGTCATAGACAACCCTCAGGGGCCGTCAGATTCCTGGGACCCTTCACAGCCCGGCGTACCGGCCAACGCACCCAAGCGGGTCATCCGGGGCGGTTCCTTCCTGTGCAATGAAAGTTATTGCCTCTCATACCGCCCCAGCGCGCGTCAGGGGGCTGACCCCTACAGCCCCATGTCGCATGTCGGTTTCAGGCTTGTTAGCGATGCGCCGCCACCGTGAGTCCGGCTGGTGGGCGACGCATCACCTCCAGTTTCTTCATGATAGCTGCCCCCGGCAGGATTTCCCCATGTTTTCCTGAATGATGGCCAGGTCGGCTTCGTCGGTCCGGCCATCCAGGTTGAAGTCATACCAGCTCGACTTGCCGCCATTTTCGCGGCTGAAGCGCGTCCACGCCTCAATGTCGGCTGCGTCCACGATTCCGTCGCGGTTGCCGTCCCCAGGGCATTCCGCATGGCTATCCAGCAATGCCTTCATTTCTGCCTTGAGGCTGTCGTACTGCTGCTGTACCTCCGCGGGAAGCGTCGCCTGGGTCAGCAGGTTGTAGACGGCGTTGTCCAACCGTGGGACAGGGATCGCTTCGTCTATGGCGTAAAGCTCGTCAATGGTTTCCAGGCGCATGGTGCTGCAGTTCATGCGCTCCAGCTGGACCAGCTTGTGCGTGGTGTTTCGAATCGCGCGCTGGGTTTCCGGCATGATGTCGACCGCCTCTTCTCCCTGGGCGAGCAGGTATTCGTTCACTGCGCAGCAGGAAGAAAGCCCTTCCGCGCCGGCAACGCCACCAGGGCCGTACCACGTGCCGCCCTGGTCGGCACACACTGCCTGTTGGGGGAATAGCTGCACACAGATATTGGAAGATGGAATGACGCAGGGGGGAGGCGGTTCCGCAGTCGTGGCCTTGATGTTGGTGCCCATTTCCGTGAAGTTGACAGTGCGTATGGCCGGGCTGGAGGGTTCGACCAGATAGGGAAGCATGGGTTGTGCGTCAATGGGGCGCCCATCGCTGACGGCCTCTTCCAGTTTCACTTCAGCCAGTTCGGCGAACAGACTGAAGAGGTCGGTGGAATTCACCATGTGCGGCACACTGCGCCCGGGTTCGGCCACCATGGGGCCAGCGACGATCAGGGGCACCCAGACACCAGTCTGATAGGGGAAGCCCTTGGCGCGGGTTGGGTTGAAGGGTGCCTTGACGCTGGGCGCATAGGTGCCATTGTCTCCCATGATGATGACCACGGTATTGGTTTCTTCGGGCCGGTATTCCAGTTCACCTGCCTCGTTGTAACGGGCCAGACCGGATTCGACCATCAGACGGCCGATCTCCTTGTCCAACGCCTCTATCATCTGGTTGGTTATCACGCGGTTTTCGAGTGCGTCGCTGCAGCTGAAGCCGGAACTCGATGGGGAGTCGGGCGGCAGGAGGGACTGTGGCGGTTGTTGCAGAGGCGTGTGTATGGCGGAATAGCCAACGCTCAACATCCATGGCCTGTCGCCATTCTGCTGCTTGAGCCAGGCCAGCGCGCGGTCGGTTTCCTGCACCACGCGGTATCCCCGGGCTCGCGGCTCGGAAACGGCTTCCGTCCTGACGTTGCCGTCGGCATCACTGATGATCCATTCCGCCGTGTAATAGCCATTCTGCCGGGTGAAGTCGATGTAACTGGGTCGGCTTGCCCTGCAGCTGGCTCCTGGGTCAAAGATGCCGCCTTTTTCCATGCACATGCGTCCCGGCGTCTGGGCATGGCTCAGGTCAAGAAGTGAACAACTGCCGTCAGCCATGTAGCAGGCGCCGCTGTCCGCCCCGCGCGTGGGGTCATCGCTACGGCTGGGCACAAAGCCGCAGCCATGTGTGCCTTCGGGCGCCACACCGCCTGCGGTGGTGTCCAGTGGGAAGGGGCCGCCGTCCAGATAGCCTTCGAAATGGTCCCAGCCCAGCTCGTACATGACACGGTGGCCGAGCGGGTTGTTGTCCGGGTTGAGGTCCGACCCCGACAGGTGCATCTTGCCTATCACGGCGTTGACGTAGCCCTTTTCCTTCAGAACCTTCGGCGTGGTGAATTCAAAGGGCGATACCTGGGAATTCGCCAGGTCGTCTGCCACGATGGCGTTGCGCACTTGGGTGCGGAAGGGGTAGCGGCCCTCGAAGAAGGTTGCCCGGGTGGGCGAGCAGGTGGGCATTGACCATGCATTGCGGAAACGCACACCTGCACGTGCGATGGCGTCGATATTCGGTGTGCGGGCAGCTGTGGCGCCCCCATAGCCAAAAATGGACAGCTGGTCCACACCCAGATCATCGAGAACCACAAAAAGGATGTTGGGCAGGGATGACTGGGGTGGAGGTGTCGACTTCTGATGGTTGCTGTCGCAGGCTGTCAGGGCCAGGGTGGTCAAGGCGGTAGCACCAAGGGTGATCAGCGTTTTATGCATCGCGGTTTCCCATGTGAGTCAACTAGTCGAACCCCGCCGACTGCTCGGGGGCCTATTGAATGAGCTGGTTGATTTCGATGATGGGCAGCATTACGGCCAGGACGATGACCAGAACAACGCCGCCCATCAGCAGAGTCATGGCCGGCTCCAGTGCGGCAGTCAACGCCAGGGCGCGGCGTTCGAGCTCTGCCGCCAGCGTGGCGGCGGCCCGTTCCAGCATGGCCGGCAATTCGCCAGTGCGTTCACCGCTCCCTATCATGTGAATGAGAAGTGGAGGAAAGACCTGCTGCGCCTGTAGGCCGTTGGCCAGCGAACTGCCTTCGCGCACCAGGCGCGAGGCCTCGGCCGCTGCCTGCGCAAGCCTGTCATTGCCCAATGTACGGCGCGCTGCGTCCATGGCAGTGAGCAGGGACACCCCGCTGCCCACCAGAATGGAAAGCGTTGCGGCGTATCGGGCCGTATTCACTCCCAGTACGTAGCGGCCGACGATCGGAATGCGCAGTACCCTGGCATGCCAGGCTAGACGGGCGGCCGGTACACGCAAACTCCAGCGCCATGCACCCCACAGCAGGGCAAGCAGCAGTGCCGTCAAAGCCCCCCATTCGCGTACGAAGCCGCTGGCGGCAAGCATCATGCGGGTGAGCAGCGGCAGCGTCTGCTGTGTATGACTGAAGGCCGTGATGACTTGCGGCACCACATAGCTCAGCAGAAAAACGACCACGGCGATGGCCACGAGCGTCACGATGGCCGGGTAGATGAAGGCGGTCAGAATCTTGCTGCGCAGCAGCCCGCGCGATTCGATATGGCTGGCCAGCCTTTCCATCACTTGCGGCAATTCCCCCGAGTGTTCGCCAGCTTCCACCAGGGCGACATAGATAGGGGGGAAATCCCGTGGGTGCGCTGCCAGCGCATCGCACAAGCGGTGGCCGGCGCGTATGTCGGCGCGCACCGAGGCCAGCACCTGCGCAACGTGGCGCCGCTCTGCCTGCTCCAGGCCGACGCTAAGTGCCTGTTCGAGTGTCAATCCGGCTTCCAGCAGGCCGGCCAGCTGGCGTGTCAGCCAACCCAGTTCAGTATCCCGTATGCGCGAGCCGCCCCAAGACATGCCCGGAGCGCTGCGTTCGCGGGTGGTGTGCAGACTGAGGGGAAGCAGGCCGCGCGAGCGCAGCAGCTGGCGCGCACTGCGTTCGGTCTCGGCTTCTATGGTGCCTTTCTCGATGCGACCTGTTGCATCGGCTGCTTCATACTGGTAACTGGGCATGGCTCAGCGTCGTTGCCTCCTTCAGTTGTCCCTGGTGACCCGGATCAGCTCATCCGCCGTACTGATTCCTTGTGACACCCAGCGCTGCCCGTCTTCGCGCAGGCTGCGCAGGCCGCGTTTCCTTGCGGCCTCGCGCAGCTCATGTTCATTCGAACCACTGTGGATCAGGCTGCGCACTTCTTCATCCAGGGTGAAAAGTTCATGAATGCCGGTACGGCCCTTGAAACCGGTGTGACGGCAATGGGAGCAGCCTTCCGGGTTCAATGCCGCCGTGCCGTCGGCTTGCGGCAGTTTGCACACCGGGCATAGCTTGCGGATCAGGCGCTGGGCCAGCACACCTTGCAGGGTGGAGGCCAGCAGAAACGGCTCCACGCCCATGTCCACGAGCCGGGTAATGGCGGAAACGGAGTCGTTGGTGTGCAACGTGGCCAGCACAAGATGCCCGGTCAGGGAGGCCTGCACGGCAATCTGCGCGGTTTCCAGATCGCGGATTTCCCCGATCATGATGACGTCGGGATCCTGGCGCAGAATGGCTCGCAAGGCCGTCGCGAAATCGAGGTCTATGCGCGGGTTGACCTGTGTCTGGCCTATGCCTGGCAGGTCGTATTCGATGGGGTCCTCAACGGTGAGAATATTGGTGGTGGAGGCATCCAGACGGCCCAATGCCGCGTAGAGCGTGGTGCTTTTGCCGCTGCCGGTGGGGCCAGTGACCAGGACGATGCCATGCGGCCGATGTATCAGTGCATCGAGTTGCTGCATGACGTCCGACGCCATACCCAGCTGAGGCAGCTTGAGGAAGCCGGCTTCCTTGTCGAGCAAGCGCAGCACCGCCCGCTCACCGTGCCCCGTGGGCAGGGTGGAAACCCGCACGTCGACAGCACGTCCACCCACCCTCAAGGCAATGCGACCATCCTGGGGCAGACGTTTTTCCGCAATATCCAGGCTGGCCATGATCTTGATGCGCGAAACCAGGGCATTGTGAAGTGCGCGGCGAGGACTCACGATGTCGCGCAGGGTGCCGTCGACCCGGTAGCGCACGACCGAATGGGTTTCAAAGGCCTCCAGGTGTATGTCGCTGGCCCCGTCACGCACCGCCTGGGTGAACAGGGCGTTGATCATGCGGATGACGGGTGCGTCGTCGTGAGACTCCAGAAGGTCTTCCACTTCCGGAATGTCCTGCAACAGGCGGTCCAGATCGATTTCATTGGCGGCAGCGTCAACCACGGCGGCGGCGTCGTCCGTTTCCGCGTAGACTGCTGCCAGCAGCGTGTCGAGTTCAGCGTCGGGTACCTGGCGCTGTGCCAGTGCGCCATGTGTGCGTCGCAGCTCCGCCAGGGCCCAGGCTGGTGTGCGTTCCGACGTGACCAGTACCGGCCCGGTGCTGCCGTGCTGTATCAATGCGCGCTGACTACGCGCCCAGGCGTAGGGAAGTCTTGCGTTCATGGGTCTTGAGGGGCTCCCCGCAGATCCAGCAGGCCGGTTTCAGGGTTCTGCTCGAAGGCAGGCAAAGTCGCAGGATTCACATTGTTGGAGATCCAGCTGTTGAGGGGCGGCATGGCCGCCTGAGCCGCCCGCATGTAGTTATAGCGGTCCAGCGTAATGCCTGCGCTGTCCTGGGCTGTGCGCACGATATGGGGCCGCAGGAACACCATCAGATTGGTCTTGTTGCGGTTGCGCTTGTCGTAGCGGAACAGATTGCCCAGAACAGGTACGTCACCCAGCACCGGCACGGAACTGCGGCTTTGCGAAATGTTTTCTTCCAGCAACCCGCCCAGCACGATGATCTGGCCATCATCAACCAGCACATCGGTTTCCAGGGCCCGTTTGCGTGTGACCAGCCCCCCGTGTTGATCAGTAGCTACTTCGTCGATACTGCTAACTTCCTGGTAAAGACGCATCTTCACCGTGTTTCCTTCCGAGATCTGTGGGCGGATTCGCAAGGTCAGGCCGACATCTTCGCGAGAGATGGTTTGGAAAGGATTGCTCGCGCCATCCGCCGCCGTGGTGTAGCGGCCGGTCACCACCGGCAGCGTCTGGCCCACCATGATGCTGGCTTCCTCGTTATCCAGCGTCATGAGATTCGGTGTCGAAAGCACGTTGGCCTTGCCGCGGCTCTCCATGGCCCTGGCCAGCACACTCAGGTTGAGCAGTTCGTTGCCCAGGATGTTGACCGTCCCCTTGACCACGCCCAGACTCATGCCGGCGGGCAGGCCGTCCAGCCCGGTGGCCCCGCGCAGACTGATGCCGGACCCCCCATAGTTGGCGCCACCAAAGAAAGATGAACGCCCGCTGGCTATGTCGGAGCCGCCCGCCATCCACTGGATACCGAACTCGGCGGCGTCATCTGCGCTGACCTCGACAATCAGGCTCTCAACCAGCACCTGGGCACGACGCTGGTCAAGTTGATCGATGATTTCCCGCAGGCTGCGGTATAGGGGCGGGGGCGCGGCAATGATGAGGGTGTTGGTTGTGGGGTCAGCCTGAATGGATGCACCACCGGCCGAAAAGGCAGTGGTCTGCGTGTTGCGGTTCCCGCCGAGCGGCTGGCCGAAGCCGCCCATGGCGGAAGTGGCCGGGGTTTCAAAACTGCGGTTGCCCTGACTGGAAGAAGTGCCGGTGCTTTCGTCGAAGCCGGAGGTTCTCAGGGAATTGCCCGTCAAATCGTCGCCCAGGACCCCCGAACCGGTGTTGGCCGAAGCACTGAGGACCCCACGCAGGACTTCAGCGAGGTGGGTCGCCTGAGCATTGCGCAGGTACACCACATTCAGGTTGCCCGTGCCGGTCTCGGGTCTGTCTATCCTGCGAATGAGATCCCGCGCCAGCTTCAGTTTCTCCGGTGTGCCTGCGCGCAACAGAACCGAGTTGCTGCGCGGGTCGGCTACAACGACGACCTGGCCGCCCGGGTCATTGCGGCTGTTTCCATTCAGCAGCTGACCGGCCAGTGCCGCCACGTCAAGGGCCACGCCATAACGTATGGGAACCACGTCAGTGCTGAATGCGTCGGGGGTATCGACTTCATCAATCACGCGGGCGATGCGGTCCAGATTGTCTGCGTAATCGGTGATCACCAGGGTGTTGTTGCCAGGATAGGCGTTTATGGTGTTGTTGGGGGCGATCATGGGCCGCAGAATCGGCACCAGGTTGACGGCATTCTCGTAGCGCAGGGGGAACACCCGGGTCACCAGTTCTCCGCCCGCAATGTCAGACCCCTGACTGCCACCCGCCACGGCCATGCCCTGCAGTTTGGCATCCGCTTCAGGCACGACGCGGTGTATGCCGTCGACTTCGACGACAGCGTAGCCCTGCATGCGCAACGCCGCGAGCAGCATGGAATACGCTGTAGATGCATCCACAGGCATTTCCGAGACCAGGGTCAGGGGGCCACGCACCCGCGGGTCCACAACAAAATTCCTGCCCGTGAAGGCAGCCAGGGCGCGAACCACTCCCTGCAGGTCTGCATCCACAAAATTGAGCATGGTCGTCGGGCCATGGGAGCGTCGCTCTGCGACGGGTGCGGAGGGTGAGGCCCGACGGCTGCCGGTGCTGGGCGCGGTTTCCGGCCATGATGCCCTTGGCGGCGTCACGGGGCGGCTGGCGGCCCCACCTGCCGGCTCCGATTTCGTGCCGGAGCCGCTAGTGGATGTATGAACCACCCAGCGCGAGGGTTCCTCCTGTTCCGTGGATGGCGTGGCGCAACCGGCGAGCACAAGGCATAAGAGGAGGGAGGAGAGCGTGGGCTGGAAAGACAGCGCTGTCCGCTTCCTGTTCTTGTCGTGGCTGCAGAGAAAGTGAATGCTGTTGTTCATGCGTCTTGGGTATGCCTGTATCGGTCGTCTGCTAGCGCAAGCGCAGCATGGTTACGTTGTTCTGTCGGGGGCCAAGTGCGGCCAGCACATCCTGCAGGGCGGTGCTGACCCGGTCGCCAGCATTCGGGTCTGCGCGGGCAGTACCCGTGAAGTCCAGACCCTGGCGCGGGTCGACGGTGCCCTTGCCCTCAAGCATCAGTGGCCCTTGCCTTGTGGTCAGCACAAGCTCGTTGCCCTGGCCTTTCGCGGTAAGCGTCATGTTGTAGTGGCCCAGCGGCCGAATTGGTGTCAGGGCGGAAGCGGCATCGCGCCATTCCGCTTCGAGCAAGCGGGTGCCCTCGGCCGGCGGCACATGCTTCAGCTGTAAGGCGGGCCAGCGCAGGGTGAGGTAGCCCTCGGGCCCGACGGCGGCCAGCCGCGCGTCAACAGTAGCAAGCGCACTGGCGGGCAGGGTGAGGGTGCGAGACGACAAAGCCAGGCCCCCCTGGGTGAGGGCCAGCAGCACTGGACCGTTCAGCCAGGGGTGGCTCAGCTCAAGCCGGGGGCCATTCTTGAACGACCAACGCCATTGCAAGGTATCCGGCAGGCGGCGTCGATTATGGCTGGGGCCAAGGGCAAGTGCCGCCGTGCCATTCCAGACGGTGCCCTGGGCGTCTACCAGGGCCACCGGCCACTTTTCCGGAACCAGCACAGTCAGCCACCTGGCCGGCAGCACCACCAGTGCAGCAGCCAGTGCCAGACTGAGAAAGGCAGTGAAACCAATCACCCGGCGCCGCATCATGGCTGCTCCTCCTGAGTGCTTCCCAGCACAATGCTGCCCGAAACCTGACCGGGGCGGTCCCGGCCATCCACACGGGCGCGGGCGAGGTCCAGCCGGGCGACTGCCAGCGGAAGCTGCTCCGACATCCCGGCAAGCCAATCCATCAACTGTGCGGCGCTGACGTTTTCAAAGTTCACCTGCCAGGCAGGCTGTCGACCGGCCGTCCCGCCGCTTGCCGCGGAAATGTCTGCCGACAGCCCTTTACGCTGCAAAGAGGCCTCAAGGGCTTGCGGAATATCGGCCGTCGGGATGCGCCCACTGCGGCGACGATCCAGCGTCTGTGCTTCAAGAAGTAGTGCGTCGAGCTGCGCCGCTTCATATCGCAGCCGCGGCAGTTGCTCTTCTGACCGCGCAATGGATTTGAGCGCAGGTTCGATACCTACCCACCACACAAGTGCCACGGTCATCACTACGCCGCACAGCTGCAAGAGCTTGCGCTCCCTCGGCGGGCGCGTTGCCCACCAGTGGCGCAGCGAAGCCTGCATTTGCTGGGCTCGACCGACGGTGGGTACTGTCGCGATGTGCTCTGTCCGGCTCATTGCTGCCCTCCAGGAGATGAAGGGGCATCCGGCCAGCTGACGTGCCAGACATGACTCAAATCTGCATCTTTCTCCAGGCGCAACCCGGCTCTGGCAGCCGCCTGCTGCAAGGAGGACTCATCTGCCGGCGGCTGATAGCCTTCCGCCAACTGCAGGGTCAGAGCGCCCTGCCCGTACTTCAATCCAACCACATGGCCCGATGCAAAGCCCAGAAGCCGGGCGGCTTCCAGCGCAAGTGGCAGAAATCGGTCGGCTGACTGAGCGCTGTTGCCCTGACGCAGATTTGCCAGCTGTGCATGAGCTTGCTGGAGGGGGTCGAGAATCACAGGGATGGAGGGAAAGGTGCTGCGCACCTTGGCTTCCATACTGCTCCGCAGGGTTTGTGCCTCGCTGCGCAACTGGGCCGCATGAAGTCTCAGACCGACAGTCCAGAGCAAGGTGGCTGCGGCCACCCACACAATGGCACTGCGCCAATGGCTTGCCTGCCGCCTGGGGCCGAGATCCGCACGGGCCAGCGACCACTTCGGCAGGGGCGCTTGCCAACGCTCGTCAGCCGGCAGTGCCAACTGTGTTTGCGGAGCAAGGTCGTTTTGCGGCAGCGCCAGTTCACAAGGAACGAGGGCGCGGACATCCAGCCCGGCTTTATCCAACAGTTGCCAACCTGCGAGTAGGGGCTGCCGGCCTGCCCAAGCGACCTGCATCTTGCCGTCAGCGCGACGGGCACCGTGCGCAATGCAAAGGGTGGCCAGCTCGCTCAAGGCGAGGGGTTCCACGCGCGCTTCAACGGCTGCCTGCAAGCGGCTGTCAGGCAGCGGTGGCACATCCACCTCTACAACCACGGCATCTCCGGGGTGCAGAATGGCGTGAACACTGCGCTGGGGCAGGTTGGCAGAGAGTTGGTCGAGTCTGAGCTCCCCGCTGCGAACCACACGCTGACGGCGGTCAAGGACGGCAAAGGGAATGAGCGAATCGGGTGCCAGATCAGCAAGTGGGGGAAGGGCAATGCGCACCTGATGTTTCATCTCAACCTCGAACCCAGATCACATTGGGCGGTGTGCTGCCCTGACGATGCAACAGAGCCGTCATGCCTACGCGAGCATGGTCCAGCTGGACTTCCCCCGATACTTTGAACCATTCACTTCTCACGTCCAGAAGGGCCCGCCTCGCGCCCTCGGTGTTCTCCAGCCGATTCAGGAAGTCTCCCCGGCTGGTGAACCAAATCCCACCGTCCCGTTCTTCCACCAGGCTCCGGGCCGTGGCCAGATCCAGACCTGGGAGGGACGCTACCAGCACTTCCGCACGGGCGGTGTTGACATTCAAGGGTGTGCCGGGCGGAAGGACTGTGAGCCATTCCGAAAGAACGGCGACCATATTGCGTGAAACGCCTTCCAGGGCCAGCAGGTCTTCCAGGCTGCGCAGCCCGACTGCGGTGGCGGGCCTGCCGGGGCCCACCTGTGACTGTGCCACGCGCAGCGCGATGGCGGGCGCAAGTGCGGAGGGCATGCCTAGACTTTGCAGCAGACCCTGCAAGGCGACAAGTTCACTCCCTTTGACTTCGCCGCCACTGGCCAGTCGAGCGAGGTTGTACTTGCCCTGCTCGTCTTCAATCAATCCGGAAAACTGTGCGCGTCGAGTTCCGTCAGGGGTCTCGATTTCCAGCCCAACGATAGGCTGGGCCCAAACGGAGCTGCGCAGTGTCACCGCGTTGTTGCGGGCGTCGTTCAGCAGGATGACCCGCGCCCAGTCCACGCCGCCGCGCAGCAGCCACTTGGCTTGCACCCGATCACGTTCGCCGATCAATGTGTCGGCCAGCACGACCTGTCGCTCCATGATAGATGCCGTTGCAACCGAGGTGGCAGCGACGACGATGAGCGCACCAATGACTGCCATGCCTTTTTGTCTGGAAGGGCTCATGGCAGCACCACCACTTTGCGGAAGCTTTCACCGCTGCCGGCCATGCTCAAGGCGATTTCCACGCCGCGCGCCTGTTGTGATGTGGCCGAGGTGGTTGAGGACCAGCCCTGGCCGGGCAGCCAGACGCGTAGGTTGAAAGCACTCACGCCGTCAATCATGGTTTCCGCGTCAAGGGCTTCCGGCAAGGGGAGGGTGACGGCAGGCAAGCCGGCGGCGCGCATCAGGCGGCCGGCCTCCAGCTGCCACACCACCTCCTGCCAGCCACCTTCCGGAACTGCCCTGACTATACTGAGCCGCGGGGCCTGCCAATGCACACCGCGGGGCAAGACATTCACCGCCCGAGATTTGTCGCCATCCGTGGTGCCCGCAGGAAGGACGTCGTTTCCTGCGTGTTGGGCCAAGTCGCTTTCCACTTGGCCGAAAACACGCAGCAAGGCCATGGTGTCGCTCGCATGAGCCTGCAAGTATTCGCTGCTGCGCGCCGTACTGTCCAGTGCCCGCCAGGAAAGCATGCTGAGCACTGCCATCAGGGTTAGCGCAATCAGTACTTCGAGAAGGGTGAAGCCGCCCTGTGTGGAACGCTGTCTCATGGCAAGGGGGATAGCAGTCCGTTGAGTTCCGCCAGTACGGGGCCGTCACCCTGACGCACACGGATGGTGACCTGACGGAAATTACTGTTCACAGTGTTCTGAAAGACGTGCTCGCATACGAGAGCCAGGTTTCCCTGAGGGCAGGGTTCGCTGCGTCGACCGGCCACGGGAAAGGCGCGCAAGAGACGCAGTTCCGACAAACGGTTTTCGGCCGCCAGCAGCGCAAGGCTGCGCACCCGCATGTCGTGGTTGCCTTGCGTGGCCAGGGCCAGGGCGCGCATGCAGGCCAGCAGCGCCACACTGACAATTACCAGTGCTATCAGAACCTCCACCAAGGTGAAACCGGACTGCCAGCGCAAAAAGCTCATGGCATCACCCTGTACTGGCCGGTGCCCAGGCGTTGCAGCCGCGCCGTGTGAAGGCCGTCGCTCAGTTCCACGAAGTTGGGCCCGGAAACCCATTCGCCGGCGAACACCGGACTGACCGGTGGGTGGACCTTGACCTCGACAGGCTGATCGCTGCTCCACTGGCGCGGCCGCAGCGCGAGATTCCCGCCCGGTGTGCTGGGAGGCTGCAGCGCCATGCGTTCGGCAATTGCAACCGGCAGGGTCTGCAGGCGTGAGGCCTGGGTGAAGCGATAGCCTTCATTCGTGAATTCCCAACGCACTGCCTGGCCGGTTTTGCGCGCCTCAGCCTGCGCCAGTTCGAACAGACGTGCAAGGCGGTGAGCGTCTTCCTGCAGTCCGCGTTCGGCCTGCACGGCACGTATGCTCAGACCCGCCGTGCCTGTGATGATGCCGATGATGGCCAGAACAATCAGCACTTCCAGCAGAGAAAAGCCCGCCTGGCTGGTGATGGGAGCGCTCTGGTCAATGCGTCCAGGAACCGATGTCGGCATCGTTGCCTTCACCCCCGGCACGTCCGTCAGCGCCAAATGAGAATATGTCGATTTCCCCATGCACCCCCGGGTTCAGATACTGATAGGGAGCGCCCCAGGGGTCGGTGGGAAGGTGATCCAGATACGCGCGCCCCGAGCCGGGCTGACCTGCTGAGTTGCCCAGCAAGGCTTGCAGACCCTGTTCAGTCGTTGGATAGCGGCCATGGTCCAGGCGATACAGCTTCATGGCCTGCATGAGGGTGTTGATGTCCTGACGGGCCGCGACCCGACGGGCCTGATCGGGACGGTCCATCAGGTTGGGCACGATGAGGGCTGCCAGGATGCCGACAATCACCACCACAACCATCACTTCTATAAGCGAAAAGCCAAGCTGGCGGCGACCGGCGTTCGAAATGGGACGGACGGCGGGCGGAATCATGGAAAGCACCGAGTTACGTTTTGTGCATGATGACATTATGTGCCATCCGTTCAATACACATTTATACTGATTTTCAAATTTTCCCTGGCATCCTCTCAGTAGGGCGCCGAAGCAGTGTTGTTTGAATGACGCACTTCAACCCGCTTGGAGCACTTGCATGTCGGCCGGCACCTCCCGTTTTCAGACCCACGCAGCTGACGCACTTCGTCTGTTGGCCATGGCTGCCACAGCCGTGGGTGTGGGCGTCTGGGGTGCATTGCTGCTGGCGCCAAGGCCGGCGGAATCTCCGCCATTGCTTGCTCCCGGGCCTGCTGCCACGCAAGACCTTTCAGCGGTCGTGCAGTGGTTTGGCGGTGCTCCCTTACGTGTGCGTATCGCCGTGAACGGCATCATTGCTTCTGAAGACGGTAGGGGTGCGGCCCTCCTGTCGGTCGACGGCGCCAGTCCGCGCGCGTATCGCGTAGGGCAGGAACTGGCCCCCGGTGTGCGGCTTGAATCTGTGAGCGCCCACGCTGTAACCATTGCCCAGGATGGGGTGTCCGAACAGGTGCCGATGCCCAAAGCACCTGGCAGCGGCCTGCAGGGTTTTATTCCCGTCAAGCAGCCCAAGCCGTGAGTGCTGCTTTCCCAGACCCGCATTTGCTGGTGGCCGGCTGCGGTGTGGTGCTGTTTGCGCTGGCCCTTGCCATATTGCTGGCCCGTACGGCACGGGCACTGCCCGGGCGCATCGATCCCGCGCTGGCGCAGGCTGATCACCCGCAGCACCATCGCCGCCGCCGCCTGCTCATCGCAGTCAGTCCCGCATTCGCACTGGCCTGCCTCTGGGCTTTTCCTTCACTTTTCTGCGCCATGGCCGCCACCGCCTTCGTGCTGGCTCTCATCACACTGGCGTGGATTGACGCGGAAACTGGCCTGCTGCCCGATCTGCTCACACAGCCCTTACTATGGCTGGGCCTGCTGGCGAACCTTCATGGCGCGTTTGTTCCGCTGGCGGACGCAGTGCTCGGGGCAGTCGTGGGCTATCTGCTTCTGTTCTGTGTTTACTGGGGCTTTCTGTTGAGTACGGGTCGCGAAGGCCTGGGGCACGGCGACCTGAAGCTGATGGCTGCGCTGGGTGCGTGGTTGGGCTGGATGTCTTTGCCGTGGGTCTTGCTGGTGTCCGCAGGTCTTGGGTTGGCGGTGGCGCTGGTGTTGCGGGCAAAGGGCAGGCTGGCAGCCGGCCAGGCTCTCAGCTTCGGGCCCTGTCTTGCGGTCGCTGGGATACTGATTTTGTTTGCTCCACCCAGCCTTCGCTGAAGCGCTACACTCTTGCCAACTATTTTCAGTCACCCAGCTAGACATGAAAGGAAGCGACATGCTCAAAAGCAAGAAAGCGGTAGTCACAGGTTCCACCAGTGGTATTGGCCTGGCCATCGCCCGGCAACTGGCGCGTAACGGCGCAGACGTCGTGATCAACGGCTTCGGCGATGCAGCCGAAATCGAGTGCACCCGCGCGGCGATTGAAAGCGAATTCGGTGTACGAGCACATTATCTGCATGCTGATCTCTCCAAGGGTGAAGACACCCGGCAGTTCATAGAGGAAGCAGTCAAAGTGCTGGGCGGCATCGACATCCTCGTGAACAACGCGGGCATTCAATACACGGCCCTGATCGAAGATTTCCCCATCGAACGCTGGGACGCCATCATTGCGCTAAACCTTTCGGCGGTATTCCACGGTACCGCCGCAGCCTTGCCGCACATGAAGAAGCAGCGCTGGGGCCGCATCATCAACATTGCCTCTGCGCACGGTCAGGTGGCCTCTGAGCTGAAGTCCGCCTACGTGGCAGCCAAGCACGGGGTCATGGGCCTGACCAAGGTCACGGCGCTGGAGACCGCAGGGCAGGGCATCACGTGCAACGCCATCTGCCCGGGCTGGGTGCGTACTGCTCTGGTAGAACGCCAGATCGAAGCCCTGGCCGCAAAGAACGGCACAGATATCGAAACGGCAGCCCGCGAACTGCTGGCGGAAAAACAACCCTCTCTGGAGTTCGTAACGCCCGACCAACTTGGCCAGGCCGCCGTATTCCTCTGCTCTGATGCCGCTTCCCAGATGACGGGTGCGCACATCACCATGGACGGCGGCTGGACGGCGCGCTAACGGGGTTCGCCATGCTTTTGCTGCTTTCACCAGCCAAGAAGCTGGATTACGACTCGCCCGTGCGCACCACACTTCAGTCGCAGCCGCTGTTCGTGGAACATGCTGCCGAACTGATCAAGGTTCTGCGTGAGAAGTCGGTCGAAGAAATCGCATCTCTAATGAAGTTGAGCGATGCACTGGCGGAACTGAATCACGCGCGCTATGCCGAATGGAAGCCTGTATTCGACACCAACGTCGCCAGGCAAGCGATTCTTGCCTTCAACGGGGATGTTTATGAAGGGCTGCGCGCTCCCGAGCTCTCTGACGCAGCCCTGAAGTGGGCCCAGGACCACGTGGTCATGCTCAGTGGCCTGTACGGTGCGCTGCGCCCCCTTGATCTCATGCGTCCATATCGCCTGGAAATGGGTACCCGCCTGAAGACGGACAAAGGCGCCAACCTGTACGCATTCTGGGGCACCCGCATCGCAGATTATCTGAACGAGCGGGGCGACGATGTCGTGGTCAACCTGGCTTCGGAGGAATACTTCAAGGCGGTTGATCAGAAGGTGCTCAAAGCCCGTGTCATTCAATGCGTCTTCCAGGAGAAAAAGGGCGATGAGTGGAAGGTCATCAGCTTCCACGCGAAACGGGCGCGTGGCCTGATGGCGCGCTTCATCATCGATGAGCGGCTGGACAGCCCTAAAGGGCTGGAGCGTTTTGCCGAGGAAGGTTATTCCTTCGCTAAGGACGCATCATCGGCGGGTCGGCTGGTGTTCCGGCGGGCGGCGCAGCCATAGCTGCAGGCGCGTCGTTCAGCAATGGCGCATATTCAGCAATCAACGCTGCGGCAGACTGCATCTGCCGCAGCGGATACGCCAGAAGGGGAAAATCCGCAGCGTTGGAAAACTGCGCGGCCGGGCTGACGGGGGCCTGAGCGCTGGCCAGCATGGCTTCTATGCTGGCCAGCACATGCTGAACTTCTTCCGGCACGTCTTCCATTTCGGCCAGCAGGGGAATGCTGGCACTGATATGTGAGGCCAACGTGTGATGCTGGATCATCAATAGGTTCAGGGTGCGGACGTTGCGCTGCCGTTTCACGGGCTCTGCCATCATACGGTAGAAAGCCCCTGCGAAGTTGCTGAAAGCAATGTGAACATTTTTGCGATCCACCCGCCACTGCATCTCCGCATCGTGTTGTGCGCTGCGCTTGGCGGCCAGCTCCTCTGAATCTGCAGCTGCTTTCTGAATGAGTGCATTCAGCTGCCGGTTGAGCTCCGCGTAGCGGATGCCACTCTGCAGGAAGCGCAGATTCGCCCGCTGAAGAGCGGCTGCAAGCGAAGCCATGTAATTGCTTTCCCACCAGGGCAGCACGTAGTAACTGCAGATCAATGCAATACCACTGGCCAGCAACGTGTCGACCACACGTTCGCCAATGACAAAGGCATCCTGTGGCCCCATGAAATGGAAGGCCAGCAGCACGAATACTGTGTTTGCCGCCGCTGACAACATGAAGTGCGCCTGCAGTAGGGCATACCACAGCACCCCGCTGAGCAGAAGGAAGCCCAGCAGCGCCACGGTACTGGTGAATTGGTCGAAAATAAGCAGGGCGAGTGCACAACCGATCAGCGTCCCCGTGAGCCGCCACCCATTGCGCTGACGCGTCATTACGAAGCCTGGTTTCATGATGACCAGAATGGTCAGGAGCACCCAGTATTCATGCACCTGCCAATCAGGTATCAGGTGCCGGGCAATGGCCTGACCAAGAAGGGCGCTGGCAGTCATCCCGACCGCCACGGCCACCATGACGCGCACCGCGTACCGGAAGTGGGGGGAGTCCAGACGCAGGTTGCTGGTCAGCATGCCGAAGCGCCACTTGCGGCGTGAAAGAAAGCGGTCCAGTGCCTTTTCCAGCCGCTGGTCCACCAGTTCCGTCGTCTCACCGCGCCGTGTGTTGTCCGCCATGCGCAGTACAAGTTCGTTGGCCCGTCGCAGGCGGCGCAACACTTGAAGCAGCAGGGCGTAGACTTCCGGGCTGTCCTTGGCGAAGCCCTGCTCTCTGAGCTCACGCAGGTCGAATTCGAGTGCCCGCAGCTCAGGTTTGAGGCTGTGCGGCGAACGTTGACGGCGGTTGCGCACCACATTCAGTGCAATGCGTTCGAGATTGGCCGCCAGTTTGCGCAGTGCGTCCCGGGGAAAGAGCAGGGTGTCGGCCTCGCCGAACTGCCGGCGCAGATTCACATAATCGGTATGCGAGGCGACCAGCGTATCGAGCAGCGCCACCATGTCAATGAACAGGTTCAGGGCTGCTGCTCTCTTGCGGTCACTACGGCTGTTGCCGCGGGGAAGCTCGCGCAGGACGGTGTCGCGCGCAGCCTGCTGGGCTTCCGTCATTTCGAGCTGGGCGCGCACCATTTTCCTGTAGTGAGTGTCCAGCTCTGCCTCGACGTCATACAGTGCCGACCGTGCCCGCATGTATTCTGCCGTGGCAAAAAGTGCGGCGGACAGCGCCTGCTGTTCTTCTTTGTGCCAGGTCAGACGGTGGAAGATGGCGCTATAGACGAAGTAAAAGAGCCCCCCACCTAGTGAATATACGATGTATATCCATAATTCCTGTATCGGCGGGTGTGCTTTCATGGTCAACGTCATGATGAGCATGCAGGCAAAGCCGAGCAGGCCGCCTTGCTTGCCAAAGACGGTGAACATGGAAAATATGAAGCACAGCAGGGGAACGACCAGCCACAGCAGCAGATAGTGGGTTCCCGCCAGGCCCATGGTGGCGACTGTCAGCGAACCCAGCAGCACTGCCGCAGCCATGCCCTGAAGACCATAGCGCCGCGGGCCGCCGGGCTGATCGAGAATCGCGACACAGGCGGCGCCGATGGCGGCTGTGAGGCCCGACTGATATAGCCCCAGAACGCCACCCAGCAGGAGGGGGGGTAACAGGACCCCGATCGCCTGCCGTACCCCCCCCAGCAAATGATGGCTGAAAACGAAGCGTTCGAGCGAGGGAAACAGCCTGTTCATCTTGAAAGTGGCACGTTGCTTGTGATGGCCAGCCTGAAAAGTTGCGGCGGCCGATCCGTAAAGCAAGCAGTATACGGCGGCGGCACCCAGAATATCGCTGGCCGGTTTGCGTCGCAGCGCACAAAGGGTTAAAGTAGCTGGTCGATTTTTTGTCATTACCGTACAGCAATCGACATAGGCTCTTTTCCCGGGCTATCCGCCCGGTTTTTTGCGCCCTATATTTGAAAAATTGCCGCTGGCCGCGTCACAAGCGTGTGTTGCCGGGCTTTCCGTTTCTACCCAAGCGCTCAGAGAGCGCGTATACCGTGTTCTGGCGAGCACGTTACGGGGTAGCAAGGTGGCTGGGTGGAAGGGTTCCGTGAACCACGAAGCGCCAGATCATGTTGCTGCTGCCGTGCGCTGTTCAGGCCTGGCCGACCAGGGCATAGGTATCGGTTTCGAAAGGAATGAACAACATGGAACTTACCGGCGCCGACATCGTCGTGCGCTGCCTTGCCGAGGAAGGGGTCGACCACGTGTTCGGCTATCCCGGCGGCGCAGTGCTGTACATCTAC
>JAJUFI010000025.1 GCA_029263795.1 Alcaligenaceae bacterium
CTGCGCTCCGGCACAGGAATTTTCTGAGCCTTCAGATTCGCCTCTGCTTCGGCAACACCAGCATTGACCTGTTTCAATGTGATGACCTGCCTGTTCACAACGGCGGCAATACCGTCCACGAATTGTTGAGACGGAGCGGCGGCCTGCTTTGGCGCCTTACCAGCCGGAGTCGCGGCAGAGCCGGCAGAAGCCATGCCGAGTCCCAGCACGGACATCAGCACGGCCGCCAGTTGGCGCCGGGCATGCTCACTGCGCATCATTGATACCTCTCGAAGACGGTTTTTTCTGGAATGGGAGGATTGATATCCTGGTACCCGCTGATTCGTTCCCGAATCATGCCCATGGGGTCGGAACCTATGCCGCCCAGGCCGGCCAGTTCCAACTGGAAGAATACAGCAGTGTTGGCGTCATTCCGCGCAACGGCGTAACGTTGCAGCACCACGCGGGCCGACCAGCAGCAGTCGCCCTTGTACTCCAGGCCGAGAATGGACTGAGTGGAACGGCTTTCCTTGATGGAGTAATCGAAACGGCCCAGCGCATACCAGTTCTTGCTGAGCGGCCATTGCGCGGCAATTGTTGCCTGCTCGCGCCCCCGGTCATCTTCCTCGCTCAAGTCGAGTTCAGGGTCATAGACTTGACGAGGGTCCCGCTGATAACGATACCAGGCTGACACACTTGCCAGGCGCTTGGGCTCCCATCGAATGCCGGCCGCCATGCGGTTGCGCTCGCGGGAATCAGGGTTGAATTGGGCGTCCAGGCGCACACTCAGCTTGTCGGTGAGCGCAGCCGTGGCACCCACCAGAAAATCTGACTTGTCGCGCAAACGGCTCTGGTCTTCGGGCCACAAGGTGACGCGCTGATCACTGAAGTGGATGCGCTGGGCCACGGACAAGGCGACACGCTCAAAGCCTGAATCGGCATCCAGCCAGCGCGTGGTGAGGCCAACCGTCAGCTGATTGGCATTGGCAATTCGATCCCAGCCTCCGCTGAAGATGTTCTCGCTGAAAGCCTGACTGAAGCTGAAGTCTGCATATGCCGTATCGAATATGGGAAGGTCGTTCTGGTCGCGATAGGGCACATAGAGGTAGTAGAGGCGTGGCTCCAGCGTCTGAACGGCAGGGTTGCCGAATAGGGTGGTGTCCCGCTCGAAGGTCATGCCCGAATCAATGGAGAAGATGGGTAGCGCCCGCGACTGAGTCTCGTTGCGCCCCTGGAAGCGGGGCAGATCGTCTGGATACCAGTCCACTTTGTAGTGGCTCAGATGCAGCCCAACTTTGGGAGTGACATACCAGCCTGCCTTCACTATGGGGTAGGCAATGGTGGTGTAGGACGTCAACCTGTCGCCGTCCGGCGCAATTCGGTGGTCGCGGTAATAATCGAACTCCGGCAGGGTGCCCGAGTAAAACGGCATGGAAAAGCGCGTGATGTAGTTTTCTGAAACCACATCAAAGCCACCCCAGTCGTAGCGCGCTGCGCGCACGTAAAGTTCCGGCACCTTGTCGTATTGGGGCACCAGATACGGTGCGTTGCGGTCCTGCAGTGTCTGATATTTCTGCACGGACAGCGAGCCGCCGATATACGGAGAATTCCACCATGACAGGGCCGCTGTACTGGGCAACCAAGTGTTGGTAGCCTCATTCAGGCCCAAAGCAGAAAAGTCGCGGAAATAGTCATCGTCAGACACGCGGCGCACGTCGAAGCTGGCATGCAGGCCTCCGCCAAGTGCCTGCTGGTGCTGCACACCGTAGTACCACCGGTTGCGGTCGGCTGCACGGTCGTTGTGCAGATAAGTGCCCTGCAGAGCGCCCGCATAGCTCTGCCCCATGTAACGGAACTCGGCCCCAAGTTGCAGGCCGCGTTTCGCAAGAATGCGTGGCGTGAGCGTCAGATCGTAATTTGGCGCCAGGTTGAAATAGTACGGAATGGAAAATTCCATGCCCCCGGCTGTCGAGGTACCGTAGGTGGGCAGAAGAAAGCCTGACTTGCGCTCCTTGCGCAGCGGGAAAGTCAGGTACGGGGAATACAGAATGGGCACATTCTTGAAATACAGTGTGCCGTGGCGGGCAATGCCTTCGTTGTCTTCAAAGTGCAGGTCCACCTGACGCGACTTGATGTACCAGGCTGGGTCCGGACATGGGCAACCGGAATAAGTCACCTGATTGAGCCGCATGTGGTCGTGGCTGAAGATGTCGGCCTTTTCCGCCTTGCCTGCGCCCCCCGTCGCCCCAAGCCAGAAGCTGGGTTCAGAAATTTCGCCAGTTTCGGCGTCGACGTTGTAATCGAAGGCGGGGGCCTGCATGATATTGGCCTCGCGCATCAGCAGGCCGTGGCCGCGCACCCTCAACTGTCCGGTGGAGCGGTGATAATCGATTTCGTCGCCCTTGACGACAGTGTCAATTCGGCGGACTTCGGCTTTACCTGACAGCACTACCCTGCCGTCTTCCTCGGCGCGTATGTCATCGGCGACCAGGAAGGCGGACATCTGGTCTTCTTCGAGAATATGCGTCTGCAGCCGGGACGAAATTTCGAAATCATGGGCGGCCTGCACCTTGATCGCTCCGGGCTGCGGAGGCGCAGCCACAGCGGCTTGCCCGCACCCAAACGCGATGAAGAGAGTCCACCAGACCGATCGCACGAATGTTTCGCCCTCAAAAAACGGATTATATTTTGGCACCACCGCCGGCCCCGTGGAAGCGATTCCTTCCTTAAGAAAGAGGCGAGCCGGTATTATAGTGAGAGAATGCCCCAGAACATGGAATCCCGAAACTTCCCTCAGCCAGACGCCCGTCTGGCGCTGTTGCATGATTGGCTGGCAGGTCTGCCACCACATTTGGGCCTGGTGCCTGACACCCTGCGACCCGCATCCAGCGATGCCAGTTTCCGGCGCTACTTCCGCCTCGACACCAACAACGGCACCGTCATTGTCATGGACGCGCCACCCGAGCGCGAGGACTGCCGCCCTTTCGTACATGTAGCCGGGCGCCTGTCCGAGACCGGCCTGCACGTGCCTGAGGTACTCGCCCAGGACTTGAGCCAGGGCTTTCTGCTGCTCTCCGACTTGGGTAGCCACACTTTTTTTCAGGCTCTGTCGAAGGGCGTGGACGAAGCCGCGCTGCAGATCCTGTATCGGCCGGCTCTGCACTCGCTGGCGCGCATGCAGCAGGCGCGTTGTGATGACCTGCCTGCATATGATGCCGCGCGGCTGCTGGATGAACTCTCAGTATTCCGAGAGTGGTATGTGGAGAAGCATCACGATGCCACCTTGAGTGCAGCCGAGGAAACCGCGCTGGCCGAGGTTTTTGCGACGCTGACTGCTGACAATGCCGCTCAACCCACCGTTCTAGTACATCGCGACTTCCACTCACCCAACCTCATGGTTCCGGGCACTGAAGGTGCCGAACCCGGCATTATCGACTTTCAGGATGCAGTGGCCGGCCCCATCACGTACGACATCGCCTCACTTTCCATGGATGCCCGGCATACCTGGGAGGAAGATCGACAGCTGGACTGGACCATCCGTTACTGGGAAATGGCGCGCGCAGCGGGGCTGCCCGTCGGCCAGGATTTCGCTGCCTTCCATCGCGCCTACGAGTGGATGAGCCTACAGCGCAACCTGCGCATTCTCGGCGTGTTTGTCCGCCTGTCACTGCGTGACGGCAAACATCATTATCTTGACCACATTCCCCGGGTGAACGCATACGTGCGTCAGGTGGCGGGGCGCTACGGGGCCTTCCGCCCCCTCATGCGGTTACTCGACAGGCTGGATGGGGTACAGCCGTTGAACCCGCTGGAACCCCGATGAAGGCAATGATTCTGGCTGCCGGGCGCGGCCAGCGTATGCGCCCGCTCACTGATCACACCCCCAAGCCCCTGCTCCCGGTAGGCGGGAAACCGCTGATCGTGTGGCACATAGAAAAGCTGGTGGCGGCCGGCATACGGGACATCGTCATCAATACCGCCTGGCTGGGTCACAAGCTGCAGTCTGCGCTGGGGGATGGCGGGGCGTATGGTGCACGGCTGCTATGGTCTCCCGAAGATCCCCCGCTGGAAACCGCCGGCGGCATCGCACATGCGCTGCCGGTCCTGGGGCCCAAGCCGTTCCTGGTTGTAAATGGGGATGTCTGGTGCGATTGGGATTTTCGTGCCGCCCCCCGCTGTGCGGATGCCATGATGGAACGCCAGGCACTGGCCTGGTTGCTGCTAGTCGATAACCCCGGGCACAACCCTAGCGGAGATTTCCTGCTGGCGCCTGACGGTCAGGTCTGCCATGCGCCGGAAGCCGCCCCAACGGCCTCGGTGCGCCTGACCTTCTCCGGCATAGGTGTATACGACCCCCGCCTGCTGTTTGGTGTTTCCGGAAGGGAACCCGCTCCGCTGGCGCCGGTTCTTCGGCAGGCCATGCAGCGATCTGCCGTGATCGGCAGCCATCACGAGGGAACTTGGCTCGATATCGGCACACCCGAGCGCTTGCAACAGTTGGACACGCAACTCACAATGTGAAAACTGGCCCTTGCCAAGGGGAGGTTGTTAAACTGCGTCGGGAGCCAGGGGCAGGTCGGCCGGCAAAGTCGTACGGGTCTGTTCTTGTCTCCTCATTTTTTTGCGAGCTTTAGGAAGAAAGGAAAACCATGTTCGGATCGTCGAAGCGACAAGCATTCAGGCCTACCGCCTATGGAAATTCCCGCAGACGCCGCGGCATTCCCAGATGGCTGGTCCTGCTGCTGACCGGCATTGTGCTGGGTGCCGGCGGGCTGCTTTTCCTGCAGAAGAGCTATGGGCCCACTCGGCTGACCGTGGAGCAATCCGAGCAGCTGCACTATGATCTGAACAGCGCCAACATGGACAAGCAGCGCTTGCAGTCACAACTGAACCAGCAGACTCAGGAACTGAAAGATGCCCTGGCGCGCATACAGAGTCAGGAAAGTGAGTTGCAACGGCAGCAACAGGAAATCGACCGTCTCAACTCAGATGTAGCCCTGTTTGTCGAAACTGCCCCGCCAGACCCACGCGGTACATCCCCCGGCATCCGTGCAGTTTCCTTCAATTTTGCCAATGGCCAGCTTGATTACCATATCCTCGTGATGCAAGACCCGGACAAGGTCAAGCCGTTCACCGGTGAAGTCACCCTGGTCGCTGCCGGCCGCTACAGCAACGGCCGCAACGCCAACGAGGAGCTGCCGCCCTTTCCCATTTCCCTGGATCGCTACACCCACCTGCAGGGAACGGTGGAGGTTCCCGAGGGCTTCACCCCCCGGGAAGTCACGATCCAGATCCGGTCGGAAGGCTCCGACCGTGTGGTGGCCATGCGGGTCATTCGTGTTCCGCGCTGAATGGCGCGGTTGTCAGGCCACATGCTGAAGAAAATCGCGCAAGCGTTGTGACGGCGGGTTGCTGAGCAATTCCGCCGGAACCCCGTCCTCGGCGATGCGGCCCTCGTCCATGAACAGCAGGCGGCTGCCCACACGACGCGCGAATTCCATCTCGTGGGTGACCACCACCATGGTCATGCCCTCCTCCGCAACGTCCTGCATGACCTTGAGCACCTCGTAACGCAGTTCCGGGTCCAGGGCCGAAGTGGGCTCGTCAAACAGCATGAGCAGGGGCTTTATAGCCAGGGCACGGGCAATGGCCACACGCTGCTGCTGCCCGCCCGACAACTGGCCGGGATAGTGGTCCATCCGGGCGGACAGCCCCACCTTGGCCAGAAGCTCCTTCGCCTCTTCGCGCGCCTGTTTCTTGCTGACTCCACGGGTGTGGATCGGCCCGAACATGACGTTTTCCAGCGCCGTGAGCTGGGGAAACAGGTTGAACTGCTGAAACACCATGCCGGCTTCGCGGCGCAATTCGCGGACCTGGGCGGGCGTCCCACGTACGCTTAGGCCGTTCACTATGATGTCGCCCTCCTGAATGCGCTCCAGCACGTTGATGCAGCGCAGGAAGGTAGATTTCCCCGAACCCGAGGGGCCAACCACCACGACAACTTCGTGCGGGTCTATGGTCAGGCTGATATCGTTGAGCACGACATTGTCACCGAATCGCTTCACCACATTCTTGAACTCGACGATGCTCATACGATCTGCGTCCTGTGTTCGATGAATCGCAAGGTAAGCGCAATGAAGCCGGTCAAGATCAGGTAGATGACGGCGACAGCTCCCCAAATTTCCACTGAACGAAAGTTGGCCGCAATGATCTCCTGCCCCTGCCGGGTGAGTTCAGCTACCCCGATCACGATGAAGAGTGAGGAATCCTTCAGGCTGATGATACATTGGTTGCCCATTGCAGGAATCATCCGGCGCAAGGCAACGGGGCCAATGATGTAGGCAAGTATCTTCCAGAATGGCAGGCCCATGGCCTCGCCGGCTTCCTTTAGCCCCTTGGGTACCGAAAGCAGGGCCCCGCGGACGATCTCAGCAATGTAGGCGCCTGAATTGATCATCAGGGTGAAGATGGCTGCCATCACGGCGTCGATACGCCAGCCGGCCAGCAAGGGAAGCGCAAAATAAATGAACATCACCTGCACAACAATGGGTGTCCCGCGGATGATGAGGATATAGACCTGCGCCAGAAAGGACAGAGCCTTGGGCAGATGCCGGGCAAAGCGCCAGACCACCGCCACCAGCACCAGCAGCTGCAGCAAAGTCCAGACCACGGAGGGCACACTGGCGAACCAATTATCGGCAAGCCATCCGCCCAGGTGCGTGACCAGCCACAACACCACCAGTACGGCAATGGCGGCCAGAACGGAACGCGTGGTGATGGGCACTTTCACATAAGTGGTGACCACGCCGCTAAGAAAGCCTATCACCGTGCCGCCGAGCAGGCCGAGCAGTGTGATCTGCACCGTCATTCTTGCGCCTTCAAGCAGACTGGGCAGCGCATCCCAGATTGCAGACCATTCGAACGTCACGTCATTCGCCTTGAAGTTACTTTATGAAGACGGCATCAAAAAGAAAAGCGACCCGCACACTGATGCCGGGCCGCCTGGCCGTTCACGATGCCGAGCCCGGCCGGCCACCGGCAACATGTAGGGTGGACGGCCGCCTTGCGTACTCCCGGTTTACTGTGCCGCCGGCTTGCCAAACCACTTTTCGTAGATGGCATCGTACTGACCATTCTTGCGCAATTCTGCAAGCGTCTCGTTCACCACTGGAACCAGTTCGCTCCCCTTGGGGAAAGCAATGCCGTAGAAGTCACCGCTCTTGAGCGAACCGACCACCTTTACCTGACCCTTGCCGGCGGTGTTGGCGAAATACTGAAGGTTGGGCGTGTCGTGCACCACGGCATCAACACGGCCTGTGGCCAGTTCCAGGAAGGCGTTGTCGATGTTCGGGAACAGCTTGAGTTTGGCGTTGGGAACGTTATCCTTGAGATAGTCGACCGTTGCCGTTCCGATCTTCACTGCCACCAGCTTGCCGTCGAGGTCAGATGCCTTGGTGATTGCATCGTTGTTGGCCGCCACCAGAAGCGCCAGACCACTCTCATAATAGGGATCGGAAAAATCGATCACCTTCTTGCGGTCGTCGCGGATGGTAATTCCGGCCAGGGCAACATCTAGGTTGCGCGTCTGCAGGCCCGGAATGATGCCATTGAAATCCATGGGACGCAGCTCATAGGAAAGGCCTGCCTGTTTGGCAATGGCTTCCCAGAGATCAATGTCGAAGCCTGTGTACTTGCCGTCCTGCTTGAACTCGAAAGGAACGAACGCCGTGTCGGTGGCAACCAGCAGCGGTTTGCCCTGTGCCATGGCCTGGCCAGCGGGAAGTGCAAGAGCCAGTGTGAGGGTGGCCAATGCCCTGAAAAAGTTTTTCTTCATGTTGTCTCCTTCGGTCTTGTGGATGATTATGTGCCCCGCCGTCGCTCATGACAACGGCGGGGAAACCTTCATGGTAACCGATTCTTTCAGAAGGCAGGTACGATCGAGCCCTTGTACTGGCTCTTGATGTAGTCGCGCACTTCTTCCGTTTGCAGTGCCTTCACCAGCTTTTGAATACGGGCGTCATCCTTTTTGGCGGCGGTGGTTGCCACCAGGTTGGCGTACGGCGAATCTTCACCTTCGATGAAAAGGGCGTCGGCCGTGGGGTTCAGCCCGGCTTCGAGTGCATAGTTGGTGTTGATAAGGGCGAGATCCACATCCGGCAGCACACGCGGCAGGGTGGCAGCTTCCAGTTCACGGAAGCGCAGCTTCTTGGGGTTCTCGACCACGTCACGGGCGGTGGCCAGCAGGTTGTTCGGGTCCTTCAGCTTGATGAGGCCCTGGGACTGCAACAACAGCAGGGCACGCGCACCGTTGGAAGGGTCATTGGGCAGGGCCACCTGGGCACCTTCCTTCAGTTCCTCGATGGATTTGATCTTGCTGGAATAAGCGCCAAAGGGCTCAACATGAACCAGGCCAACGGAAACCAGATCGGATTTGTGCTCCTTGTTATAGGTATCCAGGTAAGGTTTGTGCTGGAAGAAATTGGCGTCCAGAGCGCCGTCCACTACTTGGGCGTTCGGCTGCACATAGTCGGTGAACACTTTGATTTCCAGTTCCACGCCTTCTTTGGCCAAGACAGGTTTGACGAATTCCAGCAATTCAGCGTGAGGCACGGGCGTTGCCGCCACACTGAGTTTCTCTGCCTGGGCGGCAGAAGCAGCAAAAAACGCAGACAGGGCGACCACTGCGGCAGGGGCGAACTTCTTAAACAACATGGTTGTTTCTCCGGATAAGTATTACTTACGATTAAGACGGGCGACCAGCCGATCGCCGAAAACTTGAAGCAACTGCACCATGATGACGAGGATCACCACGGTTACCACCATCACATCGGACTGGTAGCGCTGGTAACCGAAGCGCACGGCAAGATCACCCAAGCCACCACCTCCGATGACGCCGGACATGGCCGAGTAGCCAACCAGTGCGATGGCCGTCACCACCACGGCGGCGACGATACCCGTCATGGCTTCGGGCAGCAGAGCGAGCAAAACCGTCTGACGAGAATTGGCGCCCATGGCCCGACAGGCTTCCGACACGCCGGGATCCAGCTCGCGCAGCACGTTCTCCACCAGCCTGGCAAAGAATGGCGCAGCACTGACCACCAGAGGGGGAACCGCCCCTTCCACACCGAGCGATGTTCCAGCCACGACCCGGGTGAAGGGAATCATGACGATCAGCAGGATCAGAAAAGGGACCGAGCGCAGGACATTCACTACCAGGGAAAGCACCTGATAGACCGGCGTGTTGGCCAGCATCTGACGCGGGCTGGTCAGAAAGAGCAGAATACCCAGCGGCAGGCCGATGATGACAGTGAACAAGAGCGAGAAGCCCGTCATCAGCAGCGTGTCTATTGTGGCTTCGCCTATCAGCGCCCAATCCATATTGCCGAAATTCATCGCTGCAACTCCTCGCATTCAACACCTTGGCTGCGCAGAATCTCCGGAAGACGCGAGCACACCGCAGGGTCGCCCTGCACCGCAACCACGAGCTGGCCGTAAGGGGTGTCCTTGATTCGGCCCACCGAACCCTGCAGGATGCTGAAATCCAAGTCCAAGTCTTTGCTGACACGGGTCAGCAGCGGCTGCAAGGTGGTGTCGCCCCGGAAGCTCAGGCGCAGCAGTTTACCCGGCATTCCCTGGGCCATTTCCCGCCAGCCTTCGGCATCCATGCCGCTTTCGGAAAGCAGCGATTGCGTGACCGGGTGCTGCGGGTGAAGGAATACATCCAGCACGGTGCCATGCTCGACAATCTTGCCGGCATCAATGACAGCCACTTTGTCGCACACGGCGCGGATCACGTCCATGCCATGCGTGATGAGCACTATGGTCAGGCCGAGGTCGCGGTTGATGTCGATCAGCAGACGCAGGATGGATTGAGTCGTTTCCGGGTCGAGCGCCGATGTCGCCTCATCACACAGCAACAAACGCGGTTTGCTCGCCAGCGCCCGCGCGATACCGACTCTTTGTTGTTGCCCGCCGGAAAGCTGCCGCGGATATTTGTTGGCGTGGTCCGAAAGGCCGACCAGCGCCAGAACCTCGGCAGCGCGTTCACGCTGTTGTTTGCGGTTCATGCCGGCCAGGCGCAAAGGAAAGCACACATTTTCCATTACTGTGCGGCTGTTCAACAAATTGAAATGCTGAAAGACCATGCCCACGGACTGCCGGAATGTGCGCAAACGCGCTTCGTCGTAAGTGGTGATATCCTCTCCGTCGATCAGCACTCGCCCTTCCGTGGGTCGTTCCAGCAAGTTGAGCATACGAATCAAGGTGCTCTTGCCGGCCCCGGAACGGCCAATGATGCCGAAGATTTCTCCGCGCTCTATGCGCAGACTCACTCCCGCAAGGGCGTGGGATACACGATGCGGTGTTGCATACGTTTTGCGCAGGTTCTCGAGGACGATCAAAACAGGCTCTCTATGGGGCTGGGTAGCTGGTCTGGCCGGGGACCGCAGAATTTAACATGATGATCCGGCGCGATTTCGCGTTAACTTAGGTCTTTTAGTTATATGGAACGCTGACCGGAAGCTTCCTATTCTATCAACGCGAAAGTTTTTTCCCAGCATGACCCGTATCAACTGCGTACCCCCAGGCGAACTGAGCGGCCCTCATCTGGTCGCCGAGTACCGTGAACTGCCGCGTGTCTTTGCCCTGGCGAGCAAGGCGGCACAACGGGGCAGCTTTTCCCAGCCTGATCGGTATACCCTGGGCAAGGGTCATATGCTGTTCTTCTACACCAGGCTGGCATATCTGGAGCGTCGACACCAGGAACTGGTCACGGAGATGAAGCGTCGCGGCTACAAACCATCCTTCAATGGCGTACGTCGGGAACAATTTCCCACGATTCCCGACGAGTTCTGGAATGACTGGCAACCGGACGAAGAGGCACTACGCCTGAACAGGCAGCGCATTGCCGAACGCAGCCGCAGTTAATTGCGCGATGCAGCGTCGGCGTGGATGACATCTGTCACCGGAAAACCCAGTGTGCCAGCGTAGTCCAGCAGGGCTTGAACGCGCTGAGTGTCTGCTTGCTCCTCGCGGCTCAGCACCCAGAGGTATTTGCGATCTGGTGTGCCCACGAGCGAATATGCGTAATCATCCTCCAGACGAATGATCCAGTAGTCGCCCCAGACTATGGGCAGCCAGCTGGTCCAGGCTGGCGCAAAACGCACTTCCAGTTTCGCCGGGTCCGCATGCGCGCCTGATTCCGCCAACCTGCCCACCGCCTCGGCCCGCTTCGTGGTGCCATCACTCTGGCGGCACTGATTCACAACCAGCAACGTGCCATCGTCGTTCAAGGCATATTCAGCCCGCACATCACCCGCGCAATCGTTCTGGAATCGGTTGGGCAAGCGAGCCTGCTCATACCAGACCCCGGCATACTTCTGCAGGTCCACCCCCGACTGCGTGGGCAGCGCTGCGGGTTTCGACGCGCAGCCAGCAAAAACCGCCGCCGCAGCCACTGCTGCGGCACCCAGCAATATCTTCTTCATGTTCTTCCCTTCGGCGCTGCCCGTCTGGTGGCCCGCCTCAATGACTGTTGACATCTTCCAGTGGCAAGTTTGATGCCGGGGCAACCTTGGCTTGGGTCGGGTCTTGCGGGCCAAGGAGAAAGCGCAGGATGGTGGCCCGATGGGCTAGATACCGGGAATGATTGATAAGCGCCAGCCGGTCACGGGGTCTTTCCAGATTCACGTCCAGAATCCTGCCTAAGGTGGCGCCAGGGCCGTTGCTGAGCATGACGATGCGGTCCGAAAGAATGAGAGCTTCATCCGCATCGTGGGTCGCCATGACCACAGTGGTCCCTGTCGTCGCGATAATGCGCAGCAACTCATCTTGCAAATGCACCCGAGTCCGGCCGTCAAGCACACTAAACGGTTCATCCATGAGCAAAACCTTGGGTTCCGTCGCTAGCGCTCGGGCAATGCCCGCAGCTTGCCTCATGCCGGGCGTCATTTCCCTTGGCAGTTTATGTTCGGCATGGCTCAACCCGGCCAGTGCGAGCGCAGCACGGGTGCGTTCCTGCAGTTGGCTCTTCTTCTCGCGACTGCCAAACACCCGCTCCACGGCCAGATGCACGTTCTCAAAACAAGTCAGCCATGGCAGCAGCGCGTGGTTCTGGAACACCACTGCGCGTTCCGGGCCCGGGCCGTCCACCTCCCTGCCACCGCAAAGCACTACACCGCCGGTGGGCAAAGTGAGGCCGGCAACCAGATTGAGCAAGGTGGACTTGCCGGAACCGGAATGCCCAATCAGGGAGACGAATTCCCCCTGACGTATGGACAGATTGATATCACGCAGCGCCTCGACCTGTGTTTTCCCCCTGGTGAACACGTGGCTGACCGACTCGATGCGGATGAATTTTTCCATGTTCAGGCCTCATCATGCCAGTAGCGACGGGCAGAGGCCAGAAGGCAGGCATCCAGCAGGAACCCTGTGACACCAATGACAAATATGCCGATCAGCACATGCGCCACATGCTGCTTGTTCCACTGATCCCAGAGCCAGAACCCGAGGCCGGATTCGCCAGCGAACATTTCCACGGCGATGACCACCAGCCAGGCAGTGCCAACTGACAGGCGAATACCCGACAGAAGGTAGGGAAGAACAAATGGGAACAATATGCTCCGGAACACTTTCCATTCGGAGAGCCTGAGCACACGGGCCACGTTCAGGTAGTCCAGGGGCACCCCTTTCACGCCGTGAGCCGTGTTGACGCTGATGGGCCAGACCGAACAAATGACAATCACCCACAAAGTCGCAAATTGTGCAGCCTGGAATACAAGCAGGCCAAGGGGCAACCAGGCGAGCGGCGACACCGGCCGCAGAATCCTTATGACAGGAGCGCAGATTGAGTCCAACAGTGCGAAGCGCCCGAATGCAAACCCTGCCGGAATGCCGACTAGTGCAGCCAGTAGAACGCCAACTACCGCACTGATCAACGATGTGAGGACATACCAGCCGATGCCCTGATCGCCCGGGCCACCGGCATGGAAGGGGTCCGAAAAAAGCTCGGCAGCAGCGTCGAAGGTGGGACCGGGCCCGGGAAACCCGCTGATGCGCAGAGCCAATATCTGCCATATCAGGAGCAACGCTGCGAACCCCACCGTAGGGCCAGTCAAAATGCCAAAGGTCTGATCCGCTTTTTCACGCCGGCCTGATTCGGACAAAACTTTGTTCATGATGCAGTCCATTTCTTGTACTTCACCATGAACGTTCGCAACGACCATGCCAATTTCAAATGGCTGCCCGCCCCCGCCGACCCTGGATTACATCCGTTGGCAGTCTTCGCGACATGACCCACGGTGGCACTACATGCACCAATCAAGTGCATTCAGGGAAACACCTTCTCCCGGCAGAGGCCCGGCGCCGGCAGGAAAGAAGACGAATCGGGCATTCGGGACGCTTCCGGAATGCCCGATTCACGGCATTGGCTCAGATGGCCGCCGCGATGGCTTCGCCCATTTGAGTTGTATTGGCGGTGCCTCCCAGGTCCGGGGTTCGGGGCCCGTTCTGCAGGACGCCCTCAATGGCGGCCATAAGTTCGGCAGCAGCCTTGCCGTAGATGGGGTCCTTCTCAGCTTGGAATTCCAGCATGAGTGCTGCAGACCAGATCATGCCCACAGGGTTGGCGATATTCTTCCCATAAATATCGGGTGCCGAGCCATGGACAGGCTCGAACAGAGACGGGAAGGTGCGCTCTGGGTTCAGGTTAGCGGAGGGCGCGATGCCGATAGTTCCCGTGCAAGCCGGGCCGAGGTCGGACAGAATGTCGCCAAAGAGATTGGAGGCCACCACCACGTCGAAACGCTCGGGCGTCAGCACGAAGCGCGCGGTGAGGATGTCAATGTGATATTGGTCCCAGGTGATGTCCGGGTAGTTCTTGGAGACTGCAGCCACGCGCTCGTCCCAGTAGGGCATGCTGATGGCGATGCCGTTGGACTTGGTCGCAGACGTGACGTGCTTGCGCTCACGGCGTTGTGCAAGCTTGAAGGCGAAGTCCAGCACCCGGTCAACACCGTGGCGCGTGAACACATTCTCCTGGATGACAACTTCACGGTCTGTGCCGGCAAATAGGCGGCCACCCACGTCCGTGTATTCACCTTCGGTGTTTTCACGGACCACGAAGAAGTCGATGTCCCCAGGCTTCTTGCCGGCGAGCGGGCAAGGTACGCCCGGCATCAGCTTCACCGGGCGCAAATTGATGTACTGGTCGAACTCACGGCGGAATTTGAGCAGGGAGCCCCACAAGGAGACGTGATCGGGGACGACAGCCGGCCAGCCCACAGCACCGAACAGAATGGCGTCGAAGCCCTTCAGCGTATCGAACCAGTCGGTGGGCATCATCTGGCCGTGCTCCAGGTAGTAGTCGGCACTAGCCCAATCGAAGTGGGTCAACTCCAGCGGAAGCTGATGGCGCTTGCGCAGAACTTCCAGACTGCGCAGAGCTTCAGGCATGACTTCCTTGCCTATGCCATCACCCGGAATCACGGCGATTTTGAACGGTGTCATTTGTTCTCTCCTAGTTGAGCGGTACTACGTGTGCGAACCCATTGGAATGCTGCACGAACTTCGTCCTGCCCCGTCATGCCGGCTGCGATGAGCAGGCCCATGCGGATTCTTGCCTTTCGTGCGCTCAGGTGATTGACGGCCAGCGCGCCGGCCTGCTCCAGTTCGTGCAATGAGCCCCTGAATTGGTATGTCTGATGGGTGGGGCCATGCAGCGCTGCCGTGCACACCACGGCAGGCAAGCCTGCCAGCAATCTCGGCTCGAGGATGTCCATCCACTCGGGCGGCACATGGCCGCGGCCAACGCCTTCGATCACCACCCCGTCCAGACCAGTACTCAGGGCTGCTTCAACTATCTGCGTGTCCGCCCCGCCGTGAACCGTCAGAATGCCTATGCGGGGAAACCTTTCGGCTGGTGGAAGCTGTGCTTGGCGCATGGGAAGCTGCAGTAGGTGGAGGCGCCCTTCGTCAATGAACCCAAGGGGCCCAAGCCCGGGCGCATCAAAACCATGCAGCTGGAAACTGCTCACCTTGCGCACAAAATTCGCCGAAAACGCCGACTGGTTGAATGCCACCAACACACCCAGACCGCTGGCCTCATCAGACGCCGCCAGTTCAATGGCATGGCGCAGGTTGGCACAAGCGTCGCTCCCGAGGGCATGCGGCACACGTTGCGAACCCGTGACGACAACTGGAACGGAAGACGTGTCCAGCACACATTCGAGATAGTAGGCAGTGTCTTCCAGCGTGTCAGTCCCGTGCGTGATGACTATCCCCGCTGTCTGGCCATCGCTCATCAATCGCCGACATTCGGCCGCCAGTGCATGCCACTGCTCGGGGCCAATGGCATTGCTGGGCTTCTGGAAAATGGAGTGCACCTGGATTTCGAACTGGCCGTCCAGGCCGGTGCGGGCCAGGAGTTCTTCACCAGGCAGGGCACCGGACACGGAGCGGCCGGCGTCGCCAGGTGCACTCGCAATGGTGCCGCCCGTCGACAGCAGAACGATACGTTTCATTGATCTCAAGAAAAATGCAGGACAAGATAACCCGGACGTTTCGCTGTACTAACGTCTGCCGGGGGCAACGGTGGAGCAATGCCGTGTGCCAAGTGGCCCGGCACACGGCACTTCCCTTTAAAACAGCAAATTGGGCAAAGCCATGCTGAAGAAGGGTACGTAGGTAATCATCAAGAGGGCCACAATCATCAGCACGATGGGAATGAGGGCTGCGCGGAAGATCTCGTACAGGCTCATCTTGGTGATACCCATCGCTACGAAGAGGTTCAGCCCAACGGGTGGCGTCAGCATGCCCACGGAAAGGTTGACCAGCGTGATTACGCCGAAATGAATGGCATCCACGCCCACCTTTGCAGCGATGGGCTGCATGAGCGGGGCGAGAATAATAATGGCCGACGCACTATCAAGGAAGCACCCTGCAACCAGCATGATCAGGTTGAACAGCAGCATGATGAGGACCGGCGATTCCGTGATGCCCAGCACTTGCGAAGCGAGTTGCGTTGGCGCACCCGTGCTGGCCATGATCCAGGAAAATGCCGATGCACCTGCGGTAATGAGCAGCAATGTTCCGGACAGCAAGCCGGTGTCTCGCAAAACGGTGAAGAATTCGCGGGTGTTTATGCTGCGGTATACGATGGCGCCTACAAACCAGCCATACAGGCAGGCGACGGCCGCTGATTCAGTGGGCGTGAAGACACCGCTGTAAATACCCCCCAGCAAGATGACAGGCAAGCCCAGGCCCCAAGCCGAGCGTTTGAACGCATGGAAAATTGAGCCGATTGTCGGGAAGGGGTCGCGCGGATACTTCTTATAGGCGGAATAGACGCAGCTGTAAGCAATGAGTATCGAACCGATCAGCAGAGCCGGAAGCAGACCCGCCGCGAACAGTTTGCCCACGGAGGAGCCGGTGACGGAGCCATAGATGATCAGCGCGATGCTGGGCGGCACGATCGGCCCCAGCGTACCGGCCGTCGCGATCAAGCCAATTGCAAAATACTTGTTGTACCCAGCCGCAACCATAGCGGGATACATGATTGTACCGATGGCGACCACCGTTGCAGGGCTGGAACCGGATATCGAGCCAAAGAACAGGCAGGCCAGCACGGCAGCCGCAGCGAGACCGCCCGGCACCCAACCAATGAGCGCCTTGGCCAGGTCGATCAGGCGGTCAGAGAGCCCGCCAATGCGCATCAGCTCGGCAGCCATGATGAAGAATGGAATGGACATCAGGGAGAAGTTGTTCATCCCCGAGAACATCCGCATGGGAACCACCAGTGGGTCGATGGTGCCCATGAAATAAAGCGTGAGCGTCACCGCCAGAGCAAGGGCGGCAAAAATGGGCAAGCCGAAAATCAGCAGGCCGAAGAATATGGGTACAAGTGAAGTGACCATCGTTTTCTACCCTTTCAACCTGCGCTTGCGGCCGTCGCCAGGGGCTCGTATTTTCCGTAGAGCGCCAACTGTTTGAAAACGAGCATGTAGCGAATCAGCATGAAGAAGCCGGACATGGGAATGACAAAATAAACGTAAGCCACAGGAATCTGCATGGCCGTCGACAACTGACCCATGTTCAGCGTGTTCATGAAGAGCCGGCTGCCGTAATAGATCAGCGAGCCGGCGAACACCAGGCCCAGCACTGCTGAGAAAATTCTCAGCAGCCGGGCAATGCGGGGGCCGACGAACGCATAGATGGCTTCAACCGAAATGTGCGCGCTATAGCGAACCCCCATGCTCGCTGCCAGAAAGCTCATCGATATCAAGGCGTACAGGATGAACTCTTCAGACCAGTACAGCGAATTGTTGAACACATAGCGCGCAACGACTTGGACAATCGTCACGATGGTTGCTGAAAACATGAGAAGCATCATCAGGTACTTCTCGATCGTGTCGAGGATTCGGTTGAGCATTTCTATCATCGTCTTTCCCCGCTGAACCTATTACTTGCCGCGTGCGGCTGTAGTAGCCTTGGCGATCAGATCAGCACCCACGCGTTTCTCGAACTCTTTGTAAACGGGTTCTGAAGCCTTGATGAATGCCTCACGGCCTTCGGGGGTCAAGTCGATGATTTCGATTTTGTCCTTGATCTCTTCAATGATGCGGCTTTCATCTTCATCAGTCAGCTCGCGGGCGTAATCGCGGGCGACATCGAAGGCATCCTTCACGACTTTCTTGAGATCGTCCGGCAGGGACTCCCAAGCAGCCTTGTTCATGACGGCAGCGTAGGTGTGGTAGACGTGCGAGGTGCGCGTCATGTACTTCTGCACTTCATAGAACTTCATGGAATAGATGTTGGCCAGGGGGTTCTCCTGACCTTCCACGACACCCTGCTGAAGACCGTTGTAGACTTCGGTGAAGGCCATTGCGGTGGGGTTAGCACCATAGGCACGGTATGTAGCCAGCGTGGTGGGAGCCTGCAGAACACGCATCTTGATGTTCTTGAGGTCGTCCGGCTTGGTGATCGGACGAATGTTGTTCGTCATGTTGCGGAAACCAGCACCCCAGTAATTGATGCCCTTGAGGTTGCTCTTTTCCAGAAGCTTCAGCAGCTCTTCCCCGACTTCACCATCCAGCACCGCCTTCATGGACTCGTTGTCCGTCATCAGGAAGGGCAGGTCCAGCAAGTACATCTTCGGCTCGAAGTTGGCCAAGTTGCCGGTGGGCGGAATGGCGATATGCACCAGGCCCATTTGCGTCTGTTCAATGATCTCGACGTCGCCACCGAGCTGGGCAGCCGGGCGAACGTTGATCTGGATGCGGCCATTCGAGTTGCGCTCGACTTCTTCCTTGAACTTCACTGCTGCACGAGCGTTGGGGGTCGACTCAACCAGCACGTGAGCGAAAGTGAAGTTGAAATCGGCAGCTTGTGCCGCAGTACCGAACGCCATGGCGGCAAACGTGCTCACCGCAAGGGTTTTCCATTTGAAGCTGATCATTTTTTACCTTCCAAGGTATTGTAAAACTGCATGATAAACAAACCGGCCGGTCAACCGGCCATGCCTGGAACAGGGCCCAATAGGTCAGGCCCCTGACCAATCAACTGCTCAAACGCCAGCCCCATCGCCAGCAGTTTTTCTTCAGCATGCGGGGGCGCAATCAGCTGCAGGCCGACCGGCAGACCGCGTTTGTCCAGACCTACGGGCAATGTCATGGCACACCAGCCAAAAAGATTCGCAATGACTGTGTTGCGCAAGGCAAGCATGTTGGTGCGCCCATAAGCTTCAACCTCTTGCAGCTCGCTCATGAGTGGAGGCGGAATCGCCACCGTCGGTGTCACCAGCACGTCGAATTCCCGATAAACGGCCAAAGCCTCTTCGCCAGACTGCTGCAGGACTGCCTTACGGCGCAGATACTCGACGGACGAAACCTGCTGTGCTCCGGCGACACGCAACTGGACGACAGGATCCAGTCGAGCAATTTTTTCGGGGAAATGCGCCTGCATGTATTGGCTGAGCTCAGGGGCTGCAAGGCCGCCCGCCCGGAATACGTCGAAGGCGTTGTCGCACCCCCCGAGCGTCATACGTTTCAAACTTTTCGCCTGTGTTGCGACTTTGCTGAGCACGGTCTCCACCACCTCTGCGACTGAGGCGTCAATATCGCTCCAGAAGAAGTTCTCGGGTACGCCCACGCGCAAGTCCGCCAGAGAAACCTCGGGAATCTCAGGAGCTGGTTGCCTGCCCATGGCAGTTTCCATGGCCACGAAAGCAAAGGCAAGATCTTTTACATGCCGCGCGAGCAGCCCCGGAGTATCGAGAGAAGTAGACAGTGGAACAATATTTTTGCCCGACCAACGACCATAGGTGGTCTTGAGACCAGCCTGCCCAGTAAACGACGCAGGAACCCGGACCGACCCGGCGGTATCCGTTCCCAAAGCCAGCAATGCGGTGCCCTGCAGTAACGAGAGACCTGCACCGGCGCTGGAGCCGCCTGGCACACGATGCCCATCTGTAGACCAGGGATTGACAGGCGTACCCCAGTGCGCGTTCACACCCAGACCACCAAATGCAAATTCAACTGTATGCGATTTGCCGGTGATGACACCCAACTGGCTCTGCACGCTCTGCACGACCGGGCCAGCTGCCGAATATTCCTCCGGCAGCGCAGTGTCGCTGCCTGCAAATACAGGAAGCCCCGGCACACCGAACAGATCCTTCACCGAAACGGGCACCCCCATCAGTGGGCCCAGGTCGACATGACTGGCAAGCAGCAGATCCACCGCCTGTGCCTGCTTGCGCGCACCCTCCCCGTTCCACGTCTTGTACACGTTGAGAGCGGGCTCCCAACGGTCATAGTTGGCCTGCGCTCTATCCATGAGCTCGACCGCACTCAGTTCACGGCTGCGCAAAGCGCAGGCCGTCTCCTCCAGAGACCGCTTTTCGAAAGGCATGCTTCTCCCCTTATGGCTTGCTTTTCCGGATGCGGGGAATCTTAGGTTTAAGGTAGTATTCGCTTCAACGCCAATACAGTCACAACAGTGTTTCCAAATTGTGAATACCAAACTCTCCATTGAAGACTTCCGGATCTTCTGTACCGTGGCCCGCATGCTGCATTTCAGCCACGCCGCGCAATTTCTGGGGGTTACCCCCGGCTATATAAGCAAACGCATTCTGGCCATGGAAACAGAACTGAACTGCAGGCTGTTTCACCGTTCCACCCGACAAGTCACCCTGACGGAACAGGGCGAGCGTGCTTACGAACTTGGAATGCGGATTCTCGACAATGCGGAAGAATTGCATGACGAGATCATGGCCACTCAGAATGAACCGCGCGGCGTCTTGCGCATATCAACCAGCATCGGCTTCGGGCGCAAGATTGTGGCCGGAGCCTTGGGCGAGTTCTCATCACGCTACCCGGGCATTGAACTTCGCCTGAACGTTGTCGACCAGGTGCTCGACCTCGCCAAGAACAAGATTGATCTGGACATCCGGATAGGCGACGAGATTTCCCCGCACTACATTGCGCGCAAGCTGGCCAATAACTACCGGGTGCTGTGCGCCGCGCCGAGCTATCTGGCAAACATGCCCGCACTGACGGAGCCTCAGCAACTGCTGGCGCATCACTGCCTGGTCATCAAGGAACGGGACCACCCAATCGGCCTTTGGAAAATGACCAGCACCAGCACTGGTCAGACGTATAACGTTAAAGTCAGGGGGCCCCTGGTGACCAATAATGGGGAAATTGCCGTGGCATGGGCCTTGGCAGGGCGCGGCATCATATTGCGTTCCATCTGGGACGTCATGCCACATTTGAAGGATGGTGCCCTGAAGTTGGTCCTGCCCGACCTCAGGCAGGAGGCAAACATTTGGGCCGTGTACCCCGAGCGGCTCAGCTCATCGGCCAAGATCAAGCTATGCGTCCAGCATCTGGAGAATTTTTTTTCGGGAAATGGAAGCCTGGCTCCGGCGAAGAAGCGGCAGAGTCTTAGCTCATAAAACAAAAACGCCACCTGATTGAAGGTGGCGTTTTTGTTTGAATCTTTGGTGGGTCGTGCGCGACTCGAACGCGCGACCAACGGATTAAAAGTCGGAGCTTCTGCAAAGAGGCTCAAATAGGAAATTCTTTAATATCAACTACCTGCGTCGATAGCCCCCTCAACAGGTACTGGATATATTTCCAGCTTTCTGGCATATTTTGAAGCGGTTACGGCACGTTTACGGCACAGTAGCCGAATAGCTCTTTAATCATCTTCCAAAAAGCAGAAGGGCCCCCGAGTTGTCCCGGGAGCCCAGCGCCGGCCGCGTCGTCGCAACCCATTTCGTACGATTCTAGCGCCCAGAGCATGCCGCTACAACTGATACCTGATCCCGGTGACCGTCGACCGCGGCTCAGGCTACGACCGCCATATGAAGTATTTGAAAGAGTATCGCGGCCGACGCTGCCAGTGCGGCGTACCCGTTAAGCACGCCCTGTCTTTTCAGAGACTTTCCAAGATTGATTATTCGGCCGGATGGCTCTTTGTAAAAGATGCCGGTGCCGCCGGTTGAGACCGGAACGCCTGGGCTTACCGACCTGTAGTTTTCCGGGTCGGCCTCTTCACTCGTTGCGTGCACCTTGGTATATGCCGCGGCAATCCAGAGGATCGCGGACGATAGGCCGGCCATCGCCGATAGCACTTGAAGCATCATTGTCACCTTTTTGGTTATGGCATCTCGGCGAGACTCTATCAAGAAAATTTGCCCCCTTCACAATCAACGGCAGCACACCTCCCCGCCCACGCCCGGTTATGCCCCAGTGCTTGCCGCGCTGTTCCGTCGGCGAATACATCAGCACGAGGAGTTCGGTAAATTGGGGTTAGTGAGTATCGGATGGCGGATGCGGCGGAGCCGGTGCAACTTCCATAACAGGCAAACCTGCCAGTTCTGGCGGCCACGATTCAGGGCGAACACCGATGCAGTCTGGCCATCGTCGCGGCATGATGCCCGAAATGACGAGGTAGGAGATCCGCGTGAGCCCTGATGATTTTTCAAAAGAACAGTTGATGGCCGTGTGCACGATCTACATGGATCGGTGCACGGAGATCCGCGATCTGCTCACGACGCAACTCGATGCGATACCCGACCTCAAGGCTTGCCAGTCTGTCGAGGAATTGGCCAAACTTTCACATGAAGCGTACGGAAACGCAGTGGAAGCCATGATTCGGAGCGTAGAGCTTATTGACGAGGCGGCCGGGAAGATGATGGAGGCGTTGGGGCCCAATGCCCCCGAGGCTGAGACGCGTCAGTGAGCTGACAATTCACACATAGCAACTCCGCCGTGCTTCTTCTCGGGGCCGATGCGGACGAAACGACGACGCCCTCTTGGTAAGGGCGTTTTTGTGTTTATGGCGAATTCGGATGGGCGTATCGGGTGGGCGGGGCACCAGAGACAGATTTGGGCCACGAATCCTCAGCTAGGAAAACGAATCGATATAGATTCGAAGGTGCGTTGCCACGCCGACCTCTATGAGCGCCGACCTGTCCATATCTAGGGGTTTACCCCATATTGCGAAATATTTACCAACTGGGTTAAAATTTTTTCATCGGCGGTATTGCCGAGCGTAATTTTACCTAGGAGATCAGCTATGAACCTTACCGTATTCGGGAGTGCAGTCCGAAAAGCTCGAATTGACGCCAAGGTGACGCTGCAGGACATGTCGAAGGCGCTGGGCGTGACGGCAGCGTATTTGAGCGGACTCGAAGTCGGACGCAAAAAGGTATCGGACGAATGGGCGGAAAAAATTCAGGCCTATTTTATCGATAAGGGCGTGAAGGTCCCGAACCTTCGACAACTGGCCGACGTATCGAATGAGTCCGTTCCCTTAAAGGGCATGAGTCACCAGCAGATGATGATGGTTTCCGGATTTGCGCGTGCCAACTTGACGGATGAGCAAATCAAGCGCTTCGCTCAATTGCTGGAAAATCAGGAGGATTAACATATGTTCGGGCCTTCCGTTACTAACGGCTTTCGCGTACCGCCACGACGCACAGCAGACATCCGGAGACATGCGACTCATGTCCGCCGTCTTTTCGGTCTTCCCTTGGAGCAGGGGTTCTTCCCGATGGGGCCGTTCATAGAATCTTGGACCGAATGGGGCATTACTTACGACATTGCATCAGCCGGTGACCTGCCGCCAGGTGTCGAAGCGTGTTGTCTGCCGGAGAAGGGGGTAATCCTTCTTAGTGAAAGGACTTACGACATGGCGTGCCGGGACAATCCTCGCGCGAGGTTTACTGTAATTCATGAGCTCGGGCATTTAGCCCTGAGCCATGCAAGAGCGTTCCACAGGGAAACGGCCGCGCCCGGCGCGATAAAGCCTTACGAGGACTCGGAATGGCAGGCAAACCAATTTGCCGCGGAATTCCTAATGCCGTTAGCGGACATGCAGCGCAAGGGGCTGACAACGACGAACGACGTTATGTTGGAATACCATGTCTCACACGCCGCAGCACAGCGGCGAGTGTCCCAGCTTGCCAAGATGCAGAACGGCATAACTGGAAAGGGCTTCGGAGCGCGCCAACGCTCGAAGCCCTAAAGAGAAAGCAAAAGGAAATCGAAACCAGCCGGTCGAAATCCTCTCATGCGTAGCCAAACGCGAAGCGTCAGTTTACTTCAAAGTAAACAATGCTCGCAAGTATGAGTTCCCGATTCCGGCACCCCTTTTGGAGGTCGATATGACAACGCAAGACGATGACTTTGACATCATCTTTCGTCGTTTTCGCCGGGATCCATCGGGCAAGCTGTTGGACGCACGCGCGTACGGCAAAAAAGCTTGGCCGATAAAAATCCGTCGAAATAAAGAAGACGAAAGCCAGTAACCAACAGGCGGAATGAGGCGGGGCAGCGCAGGGTTGCCTCGCCTCACAACACAGGGAATTCATATGAGCAAAAGCAAATCCACCTCAAAAATCGGCCGCGACGCACGTACTGGGAGATTCATCCCGGTGAAGGAAGCGGAGCGCCGTAAAAGTACCACCGTCGTAGAGACGATCCGCCGAACGCGCAAGTAGGCGACGACGGTGCGATACCCGCAAAAGGTGTCAAACCGTCATCCCATACACCGCTACGCCCGTGCCCGGTTATGCCGCAGGAACAGCCAGACTATCTGCTCGCTGAGCACATCAGTGGATCAGCCTCTCAGATACGGATTTCCAGCGCCCACAGTCGGCCGGCATCGATCACGTAGCCGTTAAGTTTACGAGTCAACAACAGCACAAAGAAAGGAGGGGCAATGTCTACCTGATATTGCCCCCGTTTTTTGCAGTCCTTAGCCCCGGGTTCAGGCAGCGATTTTATATTGGCTCGCGTGCCAGCGCTCTTCGTATTCCATTGGACTCGTGTAGCCCAATGCCGAATGCAGTCGTCGGTGGTTGTAAAACGTTATCCAGTCCATGACTGCGGCCGTAGCGGCTCGGTGGGA
>JAJUFI010000109.1 GCA_029263795.1 Alcaligenaceae bacterium
AACAAGGTTTTTTTCATGTCCAATAGAATTGTCCGTTTACCGGCGACTCAGCAGATTCCCCGGATTATGGCAGAGATGGAAACTGCTGCGGAAACACTCCAGGGAATGGGTTGGGGTGTCAGTGTGTTCGGAAGCGCGCGCTTGCGCCCGGGCTCCCCCTACTACGAACTGGCCGAACTACTCGGACGCCGCCTCGCAGAAGCGGGGCTCACAGTGATCGCCGGTGGTGGACCCGGCATCATGGAAGCCGCCAACAAAGGGGCCTACGAGGCGGGAGGCCACAGCGTGGGCCTGAACATTACCCTGCCGCGCGAACCCCATAACAACCATTACCAGACTCACAGTCTGCAGTTCGATTACTTCTACTCGCGCAAGGCCACCTTCGTGATGCACAGCGCAGCCTATATTGCCCTGCCGGGGGGGTTCGGTACGCTGGACGAACTTTTTGAAGTCACGACCCTGGTTCAGACTGGCAAGATACCACACGCGCCCATCGTGCTCATCGGCACGGAATTCTGGTCGGGCCTGCTGGACTGGATTAAGAGCCAGTTGCTTTCCAACGGGCTAATCAGCCCCGGAGACATGGATCTCCTTTTTGTCTGCGATGACATCGATGCCATCATGGACCATCTCAACGTCCACTGCAGCGACTGCTTCAGGCGCGAAGAAGAACCTTCGCTGCCCATCGAACGGGAAAGCAATCCGGTCTGACGACAGTGGCCGCCCGGAGGCGGCCATCTGTGCCCATTGTGCCCGGCTGTGTCTAGCAGTCGACACCCTCATACCGGACGGAACCGGGAGCGGGGCGAAACGCCCCACTCCGGTCAAGGTCTGAAGAATCAGGCTGCTGAAACGCCTTCACGCGCCATGCGGCGACGTTCGTGCTCTTGCAGATAACGCTTGCGCAGACGGATGGACTTAGGCGTGACTTCCACCAGCTCATCATCATCAATGAACTGCACGGCATATTCCAGCGTCAGCTCGATGGGCGGCACCAGGTCAATATGTTCGTCCTTGCCGGAAGCCCGTACGTTGGTGAGCTTCTTCTCGCGAATCGGGTTGACCACGAGATCATTGTCGCGGCTGTGAATGCCGATGATCATGCCTTCATAGAGAGGATCTTGCGGTTTGACGAACATGCGGCCACGCTCCTGTAACTTCCAGAGCGCATAAGCCACGGCCTGGCCTTCGTCCTGGCTGATGAGCACACCATTGCGGCGTTCGCCCAGGGCACCTTCCTTGACCGGCCCGTACTCATCGAAGATGTGACTCATGATGCCTGTGCCGCGGGTCAGGTTGAGGAAGTCACTCTGAAAGCCGATGAGTCCGCGCGCCGGAATGCGATATTCCAGGCGGGTTCGACCGCGCCCGTCAGCCACCATGTCGATGAGCTCGCCCTTGCGGCGGCCCAGTTCTTCCATGACTCCGCCCTGATGACCATCCTCGACGTCGACCGTCAGCAGCTCATAGGGCTCCAGGCGCTGTCCATTGACTTCCTTGAACATCACGCGCGGACGCGAAACGGCCAGTTCATAGCCTTCGCGACGCATGTTCTCGATAAGAATGGTCAGGTGTAGTTCACCCCGGCCGCACACTTCGAAAACTGTTTCGTCGGGGGTGTCATTCACACGCAGCGCGACGTTGGACTTCAGTTCGAGCTCCAGACGCTCACGAATTTGGCGACTGGTGACGAACTTGCCCTCACGACCGGCCAGCGGCGAAGTATTTACCATGAAGTTCATGGTGAGGGTCGGTTCATCGATGCGCAGCATGGGCAACGGCTCGGGTTTCGCCGGGTCCATGATGGTACAGCCGATGCCGATGTCTTCTATACCGTTGATGAGCACGATGTCACCAGCCTGGGCTTCGTCCACAAGCTCGCGCTCCAGGCCCTTGAACTTCATGACCTGATTGACACGGCCCTTGAAGGGCTTGCCCTCGGGCCCGAACTGCACCAGCACATCCTGAGCTGCGCGGAGGCGACCGCGGTTGATGCGACCCACACCAATCTTGCCAACGTAGCTGTTGTAATCCAGAGAAATGATCTGCATCTGCAGGGGTGCGTCCGAATCATCCTCGCGCTGGGGCACATATTTCAGGATGGCCTCGAACAGCGGACGCATGTCACCACTGCGCACGTCTTCGGTCAACCCGGCATAGCCGGAGAGACCAGACGCGTAAATGATGGGGAAATCGAGCTGTTCGTCGGTCGCCCCCAGCTTGTCGAACAAATCAAAGGTGGCGTTGATGGCGTGGTCGGGGCGGGCACCCGGACGGTCGATCTTGTTGACCACGACAATGGGCTTGAGCCCAAGGGCCAGCGCCTTGCGTGTCACAAAACGCGTCTGAGGCATCGGGCCTTCCACGGCATCCACCAGCAGGAGCACACCGTCCACCATGGAAAGTACGCGTTCGACTTCCCCGCCGAAGTCCGCGTGTCCCGGTGTATCTACGATGTTGATATGAACGCCTTCATATTCGACTGCGCAGTTCTTGGCCAGAATGGTGATGCCGCGCTCTTTTTCGATGTCGCCCGAGTCCATGACCCGTTCGGCCACCTGCTGGTTGTCGCGGAAGGTACCCGCCTGGCGGAGCAATTGATCGACCAGCGTTGTCTTGCCATGATCGACGTGTGCGATGATCGCCACATTACGCAATGCGCGTTTCATAAGTCGTCCTTTTGTGTGGAAGCCGCTGGCATCAGGCCGGCGGGTAAAGCATGCAGAGGAAGCAGAGCCTGTTGGGGGTTTTCCATGGTCTGGAGCGCTTCCAGACCAACGGAATTCGAGATATCGAACGGGCCGATACGGGTACGACGCAGCGCCACCAGGTGCGCACCGCAGCCCAGACGCCGGCCGATGTCCTGCGCCAGGGTACGAATGTAGGTTCCCTTGCTGCAGTCCACCAGCAGAGTCGCCTGCATGCCGTCAAAATCCAGCAGTTCCAGGCGATGGATCGTTACCTCACGTGGAGGCCGTTCCAGTTCGATGCCCTGCCGGGCGTATTCATACAGTGGCCGACCATCCCGTTTCAGCGCGGAGTACATGGGGGGCACTTGCTGAATTGCCCCCCGGAACTCGGGCAAGACTTCAAGCAGGGCTTCCGGGCTCACGCCCTGGAAGCCGTCTTCCGCCTTGAAGATGACATTGCCCGTAAGGTCGCCGCTGTCGGTTTCCTCACCGAAGCGCAAAGTGGCCACGTAGGTTTTGTCGGCGTTCAGCATGGAGCCACAGATCTTGGTGGCGCGGCCCATGCAACAGATGAGGAGACCGGTTGCAAACGGGTCCAGGGTGCCGGTGTGACCGGCCTTGCAGGCATCCAGTGCCCGCTTCGCCCGTTGCAGGGCGTGATTGCTGGAGAGGCCTTCCGGCTTGTCCAGCAACAGGACACCGTCGAGCAATTGCCCGCGTCGTTTAGAGGCCCGCATAATGGAATTCAGTATTCAAAGAGTAGAAGTGCAGATGTGCCGGACCAGCCGCCAGGACGGATCGTCTGGAATCTGCTTTACCCGGGGGCTGCGTAGACGCGGACGAGGCCTGGCGCTGGAGTTCAGTCGCGTTCGTCGGGTTCGTCAGGCGGAGGGAGTTCATCCCTGCCGTCGCTACGATTGGCTTGGTCGATCAGCCTGGAAAGGTGCAGGCCACGCTCGAGGCCTTCATCGTGGATGAAGCGCAGCGTGGGCACAGTGTGGATGTGTAGCAGTTTGAACAGCAGGGAATGGAACCACCCAGCTTTCTCGTTCAGAGCTGCCGCAGCTGTGGCAGGCTCTGCACCGAGCACGGTGAAATAGATCTTCGCATGCGCGTAGTCGGGGGAAAGGTCAACGCCCGTCAGAGTAATGAGCCCCGCTCGCGACACGTCGATTTCGCGCTGGATGATGCCGGCCAGATCCTTCTGGATCTGGTCGGCAAGCCGGATGTTCCGGCCTGCGTTCTGTCGAGTCTTGTGTCGAGCCATGATGCTGATTTAGAGAGTCCGTGCGATCTCGCGGATCTCGAAGATCTCGAGCTGATCGCCGACTTCGATATCGTTGTTGCCACGCAGGGTGATACCGCAATCGAAGCCGGCCCGTACTTCCTTGACGTCGTCCTTGAAACGACGCAGGGAGTCGAGGGCACCCGTCCAGATGACCACGTTGTTGCGCAGCAGGCGGACCTGAGAGTCGCGACGTACAACACCGTCGGTGACCATACAACCTGCGACTTTGCCGATGCGCGAAATGCTGTAGACCTCGCGGATTTCGACCATCCCGATCACTTCTTCCCGTTTCTCGGGAGCAAGCATGCCGGACAGCGCGTTGCGTACGTCGTCTACGGCATCGTAGATGATGTTGTAGTAACGCAGGTCAATGCCGTTGTTCTCGGCCAGCTTCTTCGCGCTCTGTTCTGCGCGCACGTTGAAGCCGATGATGACGGCATTAGAGGCGATGGCCAGGTTGACGTCGCTTTCCGAGATACCACCCACGGCAGCGTGGACCACCTGCACACGCACTTCGTCGGTGGACAGCTTGACCAGCGACTGTACCAGCGCTTCCTGAGAACCCTGTACGTCCGTCTTGATGATGAGCGACAGCGTCTGCTGGCCTTCGCCCATGTTCTCGAACATGGACTCCAGCTTGGCAGCCTGCTGGCGCGCCAACTTGACGTCACGGTACTTGCCCTGACGGAACAGGGCGATCTCGCGCGCCTTGCGCTCATCAGCCATGGCGATGAGTTCATCGCCCGCCTGCGGAACTTCGGTAAGGCCCTGGATTTCGACCGGAATCGAAGGACCAGCTTCGTTCACGCTCTTGCCCTGATCGCTCAGCATGGCTCGCACCCGGCCGAAGCTGGCTCCAACCAGCACCGCGTCGCCGCGACGCAGCGTACCGCTCTGCACCAGGATGGTTGCTACCGGGCCACGGCCCTTATCCAGACGCGCTTCAATCACGATTCCCTTCGCAGGAGCCTCTACCGGGGCGGTCAGCTCAAGGATCTCGGCCTGCAGGAGAACGTTTTCCAGAAGCTCATCAATACCCTGGCCCGTCTTGGCCGACACGCCGACAAAGGGTACGTCGCCACCGTATTCCTCCGGCACGACCTGCTCGGCCACGAGTTCTTGCTTGACCCGCTCGGGGTTGCCCTCGGGTTTGTCAATCTTGGTGATGGCCACAACCATGGGCACGTTGGCGGCCTGGGCGTGGTGAATGGCCTCCCGGGTCTGGGGCATGACGCCGTCATCAGACGCCACGACCAGAATCACGATGTCGGTAGCCTTGGCGCCACGGGCACGCATGGCCGTGAAGGCCTCGTGACCCGGGGTGTCCAGGAAAGTCACCATGCCGCGGTCGGTCTTCACGTTGTAAGCGCCGATATGCTGAGTGATGCCACCGGCTTCACCCGATGCCACCTTGGTGCGACGGATGTAATCAAGCAGGGAAGTCTTACCGTGGTCAACGTGACCCATCACCGTGACGACCGGAGCGCGCGGCAATTCTTCTGCATCGTGAGCTTCCGATTCAACCAGGAAGGCTTCCGGATCATCCAGCTTGGCAGCAATGGCAGTATGGCCCATTTCCTCGACCACGATCATGGCCGTTTCCTGGTCCAGTACCTGGTTGATGGTTACCATTTGGCCAAGCTTCATCAGATGCTTGATGACTTCGGCAGCCTTCACTGCCATCTTGTGGGCCAGATCAGCAACCGTGATGGTTTCAGGCACGTGCACTTCACGCACGATGAATTCCTGCGCCTGCGGCTCACGACGTTCCTGCTGGGCATTGCGACCGCGGCCACCACGACCTGCCTTGCCCTTGCCACCGGCGCGCCAGCCATCACGGCCCGGTGCTGTGGGAGCCGCTGCGTCCTTGGCTGCGGGTTTCTTGCGACCGCCCTCTTCCTTCCAGGAGCCGGTTTCGGCCGCCTTGGATACCCCCTTGGCCTCGCCCGACTTCGCGTCTTTCTTGCCCTTGCCTGCAGGCTTGTGCAGCGTACCGGAAATCCCCTCGGGTTCCGGTGCCTTCAGGACCTTGCGCGGCCTGTTCAGCATGGCGCGCAGCGCCGCAGCTTCAGCCTCGGCGGCCTTGCGGGCGCGTTCACGTTCATCATCAGTCGTACTCGACGCATTGGCGGAAGCATTGGCCGCGGCTGCCTGCTGCCGCGCGGGCGCTGCCTTGGGAGCCGCAGCGCGCGCGGGCTTGGCCTCGGCAGACTTGGCTGCCGCCGGCGCGGCCGATGCCGGTTTGGCTTCCTTCTGGGCTTCCGCAGCAGACGCAGGCTTCGCCGCTTCTGCCTCCTTCTCGACAGCGGGAGCTTCGGCTGGAACAGATTCGTGTGCGGGTTCATCCGGCTTGGTTGTTTCGGCGACGGGCGCCTCGGCTTCAACCTTCTCGGCTACCGCCTCTTCCTTTACCACAGTGGCTTTTTCCTCAGGTTTGGCAGTAGCCGCAGGAGTCTCTGCCGGTTTTTCCTCGACCGTAACTGCAGGCTTGGCAACAGGCGCCTCGGCTGCCACAGGCTTGGGTGCCGGAGTTTCCGGCTGTGCCACGGGCTGCGGCGCAACGGTTTCGGAAGCTTTCTCGGAAGCCTCCGCCAGGGCGTCCGCCCGGGCCTGCTCAGCCGCACGTGCGGCCTCGGCGGCCAGCTCGCGAGGGTCGCGCTTCACGAACACCCGTTTCTTCCTCACTTCGACCGGAATCGTGCGCGAGCGACCGGAACCGTCAGCCTGACGGATCTCCGAAGTCTGGCGGCGCGTCAGCGTGATCTTCTGACTTTCCGACGCACCATGCGCCCGACGCAGCGACTCGAGGAGTTTCGCCTTATCCGCGTCGGTGACTGGGTCGTCGACCGATTTGAGGTCAATGCCTGCGGCACGCAGCTGCTCCAGCAGTGCGTTCGCGGGCATTTTCAGTTCAACGGCGAACTGGGCGACGGTGTTACTCGGCATTCGACTCTCTCTTGCTTGCTTGCTACTACTATTTTTCAATATGGCTGAACCCGGTTGTCTCCTGACCGATGTCAGGCTTCATCATCGAACCAGTGTGCTCGCGCTTTCATGATGAAGTCACTGGATTCTTCCTTGCTCAAACCGGTCATCTCGGACAGCTCATCCGTCGAGAGCTCTGCCAGCGAGTCGATATCAAGAATACCGTTCTCCGCCAGCTTGGCGACCAGTTCCGGGGTCAAGCCTTCGATTTCCAGGAGATCATGCGCTGCACTCATGCGCTCTTCCTGGGCGATGGCCTCTGTCAACAGGGCGTTGCGTGCCCGCGTACGAAGCTCGTTGACGGTTTCCTCATCAAAGGCCTCGATATCGAGCAATTCCTGGATAGGCACATAAGCCACTTCCTCCAGGCCCGTGAAACCTTCGTCAATCAAAATGTCGGCGACTTCTTCGTCAACGTCGAGCCGCTCGATGAAAGTCTGACGCAGTGCCGCGCGTTCCTCTTCCTGTCGATTCTGGCTTTCTTCCGGCGTCATGATGTTGATCTGCCAACCAGTCAGTTCAGACGCCAGCCTGACGTTCTGACCACGAGCACCGATTGCCTTCGGAAGGTTTTCCGCGTCGACCACAACATCCATGGAGCGTTTGTCTTCATCCACAACAATGGATTCGACATGAGCAGGTGCGAGCGCACCGATTACGAATTCGGCCGGGTCTTCCGCCCATAGCACGATGTCGACCTGCTCACCGCCCAGTTCATTGCGCACGGCAGTCACACGGGAACCCCGCATGCCCACGCATGTGCCGATGGGATCGATGCGCTTATCGTACGCCACTACTGCAATTTTAGCGCGGACACCCGGGTCACGGGCAGCTGCCTTGATCTCCAGCAGACCCTGCTCGATTTCCGGCACTTCGTTCTCGAACAGCTCGCGAATGAATTCGGGGGCCGTGCGCGAAAGGATGACCTGCTGACCACGGGCTGCGTGGTCAATGCGCGCCACCCAGGCACGAATGCGGTCACCCACGCGAATGTTCTCACGCGGAATCATCTCGGAACGCGGCAGGCGGCATTCGATCTTGCCGGTATCAATGATGGCGTCGCCCTTGTCCATACGCTTGACCGTGCCTGAAACGATGGTTTCACCCCGTTCCAGGAAGTCATTCAGCACCTGCTCGCGTTCCGCGTCACGAATTTTCTGAAGGATGGCCTGTTTGGCAGCCTGAGCCCCAATGCGCCCGAATTCCTCCGGTTCCAGCGGTTCCTCGATATATTCGCCAACTTCGATATCAGGGACAATTTCGCGCGCGTCGCTGAGCAGTTCCTGACGGTCAGGTTCCTGCAGGCCTGCCTCGTCGGGCACAACCAGCCAACGGCGAAAACCTTCGTGTTCCCCGGTCTGACGATTGATCGAAACGCGAATGTCGGCGTCTTCCTTGAAGCGCTTCTTCATGGCTGAGGCCAGCGCACTTTCAAGCGCACCAAAGACCACTTCACGTTCGACATTCTTTTCACGCGCCAGGGCGTCGACCAAAAGAAGAATTTCGCGACTCATCGCTTTTTTCCCTTGAAATCTAAGATGGGATCCAGTTTTGCGCGTTCAACGTCGTCGAACGTGAAATCGAGAACCTGCAGTTCCCCAATCTGGGATTCGAACTCGAGGCCAAAGACCATTGAACCTGCCTCGCCTTCCTGTGGCGCCTGAAGCACCCCGGTGAAGACCTTGCGATTGTCCACTGCCTGGCGCAGCCTGATTTCGACCCGTTCGCCCGCGAAACGCATGAAATCTTCAGGGCGCTTCAACGGACGGTCCACGCCCGGAGAGCCGACCTCAAGACGAACATAATCAATATTTTCGACTTCATAGACCCGGGAAAGGTGCTTGGATACGCGTTCGCAGTCCTCGATGCGCACCCCGTCCGGACGATCTATGGTTACTCGCAACAGCCCGCCCGGAGCGCGTTCGACATCGACGAGTTCAACGTCCATGCCAACCAGAGCTTCCTGGGTCAAAGCGAATAGTTCTGCTGCCATAAAATCCAAAAAAAATGGGCTGCAAAGCCAGCCCACTGTTATCGCGTAACCGTGGTGCCCAAGCACTTGATGCCTGGGAGGCCGTATCGGTCCGCCTAAGAAATGT
>JAJUFI010000054.1 GCA_029263795.1 Alcaligenaceae bacterium
AGTCTTGGCCGCAAGAGGCATGCGGTTCAGATAGACCAGGAGCTGTGGCACAGTAAGGTTGCGGTACTGTGGCCGCCTCTTTGAAGCTGTTTCGGACATGTTGGCCTCGGAGTGATTGCGGAAAATCTATATATTGCAAAGAGCAACCGGCATTTTCGCCGATTTGCCACGTGTGCATCAAATCGGCGCGCCGGATAGCCTCAATTCAAACTGTTTCTATAGTGGAACCTTTCCGTAAGGTACGCCCCCCTTCGCAACTCCATGGGTCTGTCACCATAAGTGAACGACACACGTTCCACCAGCAGCAACGGGTGGCCGATCGGCACCTCGAGCAGTTCTGCCTGAACATCGCTGGCAGCCACCGCCTTGATTTTTTCCTCTGCGCGGACCATGCTCACACCGAATTCGGATTCGAACAGGGCGTACAGGGGGCTGCGGTTTGCAGCCAGCAATTCAGCCGTCAGGCCTTTGAAGGATGCTCCCGGCAACCAGATGTCGTCAAGAATGGTTGGAGACTCGTCGAAAGAAAGAACTCGGCGCAGGTTGATTACCGTGTCGCCGGTACGCAGGTCGAGCAGAGCCGCAACATCAGCGGGAGCGCGCAGCCGCTTGCATTCTAGGATACGGCTTCCCGAAGTTGTCGGGCGGGCATCGTCCGGGGTGAGCCGCAAGAAACGGAACCTCACCTTGGCCTCGTGGTGTGTCGCCACGAATGTCCCCTTGCCCTGGCGTCTGAGAAGCAGGTTCTCGGCAGCAAGTTCGTCGATTGCCTTGCGCACTGTGCCCTGGCTCACCTGAAAACGGGCAGCCAGCTCCAGCTCGCTCGGAATGGCCTCACCCGGCTTCCATTCGCCACGGTCCAGCCCCTGCAGCAGCAGGCTCTTGATCTGCTGGTACAGGGGGCTGAATGCCGCGCTTCCGCTACCGCGTTCGGTATCGGCCTGGCGTTCCACAATGGGCTGATCGGACATGTTTGTTAACGGCAGGGCTCCGGGCACGGATGCGGAAAGACACACCCGGCAGGCGCGCTGATGTTGAATTTGGGTAATCCGGCGATTGTCGCATGTCCGACGATTTCTGTCTAATCCTATATCTTATATAAGACATAAGATCTCATTGACCCCGGGCCTCCATTTCGCTAACCTTTTTCGGTTTTTGGCGGCACTCCCTCATGGGTGGCGCAGGGGCGAATTCAAGACGCGCGCCGGCCAAAAGTTTTACACTGTCGAACACCGAATTTCGTTTATCTATCCCTTATCGGAGATTTCTTCATGTCCAAGCCCGCCATGCGCGTCGCCGTTACAGGCGCCGCCGGCCAGATTGGCTACGCCCTTCTGTTCCGCATTGCCTCCGGCGAAATGCTCGGCAAAGATCAGCCGGTCATCCTGCAATTGCTCGAGATCCCAGACGAGAAGGCCCAGAAAGCGCTGAAAGGCGTGATGATGGAGCTGGAAGACTGTGCCTTCCCCCTGCTGCAGGGCATGACCGCACACAGCGACCCGCGCGAAGCCTTCAAGGACGCCGACGTTGCCCTGCTAGTTGGTGCTCGCCCCCGCGGTCCCGGCATGGAGCGCAAGGATCTGCTGCAAGTCAACGCCCAGATCTTCACCGCCCAGGGCCGTGCCCTGAACGAAGTGGCCAGCCGCGACGTCAAGGTACTGGTGGTCGGCAACCCCGCCAACACCAATGCCTACATCGCCATGAAGTCGGCGCCGGATCTTCCCGCGAAGAACTTCACCGCCATGCTGCGCCTGGACCACAACCGCGCCCTGTCGCAACTGGCAGCCAAGTCCGGCAAGGCCGTTGCCGACATTGAAAAGCTCATCGTCTGGGGCAACCACTCCCCCACTATGTACCCCGACATCCGCTTCGCCACGGTTGGCGGCCAGAGCCTGGCTCAGCTGATCAACGACGACGCATGGAACCGCGACGTGTTCATTCCCACCGTCGGCAAGCGTGGCGCAGCCATCATCGAAGCACGCGGCCTGTCTTCCGCAGCTTCCGCTGCAAATGCCGCCATCGACCACGTCCGTGACTGGGTGCTGGGTTCCAATGGCAAGTGGGTCACCATGGGCGTTCCGTCCGATGGTTCCTACGGCATCCCCGAAGGCATCATCTACGGCTTCCCCGTCACCACAGAAAACGGCGAATACCAGCTAGTGCGCGACCTGGAAATCGACGCTTTCTCGCGTGAGCGCATGGACTTCACCCTGAAGGAACTGCTTGAAGAGCGTGACGGCGTGAAAGATCTGCTGGGCTGACCCGGCTTCCGGTATGCCAGAGGCGCACCTTCGGGTGCGCTTTTTTCATGCGCTTTCGTCTTCTGCCCCAGCAGTTGGACAGGAATGCCCCTTCACTCCCCCATGCGCAGTTCGCGCATGCGACGCCACAGGGTTGTCCGGCTGATGCCCAGCAGTCGCGCAGCTTCATCCCGCCTGCCACCGGCCTGCTCCAGTGCGCTCTCAAGGCGACGCCGCTCCAGTGCCTGAAGGTCTTCAACCGGAACACCCTGCTCCAGGCCAAGTGAGCCCGAGCTAAAGAGTTCGGGAGCAATCTCCCGCAGTTCCCTTTCGGTCATGGGGCCCGCCTCCTCATCGTGATCGCGGAAGACAAGAATACGCTCGATGAGATTCTCCAGTTCCCGTATATTGCCCGGCCAGTGATAATGCCGGCCGGCTTCTACCAGGGCCTGTGTCCATGATTCTTCGACCCTGCGGGGCGCTCCCAGCCGCAAGGTGATCTTTTCCGCCAGATGCCGTACCAGCAGGGGCAGGTCCCCGTGGCGTTCACGCAATGGCGGCAGACGGATGCCGAGGATATTGAGGCGATAGTAGAGATCTTGCCGGAACTGGCCCTCCTCCACCTGCCGGCCGAGGTCACGATGAGTGGCGGCGATCACGCGCAAATCCACAGGCGTGGGGACAGTCGCACCTATGCGCAGAACCTCGCGCTCCTGCAGCACACGCAGCAGGCGCGTTTGCAGGGACAGCGGCATTTCGCCGATTTCATCGAGAAATATCGTGCCCGTGTGAGCGGCTTCGAAAAGCCCCATTTTGCCGCCGCGGCTTGAACCGGTGAAGGCGCCCTCGACATAGCCAAATAGTTCGCTTTCCAGAAGCGATTCCGGAAACGCCGCGCAGTTGATCGCAATGAAGGGCTGAGCGCGACGATCACTGGCATTGTGTATGCCCTGGGCCAGTAGTTCCTTTCCCGTGCCGCTTTCGCCAACGATCAACACTGTCGCCGTGCTGCGCGCGCAGCTGAGGGCCCGTTGTTTGACGTTACGCAGCGCCGCACTTTCACCCACCAGATTGTTCAGCCCATATTTGGCATGTCGCAATGGGGGCACACTGCGTGTGCGCAGACTGCGATCCAGGCGCTGGATCACAACGGGATCCTGGCAGACCAGCACCGCCCCCGTGCGCCTCCCCTGCTCCACAATGGGTAGCCGGGTCACGACCGAGGTACGGCCGCTCACCTGCTGCACTTGCTCGACTTCGGCCTGGCCAGTGCGCAAAGTATGCGCAAGACTCAGTTCCCCCTGCACAGCACTCAGCCTGCGTCCCAGGAGTTGTTCCGCTGGCAGGCCGATGAAGGCTTCCATGGCGGGATTCACGGCTTCAATGCGTTCCTCGTGATCTACCGCCACCACACCGTCCTTCAGCTGCCCCAGAATGATGTTGAGCTTCTCACGGCGAGCAGATTCCTGCCGCGCCACACGGGCAATGTCGATGGCGGCACTGATGGCCTCGCGCACCGCACCCTGCGAATACAGCAGCAAACCCTGCAGCCCACGTGCGCGGGCCAGATCCACAACCAGCCCGGGCGCCACAACGGTATGCACTCCGAGGGCCGCGAGTTCGTCAACACAGCGTTCGGCCTGAGCCTCATTGGAGTATGAACGAATTTCCAGGCCGAGTTCGAATCGCTGATTAAATGCCTGCAGTTCGGGAGGAGGCGGGCCATAGCTCACCAGCGCAATGCGGCCCGGCTGCGCAGCGGCGCCGACCAGGCTCTGCATGAGGTCGAAACCGTCCGGTTTGATGAGTACTACAGGAAGATCCAGGTTTTCCCGCAGGAACTGGCCGTTCGAGCCCGCCGCAACTACCGCATCCACGCTGCCACCTGCGCGTAGTTCCGCGATACCCCTCACTGCATCGTCATATATGCGATCAAGAACGACGACTTCAGCTATTCCCGTGTAGCTTGGTGCGACGGCCTCAAGCAGATTCCTCAAGCCATGGAAGCCCACCGCCACAATGCGCAGGGGCGGAGCGGAGACAAACAGCGGTGGGGCGGAAGCCGTGTTGGCTGGAATACGGGAACGGGTCATTTACGGGAGCGGCAAAGTTTCCGGCAGCAGACTGCAGCAGACCGGTATCTGTCGATGGAACATAAAGGCGGAACAGCCAACGAGAACTCGGGCACCCCGAGGTTCATTCTGCTGACGTTTCAAATATGAAACGCGGGTGTTCACATTGAAACTTACCACGAAACCCTGGCGAAATAAAACCCACTGGCATGAGGTGTAAAAACCTGGCATGGTTTCTGCGTAGCTGCAAACATCCTGTTTTTACCGCGTAGCGCGGCTAACCGCCGGCTCGCTCCCGGTAGTCGAACAGCTGAACCCACTCATAAGGACCGAACCGTGACACAGACCCTTCAATCTCCCGGTGCCCGTTTCCGCCAGGCGCTCAAGGAAGAACAGCCACTGCAAATCATCGGCGCCATTAATGCGAACCATGCCCTGCTGGCCAAACGCGCGGGCTATCGCGCCATTTACCTGTCGGGTGGTGGCGTGGCTGCTGGCTCTCTGGGCCTGCCCGACCTGGGCATCAATACGCTGGATGATGTCCTCATCGATGTGCGCCGCATCACCGATGTTTGCGATGTCCCGCTGATTGTGGACATCGATACCGGCTTTGGTCCGTCGGCCTTCAACATTGCCCGCACCATCAAGAGTCTCACCAAATTCGGTGCCGCCGGCTGCCACATTGAGGACCAGGTCGGCGCCAAACGCTGCGGCCACCGCCCGGGCAAGGAAATCGTCAGTACACAGGAAATGGCTGATCGCGTGAAAGCAGCCGTCGACGCCCGCACCGACGACCAGTTCTACATCATCGCCCGTACGGACGCCATTGCCGTCGAAGGTGAAGATGCCGCCATCGAACGCGCTCACGCCTGCGTCGAGGCTGGTGCCGACGCCATCTTTGCAGAAGCCGCCTACGACCTGGACACCTTCAAGCGTTTCAGCCAGGCAGTTTCCGTACCGGTGCTGGCCAACATCACTGAATTCGGCCGTACTCCGCTGTTCAGTGTGCCCGAGCTCGGCAGTGCCGGGGTGGGCATGGTACTGTACCCGCTGTCTGCTTTCCGCGCGATGAACCGCGCCGCCGAAACGGTGTATCAGGCCATCCGCCGTGACGGCCACCAACGCAATGTGGTCGACATGATGCAAACGCGCGAGGAACTGTACGACCGCATCGGCTACCACGAATTTGAAGCGCGTCTTGACGCTTTGTTCCAGAAAGGCAAGGCAAAATAGCCCTATCGCACGAATTACCCCGGGCCGCCCGGCCCGGCCCCAGCTTAGACACACACAGGAGCGAGGCATGACAACAGAAACCTCCACAGAAAACAAACCCAAAGGCAAGAAGTCGGTGGCACTGTCCGGCGTAGTCGCCGGCAATACGGCTCTTTGCACCGTGGGGCGCAGTGGCAACGATCTGCATTACCGCGGCTATGACATCCTGGACATTGCCGACACCTGCGAATTTGAAGAAGTCGCCCACCTGCTGATCCACGGCAAATTCCCCAATCGCGCGGAACTCGCAGCCTACAAGACCAAGCTGCGCCGCCTGCGTGGCCTGCCCGTGCAGCTGCAGGCCGTGCTGGAAACCCTGCCGCCGGCCAGCCATCCCATGGATGTGATGCGCACTGCGGTGTCCGTCCTCGGCTGTCTGCTGCCCGAGAAAGACGACCACAACATTCCCGATGCCCGCGACATCGCCGACCGTCTGATGGCCTGCCTTGGCCCCGCCCTGCTGTACTGGTATCACTACAGCCACAATGGCCGCATGATTGACGTTGAAACCGACGATGACTCCATCGGCGGCAACTTCCTGCGTCTGCTTCATGGCGAAGAACCCAGCGAATCCTGGGTGCGCGCCATGCATACCTCGCTCATTCTTTACGCCGAGCACGAGTTCAATGCTTCGACCTTTACCGGACGCGTCATCGCGGGCACGGGCTCGGACATGTATTCGGCCATCACTGGCGCCATCGGTGCCTTGCGTGGTCCAAAGCATGGCGGAGCCAACGAAGTCGCCTTCGAAGTGCAAAAGCGCTATGAAACCCCCGACGAAGCCGAAGCGGACATCCGTCGCCGCGTGGAGAACAAGGAAGTCATTATTGGCTTCGGCCACCCGGTCTACACAGTTTCCGACCCCCGCAACAAGGTCATCAAGGAAGTGGCCCGCCGTCTTTCCGAAGAGGCAGGCAATACCAAGATGTTCGACATTGCCGAGCGTCTGGAAACAGTCATGTGGGACATCAAGAAAATGTTCCCCAACCTCGACTGGTTCTCGGCCGTTTCCTATCACATGATGGGGGTGCCCACCGCCATGTTCACGCCGCTATTCGTGATTGCCCGGACGGCAGGCTGGTCCGCGCACATCATTGAACAACGCATAGACAACAAGATCATTCGCCCGACCGCCAATTACATTGGCCCGGAAGACCAGAAGTTCGTTCCCATCGACGAACGCTGAGCCCGCCAGGGCGTGAGAGCGCCGGCCCAGTGCCGGCGTTCTTATTACTGGAAGACTTGACGCAATGAATACCGACTATCGGAAACCACTTCCAGGCACCGATCTCGATTACTTCGACGCCCGTGCCGCTGTTGAAGATATCAAACCTGGTGCCTACGACACTCTGCCCTACACGTCGCGTGTACATGCTGAAAACCTCGTGCGACGCTGTGACCCTTCAATCCTGCGGGAGTCTCTCCTGCAACTGATAGAACGTCGTCGCGACCGCGACTTCCCCTGGTATCCGGCACGGGTGGTCTGCCATGACATACTGGGCCAGACCGCGCTGGTCGACCTCGCTGGCCTGCGCGACGCCATTGCCGCCAAAGGAGGCGACCCCGCTCTCGTCAACCCGGTGGTCCCCACCCAGCTCATTGTCGACCACTCACTGGCGGTCGAGCATGCGGGCTTCGAGAAAGACGCTTTCGAAAAGAACCGGGCAATTGAAGATCGCCGCAATGACGACCGCTTTCACTTCATCAATTGGACCAAGAAAGCGTTCAAGAATGTCGACGTCATTCCGCCGGGCAACGGCATCATGCACCAGATCAACCTGGAGCGCATGTCGCCGGTCGTCCATGCCGTCGACGGAGTCGCCTTCCCGGATACCCTGGTCGGCACGGACAGCCATACCCCGCACGTCGATGCCCTTGGAGTGATCGCAATCGGTGTGGGCGGGCTGGAGGCGGAAAGCGTCATGCTGGGCCGCGCCTCCTGGATGCGCCTGCCCGATATCGTAGGCGTCGAACTGACAGGAAAACTCTCCCCCGGAACCACGGCAACCGATCTGGTGCTGGCCCTGACCGAATTCCTGCGCAATGCGCGCGTGGTTTCGAGCTATCTCGAGTTCTTCGGAGATGGGGTCGCCAGCCTGACTCTGGGTGACCGCGCCACCATATCCAACATGACTCCGGAATATGGCGCCACCGCCGCCATGTTCTACATCGACCAGCAGACCATCGATTACCTGCGCCTGACCGGCCGTGACGAAAAACAGGTTCAACTGGTGGAAACCTACGCCAAGACAGCTGGTCTCTGGGCGGACAGCCTTGCTGGCGCACAGTACGAACGGGTTCTACATTTCGACCTGTCTTCCGTCGTGCGCAACATTGCCGGCCCGTCCAACCCGCACCGTCGTGTGGCCACGACGGAACTTGCCGGCCACGGTATCACGGGTGAAGTGAAGGAAGAGCCTGGCCTGATGCCGGACGGAGCGGTGATCATTGCGGCCATCACCAGCTGCACCAACACCAGCAACCCTCGCAACGTAATCGCCGCTGGTCTCATCGCCCGCAACGCAAATCGGCGGGGTCTGGTGCGCAAGCCCTGGGTGAAAACCTCGCTCGCCCCCGGGTCGAAAGCCGTGCAGCTCTACCTGGAAGAAGCCGGCCTGCTGCCGGAACTCGAAAAGCTCGGTTTCGGCATCGTGGGCTTTGCGTGTACCACGTGCAACGGTATGAGCGGCGCGCTCGACCCCCGCATTCAGCAGGAAATCATCGATCGCGACCTTTATGCCACCGCCGTGCTGTCAGGCAACCGCAATTTCGACGGCCGCATCCACCCCTACGCCAAGCAGGCGTTCCTGGCCTCACCGCCACTGGTTGTGGCCTATGCCATTGCCGGCACCATCCGTTTCGACATCGAAAAGGACGTTCTGGGGCTTGATCCCGATGGCAACCCCGTCACTCTCAAGGACATCTGGCCCAGCGATGAAGAGATCAATGAGCTGGTCGCGTCCTGCGTGAAGCCGGAGCATTTCCGCAAGGTCTACGAACCCATGTTCGCAGCCAGCGTGGAAACTGGTGAGAAGGTTTCGCCCTTGTATGAGTGGCGGCCCATGAGCACATACATCCGCCGCCCACCATACTGGGAAGGTGCGCTGGCCGGTGAGCGTACACTCAAGGGAATGCGCCCGCTGGCGGTGCTGGGCGACAACATCACCACCGACCACCTCTCGCCGTCCAACGCCATTCTGCCGGACAGCGCTGCTGGTGAATACCTGGCCAAGATGGGCTTGCCGGAAGAGGACTTCAACTCCTACGCCACTCACCGAGGCGATCACCTCACGGCCCAGCGCGCCACCTTCGCCAACCCCAAGCTCATCAATGAAATGGCAGTGGTGGATGGCAAGGTGAAACAGGGTTCCCTGACCAGGTTGGAGCCGGACGGCACGGTCATGCGCATGTGGGAAGCCATCGAAACCTACATGGAGCGCCGCCAGCCCCTGATCATCATCGCGGGTGCTGACTACGGCCAGGGTTCGTCGCGAGACTGGGCGGCCAAGGGTGTACGCCTGGCCGGAGTGGAAGCGATTGTTGCCGAAGGGTTCGAGCGCATTCACCGCACCAATTTGGTTGGCATGGGCGTTCTGCCGCTGGAATTCCTGCCCGGCACCAACCGCAAGACACTGGCTCTCGATGGTACGGAGACTTACGATGTCATTGGCGAGCGCACTCCCGGCGCAACCCTGACTCTGGTCATCCACCGCCGCAACGGAGACCGTGAGGAAGTTCCGGTGAAGTGCCGTCTGGACACTGCGGAAGAGGTATCCATTTACGAAGCCGGCGGTGTGCTGCAGCGTTTCGCACAGGATTTCCTCGAGGCCAATGCCCAACAGGGGCAAGCCTAACGCTGACTGCGCAGCACGGGAAGCGGCTCCATGGCGGGCCGCCTTCCCGCCGCGCTTTCTACTCAGGAATGGAATATGACGACATTCGCACCCCAGATTAAAGTGCCCGCCATCTACATGCGTGGCGGAACCAGCAAGGGCGTGTTCTTCCGCCTTGCAGACCTGCCCCTGGCCGCCCGCCAGCCAGGCGCAGCGCGCGATGCCCTTCTCATGAGGGTGATCGGCAGCCCCGACCCTTACGGCAAACACACCGACGGCATGGGCGGCGCAACCTCCAGCACCAGCAAGGTAGTGATTCTTTCACCCAGTGAACGTCCAGGACACGATGTCGATTACCTCTTTGGGCAGGTCTCCATCGACAAGCCCTTCATTGACTGGAGCGGCAACTGCGGCAACCTGTCTGCAGCCGTGGGGCCATGCGCCATCGCCATGGGCCTGATCCCGGCCGAGAAGTTGCCCGCCGATGGTATTGCCACCGTCAGGATCTGGCAGGCCAACATCGGCAAGACAATTGTTGCTCACGTGCCCATGAGTGCCGGTGCCGTTCAGGAAACCGGTGACTTCGAACTGGACGGGGTCACCTTCCCCGCCGCGGAAATCCAGATCGAGTTCATGGACCCGGCAGCCGACGACGAGGACGGCGGAGCACTCTTCCCGACCGGCAATGTGCTTGAAGAACTGGATGTGCCGGGCATTGGGCGATTCCAGGCCACCATGATCAACGCTGGCATTCCCACCATATTTCTTGAAGCCTCGGCTCTGGGCTATACCGGCACCGAGCTGCAGGAAGACATCAATAGCGACCCGGCCGCACTGGCGAAATTTGAAACTCTGCGTGCGCATGGCGCCCTGCGCATGGGGCTCATCTCCTCCCTGGAGGAAGCTGCACAACGTCAGCACACCCCGAAGATTGCCTTTGTTGCCCCCCCTGCCGATTACACGGCTTCCAGTGGCAAACAGGTCAGGGCAGCGGATATCGACCTGCTCGTCCGGGCACTATCCATGGGCAAGCTGCACCACGCCATGATGGGCACTGCGGCCGTGGCAATTGGCGCGGCTGCAGCCGTCCCCGGCACCTTGGTCAACAGGGCGGCCGGCGGTGGCCAGCCCTCGGCCGTCCGCTTTGGTCACCCGTCCGGAACCCTCCGAGTTGGCGCTGAAGCTCTCCAGCAGGACGGCCAGTGGACCATCACCAAAGCCATCATGAGCCGCAGTGCGCGCATCCTCATGGAAGGCTCCGTGCGTGTACCGGGAGACGTTCTTCCGGCCTGAGCACCACACCGGGCCCCTGCCGGGGTCCGGCACTTCCCCCGGTCGCTTGTGTTTTAATTGCGACTATTATGGATTCAGTCATTCCCTACGTTCTGTCGTTCTCGTTCACGATCCTCGTGGCGTGCATCATGTGCTTTCTGGCGTCCGCGCTGGTTCTTTACCTGAACATGCGGCGCATCAATCTGGCCATGCGTCACCCCTATCTGGACAAATTCCGCTGGGAGCAGCTGCCCGCCACGGTCAAGCTCACCATTACCCTGGATTATTTCCTGCGCCTGAGCTTTCCGCGCAGCAAGTGGTGGATATTCGGCCAGGCGAACCGCATGCTGGCACATGTGGAGCCGACGGAAATTTCCATGCGTTTGCGCTGGCCGGTAGTCGGCTTCTGGGGGGGCGTCTTTCTCGGCATCATCGCCATGCTGGTGTTGTGGCTGGCGCTCTTGATCACGGGCTGACCCCGCTCCGCCAGCACAAGCAAACAATAGTTGAGGTGTCACATGAGCCGCGAGATTCAACATAATCAGGCCCGCAGTCGTTTTGAATGGACGGAAGACGGCCAGCTCTGCGTACTGGACTACGTACTGAAGGGTGACGTGATGAACATCACGCACACCGGTGTGCCGTCTTCAGTGGGCGGGCGCGGCATCGCAGCCGACCTGGCTCGCACGGCTCTGGAAACCGCGCGCGCCAACGGCTGGAAAGTGCGCCCGCTGTGCTCTTACGTAGAAGCCTGGATGCGCCGGCAGCGTGGCGCATACGACGACCTGAAGGCCGGCTGATCACTATTCAGCAGCTTGTTCAGCACTGCATGTAAGCCGCCTTTCCCAAAGGACACGGCGCGAGGAACTTAGTGGGGTAAATCAAGTCTTATATAAGATATAAGACATTTGCCACCAGAACCGGTTTGCTCGTACAATCCGGGTAGCTTTCTACAACCTCCGTATATAGGACACGCAATGCTGGAACAATATCGTCAACACGTTGCCGAACGCGCCGCGTTGGGCATCCCTCCTCTGCCTCTATCTCCCCAGCAGACTGCAGACGTCATCGAACTCCTCAAGAACCCGCCCGCTGGCGAGGAAGAGTTCCTTGTGGACCTCCTCACTCATCGCGTTCCCGCCGGTGTTGACGATGCCGCCAAGGTAAAGGCTTCCTATCTCGCCGCCGTGGCCTTGGGCAAAGAGACCTGTCCTCTCATCACGCCTCGCCGTGCCACAGAATTGTTGGGCACCATGCTGGGCGGTTACAACATCAGCGCCCTGCTCGAGCTGCTCGACCACCCCGAGCTGGCTCCCGTCGCAGCCGATGGTCTGAAGCACACGCTGCTGATGTTCGATGCCTTCCACGACGTAAAGGAAAAGGCTGATAAGGGCAATGTACACGCCAAGGCTGTGCTGCAGAGCTGGGCCGACGCCGAATGGTTCACCTCGCGCCCGGAACTGCCGGAAAGCCTCACCATCACGGTATTCAAGGTCCCCGGTGAAACCAACACCGACGATTTGTCCCCGGCTCCCGACGCCACCACGCGCCCGGACATTCCCCTGCACGCTCTGGCCATGCTCAAGAACAAGCGTGAAGGCGCAGCATTCGAGCCCGAGGAAGACGGCAAGCGCGGCCCAGTGGCTTTCATCGAATCCCTGAAACAGAAGGGCCACCAGGTTGCCTACGTGGGCGACGTGGTCGGTACCGGTTCCAGCCGCAAGTCCGCCACCAACTCGGTACTGTGGTTCACCGGCCAGGACATCCCCTATGTTCCGAACAAGCGTTTCGGCGGCGTCTGCCTCGGCGGCAAGATCGCTCCCATCTTCTACAACACCATGGAAGATGCCGGCGCACTGCCCATCGAACTCGACGTTTCCAAGATGGAAATGGGCGACGTCATCGAACTGCGTCCCTACGAGGGCAAGGCCCTGAAGGATGGCGAAGTCATCGCAGAATTCACCGTCAAGTCCGAAGTGCTCTTCGACGAAGTACGCGCCGGCGGCCGTATCCCGCTGATCATTGGTCGTGGCCTCACCGCCAAGGCTCGTGAAGCCCTGGGCCTGCCACCCTCCACGCTGTTCCGTCTGCCCAAGAACCCTGAAGACAATGGCAAGGGTTTTACGCTGGCTCAGAAGATGGTCGGTCGCGCCTGCGGTCTGCCCGAAGGTCAGGGCATTCGTCCGGGAACTTACTGCGAACCCCGCATGACCTCCGTGGGCAGCCAGGACACCACCGGCCCCATGACCCGCGACGAACTCAAGGACCTCGCCTGCCTGGGCTTCTCCGCCGATCTGGTCATGCAGTCCTTCTGCCACACCGCCGCTTATCCGAAACCTGTCGACGTCAAGACGCACCACACACTGCCTGAGTTCATCAGCACACGTGGCGGTGTTTCCCTGCGTCCGGGTGACGGCGTGATCCACAGCTGGCTGAACCGCATGCTCTTGCCCGACACGGTCGGCACCGGCGGTGACTCCCACACCCGCTTCCCCATCGGAATCAGCTTCCCGGCGGGCTCCGGCTTGGTGGCCTTTGCCGCTGCCACCGGCGTGATGCCTCTGGACATGCCTGAATCCGTCCTGGTGCGTTTCAAGGGTGAACTGCAGCCCGGCGTGACCCTGCGTGACCTGGTCAACGCCATCCCCTACTACGCCATCAAGAAGGGCTTGCTGACTGTCGAGAAGAAGGGCAAGAAGAACGTGTTCTCCGGCCGCATCCTCGAAATCGAGGGGCTGCCCAACCTCAAGGTTGAACAGGCTTTCGAACTGTCCGACGCCTCCGCCGAGCGTTCTGCCGCAGGGTGTACGGTGCGCCTGAACAAGGAACCGATTATCGAATACATCAACAGCAACATCGTGATGCTGAAGTGGATGATCGCCAATGGCTACGAAGACGAGCGCACCCTGGCTCGCCGCATCAAGGCCATGGAAGCCTGGCTCGCCGACCCGCAACTGCTCGAGCCCGATGCCGACGCCGATTATGCCGAGATCATCGAGATCGACATGAACGAGATCGTAGAGCCTATCGTTGCCTGCCCGAATGATCCGGACGACGTCAAGACTCTGTCTGAAGTTGCCGGCGCCAAGATCGATGAAGTGTTCATTGGCAGCTGCATGACCAACATCGGTCACTTCCGTGCTGCCTCCAAGCTTCTGGAAGGCAAGCGTGACATCCCGGCCAAGCTGTGGGTGGCTCCGCCGACCAAGATGGACGCCCAGCAACTCACTGAAGAAGGTCACTACGGTGTGTTCGGCACTGCCGGCGCCCGGACAGAAATGCCCGGATGCTCGCTGTGCATGGGCAACCAGGCTCAAGTACGTGAAGGTGCAACCGTGATGTCCACCAGCACACGCAACTTCCCGAACCGCCTGGGCCGCAACACCAACGTATACCTGGGGTCAGCAGAACTGGCCGCCATCTGCGCACGTCTGGGCCGCATTCCCACCCGCGAGGAATACATGGCCGACATCGGCGTGATCAAGCAGAACAGCGACGAAATCTACCAGTACCTGAACTTCGATCAGATCGAAGAGTACAGGGAGATTGCTGAATCCGTCGGCGTGTAACGCTCTGACGGGCCTGCCGCCCTGCGGGGCGGCTCCCTTCGATGCAAGAGCCGGCAAACGCCGGCTCCCATACGGATACCCGGTTGCGGCCACTGTTCTTGGCCGCGTACAGGGCTTCGTCGGCCTGTTGCAAGGCGGTCTCGGGTGGATGAAGAGCGTCAACAACGGCAAGGCCAATGCTGGTCGTGACCTGAATCTCGTGCTCGCCAGCGACGATCACGGCCTCTTCCAGATGCTGGCGAATGCGCTCAGCCGTTGCCACGCCGTCCTCAAGCGCGTCCAGCATCATCACCACCCCGCCTGTTGCATCCGCCTCAGCAGGCTCCGAATAGTGCAGGGACAGGTGCTGCATGAAACTGCGCCGATTGTTCAGGCCAGTGAGCGCATGCCCAGCAGCGCCTCAGGGGGTAAGTCCAGCCCAAGCAATTCAGTCGACTGTGCGTTGGCGAATACGATGCAACCTTCTGCGTCCCGAATGATGACTCCTCCCGGGTAACGCTGAAGCACCGTATTGAGCCGGGAAGTCTCCACTGACAGCGCATCGGCAACCCGTTGCAGCTCGGCGGTACGGCGACTTCGCTGGACCCACAAACCTGTCAGGCCGATGCCCGCGAGCAGCAACAGGGCCGAACTGGCGGCACTCTGCCAGTGGCTGTCGTGAATGCTTTTCTCTATCAGTGCCATGGCATCATCGGCGCTCAGGCCGACCAATACCACCAGTGGATATTCCTTCACCCGGCGCCAGCTGTAGAAGCGCAATACATCGTCCACCATGCCCTCTATTTCATATCGGCCTTCTGTCAGTTCCGGGTGTTCGATGAAGGGCCGGGACGGGGGCAGTTTTTTCCCCATGACATCGGACACATAGTAGGAACGCGCCAAATAGGTGCCATCCCCCTTCACCAGGGAAGCTGCATCGTCAGGATTGGGAAAGATATCCTTGAGAAAGCCGGCTAGGTGGTCTACCGACACTGACAATGTCATCACTCCATCAAACTTGCCATCGCGGTGCAGCCCCCGCGTGAACTGGATGGTCCATTTCTGGGAGATGCGCCCCTTGATCGGGCCACTGATGAAGAGAAATGGCTTTTCCGCATTCACATGCACACGGAAATGCTCTCGATCGGCAATGGAAATAGCCGGGTGCTGTGAGGCGTCGCTAGTGCCCCAGTGCAGGTTGGAATACCTGACCCGGCCCTGATCGTCGGTTACGCCGACTTGAACCAGGGCATCCGGGCCCAATGTATCAATTGCC
>JAJUFI010000178.1 GCA_029263795.1 Alcaligenaceae bacterium
GCCTCCACGGCGATTTCCACGTTGCTGGGAGTACTGCTTGGCATTCTCGCGGCCCACTTCAGAGGGTGGGTGGAAAACGTGGTGCTGGTGCTGATCGATTTCCAGGCTTCCATGCCTTTCATGATCATTGCGCTAGCCGTCCTCGCTTTTTTCGGCAATTCCTTGACGCTTTTCATTTGCCTGATGGGTTTCTATGGCTGGGAACGTGCGGCTCGTATCGCCCGTAGCCTGACCATTGCTGCCAATGAACAGGGCTACGCCGCGGCTGCCCACGATTTGGGAGCTTCCGCAGGCAGGGTGTATGGCAGGCACGTGCTGCCGAATATTGCGAGCACCATCATCGTGAACATCACAGTGACTTTCCCGGGCGTGGTTTTGCTGGAATCGGGCCTGTCCTTCCTGGGGCTGGGAATCCAGCCACCGATGGCCAGCCTCGGAAATATGGTCGGCTATGGCCGTGAGTATTTGCAATCTGCGCCATGGCTTCTGCTGACTCCCAGCCTGGTAATCGTGATGACGACGTTTTCCATCAGCGCTGTTGGTGACTGGCTGCGTGACCGCCTGGACCCGTCAGCCAACTGATATTCACTTCTTATCCCAAGGGTGCTCGTACCGGTTCGGCTGCTGCGCCCGTTCTAGTTTTTGTTAGGCAAACTCATGAAACCAAGAAAGAACGTTTTGTTGATCGTCGTTGACCAGTGGCGGGGTGACACCCTTCCGAACCTTGGCCATCACATCAGCCTGCCCAATGTATCGAGACTTGCCAGGGAGGGAGTGACATTCGCCAATCACTATACTCAGGCGGTCCCGTGCGGGCCGGGTCGGACGAGCTTGCTGACCGGCATGTACATGATGAATCACCGTGTGGTTCAAAACACCATCCCGCTTGACGCACGTCACACCAACGTGGCTTGGGAGGCTCGAAAAGCTGGCTATGAGCCGGCGCTGGTGGGTTATACGACGACGACGCCTGACCCTCGATATACCGATCATGCCGATCCACGCTTCCGAGTCCTGGGGGCTGAAATGGAAGGTTGGCGTTTGGTCGGCGCCTGGGGCCTGAAGATGGAAGCCTACTTCGCCTGGGCCTCGCGGCAATGGCCGGAGATGCCGGAGACGCCAGACGATATGTGGCTGCCCCGCGATGCCGCCCCGGATGATATCGGTGCCACCGCGAAACCCTCTCAAGTTCCCGCCGAGTTCTCCGACACGTCGTTCTTCACGGAAAAGGCGCTCGAATATCTCCATGGAGTACGCAACAAGCCCTGGTTCCTGCACCTTGGCTACTACCGCCCGCATCCGCCATTCATCGCGCCCGAGCCGTGGAACTCGATGTACGACCCGGCCGATAGCCCCGAGCCAATACGTGCGCAGAGCATTGAAAAGGAAGGCGAGCAGCATCCGCTTTTGGATTTTTATCTGAAGAATGTCAGTCGTGATCACTTCTTCCGCCATGGAAAGGGCCTTGGTGCAGAGATGTCGATTGACGAAGTGAAGCAGATGCGCGCCACCTACTACGGCTTGATGAGCGAAGTGGATGCACAACTGGGCAAGGTATTCGACTTCCTGGAGAAAACCGGGCAGTGGGAAGACACGCTCATCATTTTTACCAGTGACCATGCCGAACAGCTTGGCGACCACCATTTGCTGGGGAAAATCGGTTACTTCGACCAGAGTTACCACATTCCCATGATCATTCGAGATCCTCGTGCTGAAGCCGATAAGAGCCGCGGGATGATCGTGCGAGATTTCACGGAGACCGTAGATACCACGCCAACCATTCTGGACTGGATGGGCGTGCAGGTCCCTCGAACCTGCGACGGAGCATCGCTGTTGCCATTCCTGAAGGAAGGCAAGGCGCCAGAAGGGTGGCGTACCGAGGTGCACTACGAATTCGATTTCCGCAACATCTATTATTCGCAGCCCGAGGAATATGTCGGGACGGGCCTGGATGATAGTTCGCTAGCCGTCATACAGGATCACGACTACAAGTATGTTCATTTCGCCAAGGGCGATCCACTGTTCTTCGACCTTAAGGCGGACCCGGGACAGTTCAATAATGTCGCCGGCGATGCTGCCTATCAGGGCGTCATGTTGGAATACGCTCAGAAAATGCTGACGTGGCGGATGCGCTATATGGATCGAACCCTGACTGGCTACGCGGCATCGCCCGACGGCCTCATACAGCGCAACTGAGGCCATGATGAAAACAATGTCGCTACATCCCGTGCTCGCCGACAGCAAAGTGCGAGGTTTGGTATTTGATCTGGACGGTACGCTGATTCATAGCGCGCCCGACATTATTCAAAGCCTGAGATTGACCCTCGAGCAGGCGGGATTCGGCAGGCTGCCGGAAGATTACTTCCCTGATAATCTGCACGGCACCAGCATGGGCATTCTGCGCTCCATCATGACGGACATGGGCTGGGAAATTCCGGGCGATCTGAGCGGTTTACGGGAAAACTATCTCGCGAACTACAAAGCGATGGATCATGGGAATACCCACTTGTACCCCGGCGTGTTGGAGCTCCTTGATGCCTGTAAGGATGCCGGATTGTCATTGGGAATCTGTACCAACAAGGTATCCGAGCTAGCAATGACGGCCCTGGAGAAGGTCGGCCTTAATGGGGTCTTCGACTTTGTTTCCGGTGCGGATACTTGGGCGAATGCCAAGCCGTCTCCAGTCCCGCTGTTGGAAACCATACGGATGCTGGGTCTGAACCCTGATCAATGTCTCTATTTCGGTGACACATCTGTGGACGCTATATGCGCACACGCAGCGGGCATTCCTTTTATACTGCACGAAGCAGGCTATGGGGACGCTGCTCTGCACGTACACAAACGACTGCTATCGATCCGATGCTGGAGGGAGCTCGTGACACCTCGCCCAACCGCTCCTACACTCATCCCGGCTGCCTGATGGCAAAGGGGGCATCAAGATGATGCCCCCTGTCAGGTAATGCTATTGAAGTCCCTGTGTGCTTACTTCGACACAGTGACGTTGGCCGTTTTCACGACGTTACCCCATTTCTCCAGTTCCCCTTTCAGGAACGCTTCGAATTCTGCACGCGATGCCTGCGTCATGGGTTCGATCCCGGAGTTGGCGAGGGAGGCAACGACTTCTGGGTCGCGGGCAGCACGACTAAAGACGTCGTGGTATTTGTCAGCCAGTTCGGACGGGGTTCCTTTGGGAGCCAGAATCGCAAACCAGTTCACAGCGACCATATCACCCGCACCGGATTCGATCGCCGTGGGAACGTCCGGTAGGAAGGATGACCTTTCCTGGCTTGTGACAGCCAGAGCACGGATTCGACCCGACTCGATGAAGGACTTGAGAGGCGGCAAGTCCATCACTATGCCGTTGACATGACCAGCGACGGCGTCGTTGGTAGCGAGTGCGCCCCCGCGATAGGGCACATGGACCAGTTCGCCCCCAGCTTTCAGGTTCAACAGTTCAATCGTCAGGTGTGACAGGCCGCCGTTACCGGCCGACGCCATGGTGTAGCCGGAGGTTTTCGAGGCTTCCACGAATTCCTGCAGCGTCTTTGCCTTCACCTCGGGATTGACGGCAATGACTTGTGCGTTGACGGCGACAGAGCCAATCCCTTCAAAGTCCGGCAAGGGGTTGTAGGGTAGCGACGGCGTTACGTGCGGAGCAATTGCCAGAACGCTCGGAGATGCAATGAACAGGGTCTTGCCGTCTGGGGCCGCCTTGGCGACAGCCTCTGCTGCGATGGCACCGTTTGCGCCGGGCTGGTTCTGGACTACGACGGGCTCTCCGAGCAGCTCGCCAGCCTTTTTCGCCACAATCCGGGCGACGATGTCGTTCGACCCTCCGGCAGCGAAGCCGACCATGAGTTTTATTGGGCCAGTACTCTGTGCGACAGCAGAAGCGGCGCTCAGACTAATCAGGCAAGTGGACACTGCAAGAAAAAGGCGATTCAGTCGGGTTCTCACGTTATCTCCGAAGTATTCTTATTCGGCATTGGCGTCTTTGATGTCGAAGCCACCAATGCCGAGTTTTGTAAGTACTAAATTGGGAGCCGGCTCATTGCGGCAACCCTTCAGGTTTTCTTAACCGAAATTGCGCAGGAATTCGCTGCGAACGTTCGTGAGCGCGTCTTGTGGCGGTGTTTTAAAACGCGCGTGGATATGCTGGCTCTTTTCCAGGCCGATTGAGCGCTTCAGGCTGACGAGCGTCTGCGCGAACTTCAACCCGCACGAGGTGGTCTCCATTACCGGTACGCCAGTGTTGGCGATTTTCGTGAAGCCATGCTTAACGAATGCCGGGCCGAACAATTGGCCGCCAGCGATAATAATGTCAGCGCCATCGGCAATGCATTCGAGAGCGGCTTTTTCGAATTCCACCAGGAACTGGTCGCTTTTTCCTTCGAGACATTCCACGAAGTTGTCGTAGGTCATTCCAAACTTACGAACTGGACGGTTGGAAATGGCGTTTGCCTCCAAACCGTATGTGCGGATATTGTTTTCAATCACGGGTACATAGCCGTCCATTACCGTCAGCATCGCAAATTTGCGACCCAGCGTGCCGGCCATCAACATTGCCGACTCTCCCGGACCAGCTACTGGAATGCTGGCGGCTTCGCGAGCGGCGTACAGACCTGGATCCCAATGGCCGCCGACAATTGCGCCGTCATACCCTTCTTCCTGCTTGCGGAGGATGTCATTGACGACATACA
>JAJUFI010000164.1 GCA_029263795.1 Alcaligenaceae bacterium
AAGTGAGCGGTGCAGCAATGCCGCCAGCAGCAGGAACCCACCGAAGCGACTCATTCCGGCTCGATGCCGGGGTGGGCGCAGTAGGAATCCCCCAACTTTAGGCGGGGGAGGATGTCAACAGGCCCGTTACTTGCCCGCTCTCGCTAACTGCAATGCGGTATTGAAGTTGATTGAGATCAATACGTATTAACCATTAGCACTGCATAATGCAGGAATCCGAATTACACATCCCCTTGAAGCGAGAGCATTCTGGTCTCGCGAGGGTGTAATTTGATAAGACTGGGAGAGCCATTTATGTTCGCAAAAGTCACTTTGGCAGCACTGTTGTCCGTCATGGCCGTTCCTGCCATGGCAGCGCAATGTGACGTCACCATTGAAGGCAATGATGCCATGCAGTTCAACACCAAGGAAATCGTGGTGGACAAGACCTGCGAAGAGTTCACCGTCAACCTGGTTCACGTAGGCAAATTGCCCAAGACAGCCATGGGACACAACGTTGTAATCACCAAGGCCGCCGACAAGCAGGCCGTGGCCAATGACGCGACCAAGGCTGGTCCCGCAAACGATTACCTGCAGCCCAACGACGCTCGTGTGATCGCTCACACCAAGCTGATCGGCGGCGGCGAAAAGGATTCCGTGACATTCAAGACAGCCGCCCTCGAAGCCGGCGGCGACTACGACTTCTTCTGCTCTTTCCCCGGTCACTGGGCCATCATGAGCGGCAAGGTTGTCGTTAAGTAAGCCTTTCTTAACAGGCAATATTCACACCCCAAGTGCCGGAGCACTCCGCACTTGGGGTGTTTTCGTGGATGAAAAGAACCGGAATTTTCAGAAGGTATAACTGATGTCCAGCCCGGCACTCCAGCTTCTTCCGGGGGCCGGTTCATAGTAGCGCTCGTTGCCTTCATTCACTATGACGGAACCGGCGTACTTCTTGTCAAACAGATTGTCCACACGCGCATGGCCGGCCAGGCGCCAGGGCCCTTCCCGCCAGACATAACCGACATACATGCCCGCCACAAAGTAGGACGGTGCGAATTCGGTGTTCCCGTCATTCACGGGAACACTGCCGAGGTAGCGGGCATCGACGCCGGCGCGGAAGCCTTCCTCCGGAAGCCAGTCGACACTCATGTAGAAGGCGTGACGTGCCACCCCCGGGATGCGGTTGCCGGCGCGCAGCCATTTGTCCGGTCGGCCCGCATCCAGACAGGAGGCTGTGTCACAGTTGTCCCGGTAGCGCGCATTGATCCATCCGTAAGCCAACTGGGCTTTCCAGTTCTCCGCCAAGTCACCGCTCCAGGCCAGTTCGAACCCGGTGCGCCGCGTTCGTCCGGCGTTCTGGTAACTGGTTCGCCCGAAGCTGGCGTCTGCCGTCACGATTTCATCCTGGGTCCGGCTCTGGAAGAGCGCTGCGCTCAAGGTTCCGCCGGCGAGTTCAGCTTTAGCACCGATTTCCAGGTTGAGATTGGTGGCTGGCAGCAGACCAAAATTCAGCCCACCAAGGCCGTCGGGCCTGTAGGAAATCTCGTTGAAGGTGGGGGTTTCAAACCCTTTTCCGGCTGCCACATAGATGCTGAGCGCATCGGAAGGAGACCAGCGCACTGAGCCGACTGGCAGCCACTCGCCGTAGCTAGCCCGCCCGCTGTCGTCGCCGTTCCCAGATTCAATAAAATGATCGCGGGATTCGAAACGAACATGGCTGTAACGCAACCCCGCATCCAGTGTCCATTGCTCGGTGAAAGCCCATGAGGCCTGCACGTAGGGGTCGAGGTTCCACACCTTGTTGCGCTCGTCGCGCCGCAAATTTCCCTTCACGCCCAGACTGCTGCCGACAAAGTTTTCGTAGCCGCGCCTATCTTCCCTCAGTTCATCGTAGGCGAGCCCCGCAATTACCGTAAGCGGTTTCCCATCCCAGTCGTAATGGCCCGTCCACCGCAGGTCGGCTCCGGCGTAGCGGCGCTTCAGGTCGATCACTCCCCCGCTATGAAGGGGGTTGCGCTGGGCCGCAGCGGGAATGGCAAGATACTGCACCATGTCGCGCTGGCCGTAATAAACCATGGCGCGAACCTCCTGGCTCCGATCGAACCGTTTTTCGTAAATCAGGCCCCCCTGGGTCTGCCGTACCGATTTGCGCGTATTGTAGAGAGTCGCGTTGGCGACGGCTGCCCGTGGGTCATTCTCGAAAGTTTCACCATCCAGCCCCAGTGGATCGTCGGCTCTGATGCTGACTGAGTTCGCAACCAAGGTGAGACGGGCTTCGTCATCCAGTTGCAGGCCCAGCTTGGCATTGCTCAAGTTTCGGCTGGCGCCGCTATGTTCCCGGTAACCCGCTGTACTGAAGCGATTCACGCTCACAAGGTAGTCGAGATCGCCGCCACCGGGTGAAACAAGCCCGCGGGCTTTGGCGCCGTAGCGGCGCGTTCCGAAGCTGCCAGCAGCGAATGATGCGGAAACTTCCGGGGGTTTTCTACCCTCTTCCGTGAACACTTGCATCATCCCACCGGACGAATTTCCGTAGAGCGCGGAGAACGGACCACGCAGCACTTCCACGTGGTCAATGCTGCTGATGTCGATGTTGGAGGTCTGGCCCTGGCCATCCGGCATGGTAGCCGGGATGCCGTCCACGTAAATGCGCACCCCTCGTACGCCGAAGGTGGAACGCGCTCCATAGCCGCGTATGGAAAGCTGCAGGTCCTGCGCGTAGTTTTCCCGATTCTGAATCTGCATGCCCGGCACACCGGCCAGACCTTCCGAGAGGTTCACACGTAGCCGGGCGTTACGCATCTGTTCACCATCGACCAGTGAGACTGACGCTGGCGTGTCCAGAATGCTTGAACCCATGCGAGTCGAGGTCACCACAATAGGTGGCAGAACCTCGACCGACTGCGAGTCCTCAGCATTCTGGGCTGCGGCCTGAGCCGGAATCAGCCCGGAACAGACGCTCATGCTCAGGCAGACCGCGGGTAATGTATTGTTGGGCAAAGTACTCTCCTCCGTCACGGCATGGCCGGCCCCTGGGAGCAAGTTCCTCGCCTGGCGAGGGTATTCCACTGTTACGCGAGGCCCTGCAGAATGCAGGTAGCGTAGCAGAGTAAAATCGCGCCGCCCTCATTCTCCTTCTCCCCAACCGATGCTGATCGCTTTCATTGTCTTTGTTCTGACGCTCACGCTCGTCATCTGGCAGCCCCGCGGCCTGGGCATAGGCTGGACTGCCAGCGCGGGTGCCATCGCAGCTCTGCTGCTGGGTGTGGTGGAACTTCGCGACATATTCGAAGTATGGTCCGTGGTCTGGAATGCCACTGCAACCCTGATTGCCCTGATCATCATCACTCTGGTGCTCGACTTGGCAGGCACCTTCGAATGGCTCGCCCTGCATGTGGCGCGCATGGGCCGGGGCAGAACCTTTCGGCTTTATGTGCTGCTCATCCTTTTGGGCGCTGTGATGTCTGCCTTCTTCGCCAACGACGGCGCCGTCCTGATTCTTACGCCGCTTGTCATGGCAATGATGGCTCAATTGAGGTTCAGCCCGGCCGTCACGCTGGCCTTTGTCATGGCAGCGGGCTTCATTTCTGACACTGCCAGCCTGCCGTTCGTCATTTCCAATCTGGTGAACATTGTTTCCGCCGACTTCTTTTCGGTGGATTTCGTCCGTTATGCAATGGTCATGGCCCCGGTCAACATTGTGGCAATCCTTGCCAGTCTGGGGGTGCTCCTGATGGTTTTTGGCAGAGGCCTGCCCAGAAACTTCGATACCGGCTTGCTCGGGGTTCCTGCAAACGCCGTCCATGATCCCGCCACTTTTCGCACTGGTTGGATGGTTCTCGCACTCCTTCTTTTGGGCTTCCTCGTGCTGGAGCCGCTGGGAGTGCCCATCAGCGCCATGGCCGGCCTGGCTGCATTTGCGTTGCTGGTGGTTGCCGGCCGCGGCAAGGTCATCGATGTACGGCGAGTGCTAAGAGGAGCCCCCTGGGAAATCGTCATTTTCTCCCTGGGCATGTATCTGGTCGTCTACGGGCTTAGGAACCAGGGCGTGGCGGCAGAGCTGGGCGGTGTGCTGGAATGGCTCGCCGAGCGGGGGTTGTGGGTGACGGCTGTGGGAACCGGCCTGCTCAGTGCGGTTCTTTCCTCTGTCATGAACAACTTGCCCACGGTGCTGCTAGTCGCGCTTTCCATTGACGCCGCAGACGTCGGCGAAACTGCGCGTGAAGCAATGATTTACGCCAACGTCATCGGCAGCGACCTGGGCCCGAAACTCACCCCAATAGGCAGTCTTGCTACCCTGCTGTGGTTGCATGTGCTGAACCGCAAGGGGCTTGCCATAGGTTGGGGATACTACTTCCGTCTTGGGGTGGTGCTCACCCTGCCGGTCCTGCTTCTGACACTTTTTGCGCTGGCATGGCGGCTGAGCTGAACTTGCGTGGCGCATCAATGGGAACGGCATTTGCCGTATTGCCCATTGATTGCAACTCCACAAGGAATGATCATGCTGCGAAAAGTGACGGATCTGAACGGTTACAGCATTCTCGCCACCGATGGTGAACTGGGTAAAGTCAAGGATGTCTTCTTCGACGATGACAAGTGGACCATCCGCTACCTGGTGGTAGAAACCGGTAGTTGGCTCAACAGCCGCCAGGTGCTGATTTCCCCGTACTCCGTGTCACAGGTCAATGGGATTGATCAGTCCATTACGGTGCGACTGACGCAGGAACAGGTTAGGAACAGCCCGGACATTGATACCCACCAGCCGATTTCACGCCAGATGGAAGGGGATTTCTCGCGTTACTACGGGCTGGGAAATTACTGGATAGGCCCCGAGCTCTGGGGTACCGGTGGCTACCCGCTGATTGGCAGCCGTGAACTGGAAGGCGGCGGGCACATTCCGAGCAGTGCCGAAGAGTTGCTGCAGCAAACCTCGGACAACCCGGAGGACTATCATCTTCGCAGTGCCCAGGACGTCAACGGCTACCACATTCAGGGCACGGACGAGGAAATAGGCCATGTACAGGACTTCCTCTTTGATGACGAAACATGGGCACTGCGCTATTTCCTGGTGGACACGCGCAATTGGTGGCCGGGCGGCCGCAAGGTAGTTGTAGCCACTCACTGGATAGACCGCATTGACTGGGGCAGTTCATTGGTTCATGTCAACCTGACTCAGGAACAAATCAGGAACAGCCCGGAACTCGACCCCGACCGGCCTCTGGACCGTGCAACGGAAACCACCCTGCACGAACATTACGGCAAGCGCATATACTGGTAAGCTCCCCGTTGACGGCCCGCCTGGACGCGGGGCTCCACGCGGGGCCCCGGCCAGATTTCTGCAATTGTCTGCCGGAT
>JAJUFI010000020.1 GCA_029263795.1 Alcaligenaceae bacterium
GGGAAGGAGGGTGGCGGACACCAGTGCAATGGTGAAGATGGCACTGAGCCCGACGCTGGGCAGGGCCAGCGTATCAAGCAGCCATTGAATGGAGGAATGCAGCCAGGCTTCCATGTGGGAATGGATGAAGCAAGGTGAGGGTGGCTAGTGTAGCGGAGTGAGTTGGAAATTTCTTGTTTCGACATGCTATTCTTTCTGGCTTGTTTGCGCCTGCGCCACTTTCCGATATGTCCACCGATTACTTGAAGCGCATCCTGACCGCCAGGGTGTATGACGTTGCCATTGAATCTGACCTCGACTTCGCACCGCAGGTGTCGGAACGAATTGGCAACAGGGTGCTGCTCAAGCGTGAAGACACACAACCTGTCTTCAGCTTCAAACTGCGTGGTGCCTACAACAAAATGGCCAACCTTAGCCCTGCGGAACGCAAGCGCGGCGTGATCGCTGCATCTGCAGGGAATCATGCTCAGGGTGTAGCCCTGGCCGCCACCCGCATGGGTTGCCGCGCCATCATCGTCATGCCGGAAACTTCCCCCCAGGTGAAAATCGACGCAGTGCGCGCGCTGGGCGGCGAAGTAGTGCTGGCGGGCGACAGTTATTCCGACGCCTTCGACCATGCAATGGAGCTGCAGAAGAAGGAGAAGCTCACCTTCGTGCATCCCTTCGATGACCCCGACGTGATCGCCGGCCAGGGCACCATCGGCATGGAGATTCTGCGTCAGCACCCCGACCCCATCGAAGCCATATTCGTGCCTGTGGGCGGTGGCGGTCTGATCGCCGGTCTGGCAGCCTATGTGAAGCAGCTGCGCCCGGAAGTGAAAGTGATTGGGGTGCAGAGCGTGGATTCCTGCGCCATGGCCCGCAGCGTCCAGGCCGGGCGCCGTGTGCGTCTGAATGACGTCGGACTGTTCGCCGACGGCACGGCGGTGAAGTATGTGGGTGCGGAAACTTTCCGCCTGACCAAGCAGTATGTGGACGACTTCGTGCTGCTGGATACCGACGCCATCTGCGCAGCCATCAAGGATGTTTTCCAGGATACGCGCAGCGTGGTGGAACCTTCCGGAGCGCTCGCGCTGGCCGGTGCCAAGCGCTATGCCGCGCTGCATAAACTGAAGAACAAGACGTTGGTGGCGGTGACCAGTGGCGCCAACATGAATTTCGACCGCCTGCGTCTGGTGGCAGAACGCGCCGATGTCGGCGAAGCGCGCGAAGCGGTGTTTGCGCTGACCATTCCCGAACAGCGTGGCAGTTTCCGCCGCCTGTGCGAGGCCGTGGGCCGTCGCAATGTCACGGAATTCAACTACCGCATTTCGGATTCCGAGAAGGCCCATGTGTTCGTCGGCCTTCAGATCCGTTCAGAGGCTGAAATTGAAAAGCTGGCCGCCGGTTTCCGGCGCAAGGGTTTCGATACGCTCGATCTTTCCGGCAATGAAATGGCCAAGACCCACCTGCGTTACATGGTGGGCGGCAAATCTGCGCTGGCCGAAAACGAGATGCTCTTCCGTTTTGAATTCCCCGAACGGCCCGGCGCGCTGATGACTTTCCTGGGAGCCATGAGCCCGGAATGGAATATCAGCCTCTTCCATTACCGTAATCAGGGCGACGATTACGGTCGTATTCTGGTGGGCATTCAGGTTCCGCCGTCCGACAAGAAGGTGTTCAAGGCCTTCCTGGACGGGCTGGGCTATCCTTACTGGAATGAGACTGACAACCCGGCCTACCCCCTCTTCCTTTGACCCGGCTTGCGGGCTGGAACTGGAAATGGTCGTGGCTGATGCCGCGACCGGCCAAAGTCTTCCCGTCCGCCATTATTTCTCAGCCCTGCATGAGCGCCTGAAGGCACGTCTGCCCGCGGGCGCCGGCCCTGTTGCGCATGAACTTGAAGGGCGCTGCGTGGCCTTGAGCTGCGCGGAAGCGGAATATGGTCTGGACAACGGCTTCAATCTGCTGGAAACCTCAACTCGGCCCGTGCGCCGCAGCGAGGGTGGGCTGCCGGCCCTGGCCGCCATGGTGAACCAGGGGCTGGAGGATGTTTTCCTTGCCCTGGAATCCGACCATGCCGTTGTGCTGAATGCATCGCAACACCCTGATTGCCCGCGCGACATGGGGTGGTACCGCAGCGTGTGTGTGCCGCGTCCCATTTACCGTGAACTGGTGGGCTACCGTGGCTGGCGCCATTGGGAGGGCATCGACGCCAAGGCCCAGAACGGCGCCAATGTGCAGGTGAGGGTGGCCGATGCCGTGCGCGCGGTGAATGTGATGATAGGGCTTTCAGCCGCGCATACTGCGCTGTTTGCCAACAGTCCGCTGGAGTCGGGCCGCGAAACAGGCCTGAAGGAAACGCGGCTGACGGTGTGGCCGCGTGTCTTCAATGGGTCATGCTTTGCAGGCGACGGAATGCTGACCGGTTTTCCACCACGGCCTTTCACTGACCTTGGCGATTATTTCCGCTGGATGTTCAGGCCGGGCACAGTGAGCCGAAGCCTGCCCATGGCGCGCCGCCATGATTACAAATCTGCGCCCACAGTGGTTCTGGAGGGTGACCCCAGCCTTTCCGCTTTCCTGGTTTCTGCCAGGTGGCGGGGGCGGCGCACCGATACTGGCGAGGAAGTCTGGCTGCTTCCCGATTCCGCGCATTTTGAGCATTCCCAGATTGCCAACTTCCTGGACGCCCGGCTGCGCTACCAGCTGAATACCCTTCCCGAGCTGGGCGAACTACTCCGGGCCTGGCGTGTGCCGGGCGGGCTGGAGGCTCTATTCGAGGCACATGCTGCGGAAATTTACGTGGAAGGGCGCTCGCCGGGGGCGGGGTTCCCGGATCAGGCTCTGCTGGATGAGGCAGGCGCTGCGGTAGCTTCGGCTATGGTGATGTGCCCGATCGCCCTGCAATGGGGCCTGCTGCAGCGGCTGGACGAGGCTGATGCCGTGCTCGGCCACTACGGCTGGAGGCGCCTGCATGAGCTGCGCGACCGGGCCATGCAACATGCACTGGAGGACGCGGCGGTGCGTACCCTTTGCCGCGAAGTTGTGGAGGTTGCCCGCAAGGGTCTGGGGCCGGATGAGCGGCCGTATCTGCGTTACGCGGAGTATGTGCTGGAGACTGGCCGCACGGCGGCGGACCGCATGCTGGATACTTGGCGGGCGGCTGCCGGGCTTGATGTGCAGCAGCGGCTGGAACGGGTTGCCCGCTACCACCGTTCCCTGAGACCTTCTGAGCTGGGTTTGCAGCTGCCTGCTGCCTGAGCTTGAATGCGCTTTACGCTCATTCGTAGACTTCGTCTGCGGCCAGAAGAATGTCCACGGGCGGGTCAAAGCCTATGCGGCGTGCTGTGGAGAGATTCAGGGCGATTTTCGGGGGGGCAACCCACAGCTGGCTGAGCTGCCGCGGTTTGGCGCCGTTCAGGGTGCGCGCAATGGTTTCTGCATGGAAGAGGCCGACATGGGAAAGGTCAGCCTGGGCCACACTCATGAGCAGGCCTTGCTGCACTTCCCGTGAACCCGCCATGGAAAAGCTGGGTATGCGGGCCTGCAGCAGGGTGGCTGCGATCTGTTCGATGGAAGTTGCAGTGACACCCCGGTGAGTGGTGACATAGATGGCGTCGACATGGCGTTTGGCCAGCTGTTCATAACAGCCCACTGCATTCACTACGGCCTGTTCGATCGGAATGCTGGCAGATGGCGCATGGCAGTGTTCCAGTTTGAAATTGCGTTCGGCAGCGACCTGCTCGGCGGCCCCCACGGCGGCATAGCTGCGCCCTTCTTCAGAATTCTCGTAAACGATGCCCAGGGTGTCGAACCCCACAATTTCATGAAACAGGCGCAGCTGGCGCTGATAGCGTTCCGGCTCAATGCGGGTGTGGAGATTGTCGCGGCCACTGTCCTGGGCGCTGTCGGCCAGGCCCGAGGCGATGGCGTCGCTCACGGAACCGACTATGGTTGGAACGGGCGGGCCCAGTTCGCGCATGTCCTGGCCGGCCCAGGTGCCCATGGCAATGATGAGGTCGATGTCCTTGTCTGAATTCAGCCGTTCGGAAATGGCCTTGCGCATCGGGCCGCGCTGGCTGGCGTCGAAGTTGCCGGGGCGCCAGTAGGCATCGGCGACGAATTCCAGGTAGGCGCTTTCGACGTTCTCCGACAACCATTTCCAGAGCTCGGGGCCGCCCAGGTTATCCGGCCGGGGTTGGGAATATTTCAGCCAGCCCAGCAGTTCCAGCCCGTCGACGGTCTCAGCCAGGGTGAGGGCGTAGTCGACATAGTCGCCGCTTTCCACATAGCCTATGCGCCAGCGTTCATGCGTGGCAGGCGCAACCGGGGTGGTCGGCCAGGTATCGGCTTGCGATACCGGTGCGGCACCCAGGGTCAAGGCTGCAAGCAGTGCGAGGGCGAAGCGAAGAATCATGTCTGCAGTCGTTTGATGGCAATTAAGGTGATGTCGTCGGATTGCGGGGTGTCCTGAACAAACTCGCGCACGTCAGCCCGGATGGCGTCGACCACTTGCGCTGACTCGCACCCAGCCTGCGGCGCCAGCGTGGCATACAGGCGGTTTTCGCCATATTGTGCCTCGCCCGGGCCCACCGCTTCGGTCACACCGTCGGTATAGCCGATCAGCACTTCGCCTGCATCCAGGCGGTCTTCAAACAAACGGTAGGGCAGGCCTTCCTGAACGCCACAAGCCGGGCCGGAGCGGCCTTCCAGCAAGCGCAGGTCGCCGTCTGGGCCCAATACGGACAAGGGCGAATGGCCCGCATTGGCCCACTGCAGCCGGCCGGTGCCCAGGTCTAGCGTACCGATGACCAGGGTGACGAACATCAGGTTGGGGTTGTTCGCCGAAAGCAAGTTGTTGATGCGCGTCATGATGACGGCCGGGTCGGTCTCGGTTTCGGCCAGGGCGCGGATCAGGGTACAGGTTCCTGCCATGAACAGGGCTGCAGGCATGCCCTTGTCGGAAACGTCGCCAATGGCAAACAGCAGGCGCCCGTCGGGTAGAAGCAGGTAGTCGTAGAGGTCGCCGCCGACTTCCTTGGCGGAGTCCATGGTGGCGCGCAAGTCCACATGCCCGCGCAGTTCCGGCGCAGTGGGCGGGCGCAACAGGCCGAGCTGGATTTCCTGTGCGATATTGAGTTCGCTTTCCAGGCGTTGGCGGCTGGAAGTCTCTTCCAGCAGTCGGGCAACTTTCTCGCGCAGCTGTTCGTCCATGTACGCGAAGGCGGAGGCCAGGCGCCCCACTTCGTCCGGGCGGCGGCGGGGCAGTTCCGCAATATGGGCCGGCAGCATACTGCCACCGGCAAGGTCCTGCTCGGGCAGGGCGCGCGCAAATTCGCTGAGCTGATGCAGGGGCCGGGTCATGCGCAGGGAAACCATGCCTGCCACAATCAGGCCGCCGGCCAGTACCAGCAGAAGAAGCACACCCAGCTGGTTGCGCAGTTCCGTGGCGGCACGGGTGAAGTCGGCTTCCGGCACGGCGGCGACGATGGTCCAGCCCAGCGGCTTGAAGTGCGTGGAATAGATGCGCCAGGCGTCTTTCTGGCCAGAGGGCCGAAAGGAAAACTGCTGGATCTCGGATGCCGGTGGCAGGCTGTGGAGCATGCCCTGCAGGGTGCGGCCCCGCTCATCGTCAGTGGCCCCGAGCAGCCCGACATGGCGCGATGGCGGTGGGGCCACCAGGTGGCCGTCGTCACCAATAATGAATGCGAAGCCCGATTCGGCCAGGCGCAGGTCGTGCAGCACTTCGGCGATGGCGTCTTCGGTTTCGCGGCGCCGCCTGTCGAACTGCTGGACTATGCCTTCCGCGTCATCGCTGACGCCGACCACCCATTCCCAGTCGGGCAGATAGCTGAAATAGGCATAGCGCAGGGTATAGGTGTCGGAACCGAGGTCGGGCAGCCGGTAGATGGCGAAGGCCGAGCCACTGACGCGCACTTCCTGATAGACCGATTCAGCCAGGGGGCGACCCTTGTAGTCGAGGAGAGTGGCTACATCGAGATTGCGGGAGAGGCGATAGCCGGTGGCCAGCACGTTGCGGGTGGGGTCGAATACCCAGACTTTGCTACTCGACTGTTCTAAAGAGTTCAAACTGGAAAGCCATTCCAGTGCGAGTTCGCGCGCACGGGCGTCACTCACTTCGCCGCTGCGTACCTGTTGCTGCCAGGCCTGCAGGACGGAGTGGATGGTCTGGCCATGTTGCAAGAGACGGGCGCGGTTGCTGCGCACCGTGGCGATTTTGTCGTTCAGAAAGCCGCCCCAGCGCGCCTCGCTGTCTTGCACCAGGAGGTTGAGCACGTTGTAGACGGCGTGCTCTTCCATGGCGGAAACGGTCTGCGTGACACTGCGCTGCGTTAGCACCATCACCAGAGCGGCACTGAACAGCAGGGTCAAGCCAACGAGCAGGAAGATTTTGCTGCGCAGCGAGGTCAGGCGCATGACGGACCGACTTGTAACTTCATTTAAGGAGAGTGAGTTTAATTTACCATTGGGTCTGACTTGATGAACTCCGGGAAATACCCTCGCAATGCAGCAGGCTTCGGTGAATCGCGTGGATACAGGGCTGAGGCAACGGCGTGCTGTCCGCAACGTCATGCTTTCCTGTGTAGCTGTGCTGGTGGTGGGGCAGTTGCTGATCGCCGCCCTGAGTCTTGCCGCCCTGTTGCGCCTGGGCACGGACAGCGTCGCAGACCGCCTTTCACTGATTGCCGGGCGCACGGCAGGCCAGATTCAGGCAGGCCTGCAGCTCGGTAAGCCTCTTGGCCAGTATTTCGGCCTTTCCCTGGTGTTCGAACGTCTGCAGGCTGACATTCCAGAATTGCAGGCTGCCGCAGTCGTGCTGGACGATGACACAGTGCTGGCTTCCTTCGGGACGGACATACCCACGCCGCGTCTGCTGCGCGAACTGCGGCAGGGCGGCACCCGCGCCATTGAGGCCACAGCGGAAAGCCTGCGCCTGGCATTGCCGCTGGCAGAACCGGACGGCGGGCGCAAGGGAGCCCTGATCATTCAGGTCGAACGGCCCGGGCTCCCTGAAGGCGCCACGTTCTGGGACAACCTGGGTTTTCTGGCTCTGACGACGGCAGGTGCCGCCCTGCTGATGGCCCTGGCGATCCGGCGTATGCCGGTACACAGCCTGGCCATGGCGGGGTGGCTGCGCATGGCGGTGCCCCTGGTGGTGATGCTGGCGGCTCAGGCGGTATACACCGTTCACACGGTTCAGGATTTCCGCAATATCTGGCAGGCCGTCATTGAAGAGAATGCGCGGGTTATTGGTCAGGGCCTGGAAAAAGACCTGGAAAAAGTGCTGGGCTACGGAATATCGCTGGAGCGACTGCGGGGCGTGGAAAAGCCCATGGAACGTGCCTTGAGGGCATTTCCGCTGTTGGGGGGCATGAGCCTGCAGACGGCTGGTGGCCGCGAAGTGGCCAGGGTTGGTGCTGTGAGCAGCCATGCTGATCCTCTTCATTTCCCTCTGGAAGCGGCATCCCGCGGGCCTGTGGTGGGCACACTTACCCTGTATGCCGATGATATCGCCATGCAGGCTGCCGTGCGGGCGCGGGCGCTCGATGCCGCCACGATTGCGGTAGTGGCCATGGTGGCCGCCGTCGAACTTATGCTCATGCTGCAGGTACTGATGGATCGCGCTTTCAGTGCTGCAGGGCGCAGCGAGGGTGCACAGCTGGACGATCCTTCCCGGCTGGGCATGGTTGCCCGCCCCGTAATGTTCGCTTTCCTGTTCGCCATGGCGTTGCCCTTGGGTTTTCTGCCTCTTTATGCGCGCAGCCTGTTGCTGACGGGCTGGGATGATGGCGCAGCGGCCCTGCTGGTGGCTTTGCCTACCGTTGCCGAAATGGCGGCGGGTCTACTGACTGCGCTGCTGGCGGGCAGGCTCATCGACCGCCGTGGCTGGGTGGGCCCCTGTGCCTGGGGCATGTTTCTGGCCATACTGGGCAATCTCGCCTGTGCCTGGGCTGACAGCCTGTGGACACTGACGCTTGCGAGGGCGCTGGCCGGGCTGGGTTATGGCCTTGTGTGGATGGCTCTGCAGGGTTTTGTGGTCACCCTGGGGCATGCGCGATATCGGGGTCGCAACATGACCGCCCTGATCGCCGGGCTGTTCGCCGGGCACATGACGGGGGCGGCGGTGGGGGGTATGCTGGCCAATCAATTAGGGCCCAGGCCGGTGTTTCTCGTGGGCGGGCTGATGGTGCTGGTGGCCGCCCTCGCCCTGCGCACCTTGCTCTGGCCCTACCGCAGCCAGGGCGGGGTGGCTGTGGGGCCGGTGGCTACCCGGGTATCGGGGGCATCGCTCAAGGCTTTGCTGAGCGACAAAGGCTATGTTGCCCTGCTGCTGGGCAGCGTGGTGCCGTTTTCCATCGCCCAGGTTGGGCTGCTCAGTTACGCTCTGCCGCTGTATTTTGACGCGTTGGGTGCGAGCACTGCCGATGTGGGCCGGGTCATCATGCTTTACGGTTTCTGCGTCATTTACGTCGGCCCCTGGCTGGGCAGGCTGACCGATGGTTCGCGGCACTGGAAGCGCTGGATTGCAGCAGGCGGCCTGGTGGGTGCCAGCGGCCTGCTGATGCTGCAGTGGGCGCCCGGTCTGTGGGGTGTGAGCGCTGCAGTGTTGCTGCTGGCGGTGGCCAGCTGTCTTGCCGGCGCTGCGCAGACACCCTACATGCTGGCGCGCGAATCGGTACAGGCCTATGGGGCGGCTGGTGCAACCGGACTGATGCGCGGGGCGGACAAATTCGGCCAGATGCTGGGGCCGCTGGTTGTGGGCAGCCTGTTCGCGGGCGTGGGCATGGCCGCCGCTCTGGTGTTGACCGGGGCGGTGTATCTGTTGGGCACTGTACTTTTCTGGCGCATGGCGCCCGGCGAAGAAAAAATCACGCCGGAATGAGAGAGTGCGCCGGATTGAGCGATGGCACCGGAATAAGCGGGTTTGCGGGAAGTAGGATCACGCTGGAATGAGAGGTAACCGGGGTGTGAGGCCGGTGAACAGTTCCGCAGCAATGGTTCCGCACGATGCTGCAACGGTTTCCACGGGCAGGGTTTTGCCGCCGGGAGCCTGACCCCACAGGGTGACAATGTCTCCCGCCTGTTCACTGGCATCCGGGCCCAGGTCCAGGCTCAGGCAATCCATGGCGATACGGCCTGCAAATGAAACCGCCCGCCCGTCGGAGCCAACTAGCGCCTGGCCATTTTCCCATAGCTGTCTGGGTAGGCCGTGGCTGTACCCTATGCACACTGTGCCTATGCAGGTGTCATGCGCTGCCCTGAAAGTGTCGCCATAACCCACGCTTTGCCCCGCCCGGATGCGCCTTACGGCAACCAGGCGCGAGTGGACGCTCATGGATGGGCGCAAACCCAGCTCTACGCCCGTGATGCCCGGTACGGCGCTCGCCCCATACAGCAACAGGCCGCAGCGCAGCCAGTGCTGGCCCGGCACTATGGGCTCGGGAAGCTCACCGCATAGTGCTGCAGAATTTCCCGTGCTGCGGGGGCCGGGAAGTTGCCCCACCACCCGGGCGAATTCTTCGCGTTCCAGTCGAAGTGCCTCCGGGTCTTCCGCTGTGGCGTAGTGGTGCAGGTGGCCCGCCTCGATAATCACGCCCCTGGCCTTCAGTGCCAGCAGTCGTTCAAATGCGGGCGTGTATTCCTGTTCATCCAGGCCCAGGTTTCCCAGGCGCCCCGCATAACGCAGCCAGGCGTGAAGCCTTGACCGAGGGGCCCCAAACCTGTGGCTGAGCCGTTCCAGCTTGGCGAGCTGCGCGATATCGTCAATGACCAGGTGCAGTTCGCCCAGGGAAGGGGCGCGGAATTCTTCGGCATTGACCCCGCAAGTAGTCAGCAGCAGAATGGGACGCTGCCAGCCTTCCCGGCGCAGGCGGAGCACGTCGCCCAGTGTGGTGACGGCTAGGCCGTCCGCATTTTGCAATGCGGGCATGGTTTCAGAAAGCCCATGGCCGTAGGCATCTGCTTTGACCACCGCCCAGATGCGCACCGGGCCACCTGCAGCCTCCTGACGGAGGCGTTGCTTCAGCCAGCTGAAATTGTGGGAAATGGCGCTTCTGTCTATTGCGGCCCAGGGGCCTGTGCGGGGAAGTTGAGTAGCGATAGTCATCAGGCATCGTCGCGAACGGCAACCAGCGTCAGCCTGTTCCAGCCATCGAGCCGTTCGTAGCGCATGTCTTCAAGATAATGCCGTAAAAGGCGCAGGCCGTGGCCCCCGATTTTGGCATCTTCAAGTGATTTGTCAAGCTCGCGGGAGGTGCGCGCCGTGGGGTCGAAGGGGGCGCCGTTGTCAAAGATGTCCAGCACAAGCCGGGTTTCGCCTTCCTGACTGAGCTGCAGTTTTATCTGCGGAGGTTCTGGTGCCTGGTGCCCGGTGTAGCCATGCATGGCGATGTTGGTGAGGGTTTCGTCCAGGCAGAGCTGAAGCTTGAAACGGGTGCGGCTGGGCCAGGACTGCTGTTCACCAACGTACTCCAGCCACTGCAGGGCATTTGCGACGAGGTCGGGATTCACGGGAAGGGAAATGTCGGCCAGCTGTCGCATGAGATTCGGTTCAGTGATCGAAATGCAGGCGCAGACTGGAAAGTGTCCCTCGCTGGTCGGCATGCACCCGGTCTGCCAGGCGTTGCATCAGTGTTTGAGAGACGCTGTTCATCGTCTTTGCCAGGGTTGCTTCGAATGTCTCGTCATCGGCATCAAGCAGATCATGCGGCAAACTTTGCTGCTCGTCCAGCTTCAGGGGTGGGCCTTCATGCCGGATTTCCAGATCGAGGTTGAATTCGTCGAAGCGGCCGTGAATATCCACCACGCGCCGGCCGTCCCCGCCGGCATGTAGCAATTCCACCGCTTCCAGAGCTGCCTGTGCTGCACGGCGTACCGCCTCGCGACGCGCTCCCCAGGCGGCGCCGGAGCTTTCCACGAATTCGGTGACTCGTTCTGCAAGCTCTTTGGCGGACCCCGCATCATGTAGGGGTTCGCTGTTGCGTTGTGAACTGCCCAAACGGAACATCAGGTTCAGCACAATGGCAACCAGACCCGAGACCACTATGCCATTGTGGGCCACAAACCGGACGGCTTCGGGCACGGTGTCGGCAATGCCCGGCATGAGCATGACGCCCATTCCGGCGACAAATGCCAAGCCCACCATGAAGATGCCGCGCGCATCCATGGCGCGCGAACAGATGAGTTCCAGGCCGGAAACAATCAGGTAAGCCGCGGCGTAGATTTCCACGGCGCCGATCACCGCGGAAGGTATCAGGGAAAGCGCCACGGAAAACATGGGCATGAAAGCCAGCAAGAGAAACAGGGCGCCCACGGCCAGGCCTATCCAGCGCGATGTCGAGCGGCTTATGTGGCAGAGCGCTATGTTGGCCGAAGATGCGGCGCTGGGGTAGCCGCCGAGCGGTGCAATCAGCAGGCTGGCCAGGGCGTTGGCCCGAATGCCTCCGCCCACCATGCGCATGTTCGCCCGCCGCCAGTCGGCGTCGTCCATCTTCTGCAGTAGGACAACGCTGGCGAAAATATCCAGTTGCACCATGAGCGAGAGCAGACCCACTGAGACCAGCAAGCCGATGGGAACATCCAGGCTGGGCGCCACCATGGACGGCATACCGAAGATCGGTGCCTGTGCGAGTGCTTCAGCGCCTTGCAGCTTGCCCATGACGGCCGCCAGCGCCACACCCACGACTACCCCCATCAGCAGGGCGAACAGCTTGATGGTGCGGTTGCCCCAGATGGAGAGGCACATGATGATCAGCAGGGTGGAGCCGCCAAGCAGTGCGTCGGTCGCATCCAGTGTTGAATCGTTCAGACCCATTGTGTGGACCAGCGCCGGTTCCACAAGAGAGATCCCGCCCACGCAGACCACCACGCCGGCCACGGTAGGGGGAAGAATGGTGCGCAGGCGTGGCACGATGTAGCCGCCCAGCAGGCTGCACAAACCGTTGACTATGCAGACTGCGACCATACCGCCGGTGCCGTATTCCGCGCAGACCAGCCCTGAGAGTGCGACCAGGAGCGGATCGGGGATGTGCACGAGCAGGGTTCCCGAGCCGGTGCGCCCGCCAATGGCCTGCAAGGCCGTGGATATTGCCATGCCGATGATGGTGGCACTGAGCATTTCCTGGGTGGCCTCAGGGCTGAGGCCACCCATGTGGGCGGCGGCGAGCACGTAGGCAATCAGTGCCAAGGCAGTGGCAGAGTGCTGCAGGGCGAGGATGATCAGCGAGAAGAGAGGCGGCCGCTCCATCGACGCATAGGCGAGGTCGCGGGGCCGTTTGACAGGCGGGTTGGGAAACAGACCGGGTTTGGAAAAGAGGCCCATGTGTGGTTATGATTTGTGGCTGCGATCTGCGGTGGCGGCATTATAAGCGGTCGCCTACTGATGGATACATCCAGTCAGAAATTTAAATACTTCAATGGTTGCCTAATGAGCCTAACCCGGGAAAAGAGCGGCGACGTCTTGGTCGTCGCGGCATCAGGACAGATCAACAGCGCCAACGCGGCCGAGATCGAGCGCAGCTTGCTTCAGTGGCTGGAAGAAGCAGAGACGAAATGGGTGCTAGATATGTCCGGTGTGGAATACATTTCCAGTGCGGGGCTGCGCGTCGTGCTTCTGGTGGCCAAACGTTTGAAGCAGAACGGCGGGCACCTGGTGCTATGCAGCTTGCAGCCGCATGTGAAGGAAGTCTTTGATATCAGCGGCTTTCTTGCCATTCTTGACGTGGCTGAAACCCGCGAGTCCGCCATCGGCCGCCACGCCTGAGTTTTTCTGTGGTTGCCTGAGGCCCCACGGGCTTCAGGCTCTGCTATCGCCGGGCTCCGAGCCGCCCGGCCGTCACATAGCGGCAGTTGCCTGCATCATGCATTTGGCCATGCGGCGGCGCATGGGCTCAAGCGAGGCGGCCAGCCTGCCCAGGGCCTGTTCCCGCAGGTTATCCAGCTGCTGCGCCTGAGCCAGGCTTATTTCCTCAAACCAAACCTCTTCCCCCGGCATCTTCTGCGCGAGATGGGGGAGATCGACCGTTGCCACATGGCCGATCTTGGGGTAGCCGCCAATCGACTGGCGGTCGGCCATGAGTACGATGGGCTGCCCGTCGGAAGGTACCTGTATGCTGCCGAAGGTGGCGCCCTCGGAAAGCAGCTGGCGGTTTTCCTTGAGATGCAGGCTGGGGCCCTGCAGGCGATAGCCCATGCGATCCGATTCTTTGGCGATGCGGAACGGGTTGTTCAGCAGAGCTCTGATGGATTCATCCGTGAACAGTGCGGTATGCGGCCCACGCATGACGCGCAGACGCTCGCGCGGGTTGTTGGCCAGGGTGGCGGGCAAGTAAATGGACATGGAATCAAGGTCGTCTGATAAAGAATCCAGACCTTCTTCCTTCAGTTGAGTGACCAGGGGGAGCTCGTCGCCCTTGGCCAGGGCGCGCCCCTGATAGCCACCCAGCTGGCCGCGCAGCCAGGTGCTTTGACTGCCCATCACGGGGGGGAGATCAATGCCGCCATTCCAGGCCAGATAACAGCGCACACCATTGCGCCTTTCCCCGAAGCTGAGTGTTTCTCCTGCGCGGACAACCAGGGGCCTGCCCAAGGGTACCGGAATGCCGTTGAGCGTGGGGCTGAGATCTGCACCGGCCATGGCAATGATGGCGGGGGCATCGAAACGCAGAGTGGGGCCAAGGAGAGTGATCTCCAGAGTGGCGAGATCACGCGTATTGCCTGCGATGAGATTGGCCAGTTGATGAGCGCGCAGGTCCATGGCGCCGCCTACGGGGATGCCTAGATGCTGATGGCCATGACGGCCGCAGTCCTGGAAGGTGCTGGCCAGGCCCGGACGGATGACTGTGACGCTCATTGTTGGGACCAACTTTCGAATTCTTGTGCGGTGATGGGGCGGAACTGGACGGTATCGCCTGGCGAGACCAGGGTGGCGGGCACCCGTGCAGGGTCGAACATCTTTACCGGCGTACGGCCAATGATGTTCCAGCCGCCCGGCAGATTGTTGGGGTAGATCACCGTCTGGCGGTTGGCTATGGCCACGGAGCCGGCGGGAATCGAGGTGCGCGGGGTGGGGCGCCGCGGCAGGGCGAAGCGTTCATCGTGCACACCCAGGAACGGTGCCCCGGGGGCGAAGCCCAACATGAAGACGTAGGCTGGTTCCCGCCCATGCAGGGCGATGACTTCTTCCTGGCTGAGACCGGTGCGTTCGGCCACATCCGGAAGGTCGGGGCCGTATTCACCGCCATAGCAGACGGGTATTTCCACCAGGCGACCGCCGGTTTCTCCGCTTTGCAGGTCGGTTTTCCGCAGCACATGCTCTATTTCTGCCTGCAGGCCACGGGCGCTGGTGTTCGCGCTGAAGTGCGCCGGCAGGTAGTGCACGGCTACGGAGTTGAAGGTGGGGACAATATCGCTGACACCGCGGATGCCTGCCTGGCGCAGGGCAGATGCAGCTGCGGCGCAGCGCCGGCCGACTGCGATATCGATGCCGCTGCCGAAACGCAGTACCAAGCAGCGATCACCGTGTGAAACGATATCCCATTCCGCCTGTTCGTGTTGGCGGGCCTCGCCTGGAGAGAGAGAAACCACTTGCTTCCTGAGGGGGTAAAAATCAGCCATTCTGATACAGCTTGCCGCCGACGTCGAGTCGCGGAAACCCGCAAGAACAGGTGCTGCAGTTGTTCATTCTGCGTCAGACGGCGTGGCTCGGAGGACGCGGCTCGCGGGGAACACCAGTGAGAAGGTGCTGCCCGAACCGTAGCGGCTCTTGATGCGCAGTTCGGCTTCATGACGCATGGCCACGTGCTTCGTGATGGCCAGGCCCAGGCCAGTGCCGCCGGTGGCGCGTGAGCGCCCGCGATCAGCCCGGTAGAAGCGCTCGGTGAGGCGGGGAATGTCCTGAGCGGCAATGCCGATGCCGGTGTCCTGAACGGAGTAGATGGCGCGCCCCTCTTCATCCTGGTACCAGCTCACGGTGATGGTTCCGTCCTGCGGGGTGTAGCGCACGGCGTTGGTGATGAGGTTGGATACCGCGGAAGCCAGCTCCGCGGACACCCCTTCAATTTGCAGGTCTTCTTCGCAATGCTCGACGAATACATGCTGGTCGCGTGAGAGCAGGCGGCCCTGCTGCAAAGCCTTGTGCACCAGTGCACTCATGTCCACCGGTTCGGCTTCCGCCAGGGGCGAGGATTCCAGGGTGGAAAGCGTGAGCAGGTCCGAAACAATGGCTTCCATGCGGGCCGCCTGTTCCTGCATCATGGCTACATAGCGCAGGCGCTGGTCAGCAGTGAGGGAATCGGGCGGCATGTCCTGCAGGGTTTCCAGAAAGCCCTTCAGTACGGTCAGCGGTGTGCGCAATTCATGCGAGACATTGGCGACGAAATCCTTACGGGTAGTTTCCAGGCGTTCAATCTGCGTGATGTCGCGGGTGACCATCAGGTAACGGTCCACGCCGTAGTCGACCAGCTGAACCAGCAGGGTGCGGTGCTGATCGGGGCCCTGCACATGCAGCTGCAGGGGTTCTTCCCAACGGCCCTGGCGCGCATAGGTGGCGAATTCGGGGGCGCGCACCATGTTGAAAATGCTGTGGCCAACGTCAGTGTGGGACTGCAGCCCCAGGTGCTCGCGCGCACTGCGGTTGCTCCAGGTGAGGTTCATCTGGCCGTCAAGGGTGACGGCTCCGTCCGGTAATGCTTCGGCTGCTTCCAGCATGCGCTGCATGTCGCCCTGCAGACGGGCGATGGTTTCGCGGTCGGCGCGCAACTTGCGGTAAATGAGGGACAGAATGTCGTCCCAGGGCCCGACCGAGGCCGGCGGCGCGCTTTCAATATTGCGGGCCCAGCGTGTCACCAGGGATATCTGCCTGCCGCTGACCAGCACCATCAGCAGCAGCCCGAATGCGAGTGTCCCCCAACCCACATGCGGGTTGGACCAGGAGCCCAGTGCATATCCGGCCAAGGCCCAGAGGGCGACGGTGATCAGGGTTTTCGTCATCGGTGCGTGTGCTGTGGCGGTGTTCGAATCAGACCTGCGGCTGAGCCGCGAAGCGGTATCCCGCACCGCGCACGGTTTCGATGTGGACATCGTGGCCGGTGGGCTCAAGCGCCTTGCGCAGCCGGCGGATGTGCACATCCACCGTACGTTCCTCGACAAAGACGTGATCGCCCCAGACCTTGTCCAGCAGCTGGGCCCGGGAAAACACCCTTTCGGTGTGGGTCATGAAAAAATGCAGCAGCCGGAATTCAGTGGGGCCCAACGACAGCGCCTGGCCGGCGCCGGAGACGCGGTGCGTTGCGGGATCCAGCCGTAGTGTACCGATTTCCACAATGTCTTCCGTGAGCTGGGGGGCGCGACGCCGCAGCACGGCCTTGATGCGGGCCACTAATTCCTTGGGCGAGAAGGGTTTGGTGATGTAATCGTCGGCACCGGCCTCCAGCCCTTCCACCTTGTCATGTTCCGAGCCTTTGGCGGTGAGCATGATCAGCGGAACGTTGCGGGTGCGTTCGTCGCTGCGCAGGCTTCGCGCCAGAGTGATCCCCGATGCGCCAGGCAGCATCCAGTCCAGCAGGATCAGGTCGGGCAGTTCCGCGCGGATGAGGGCCTGTGCCTGTTCGGCGTCGAAGGCGCGCAGAACCTTGTGGCCGGCAAAGGACAGATTGACGGAGATCAGTTCCTGGATGGCGGGCTCGTCTTCTACGACGAGTATGGTCGTGCTCATGGGTATCGGATCGGGAAGTGTGTATTGCAGGGATTCGCACGGGGCGGCTTCCTGAATACTATGGCGACAATATTACAGGTTTGTGAATGGGGCGGCCGCGCACTGGGCCATGAGGATGTTGTACGATACGAAACATGAAAGAAACGCCTTCCTCCACGCCTCCTCAGGACGACACCACCCACTTCGGTTTCAGCAGCGTTCGCGCCAGCGAAAAGGCCGCGAAAGTGGCGCAGGTGTTCCATTCAGTGGCCAATCGGTACGACGTCATGAACGACCTCATGTCGGTCGGGCTGCATCGTGCCTGGAAGGCGTTTACCATTGCCCGCGCGAATGTCCGGCCAGGCATGAAGGTGCTCGACATTGCCGGTGGTACCGGCGACCTTGCCCGTGCTTTCGCGCGGCGCGCGGGCCCCTCGGGCGAAGTCTGGCTGACGGACATCAACGAATCCATGTTGCGGGTGGGGCGTGACCGTCTGGCGGATGACGGCCTGCTGCCTCCGGTGGCGGTTTGCGACGCCGAAAAGCTGCCCTTCCCTGATGGATATTTCGACCGCGTCAGCGTGGCTTTTGGCTTGCGCAACATGACACACAAGGACCGCGCCCTGGCAGAAATGCGGCGGGTTCTCAAACCTGGCGGCAAACTGCTGGTGCTGGAATTTTCCAAAATTGCGCCGCCGCTGGCACCCCTTTACGACTGGTATTCCTTCAACATCCTGCCATGGCTCGGTTCACGAGTGGCGGGTGACGCCGACAGCTACCGTTACCTGGCGGAATCCATACGCATGCACCCCGGCCAGCAGGAACTGGCCTCCATGCTTGAAGACGCGGGCTTTTCCCGGGTGAAGTACTTCAACATGAGCGCGGGCATCGTCGCCCTGCACGAGGGCGTCAATCTGTCATAGGCCGCAATATTCCGGCCTGACATAAGCCGCAACACGCCAGGCATTGTGCGCTTTTTAAGCTTCCTGTAAGATTCACTCCTTGTCAGTGATTTCTTTACCACGCGCGCGGCACACCGCAGCGCTAACAGGAGACATTCATAATGTCGCAACGTCTTTCGCGATTCCTCGCCATGGCAGTATTGGCGATTTCGTCTGTGGGGATGCTGGCCATGCCTTTTGACGCCGAGGCGCGCCGCGCCGGTGGTGGCAAGAGCTTCGGCACCCAGTCCCGCAATGTGACCACGCAGCGTGCGCCGGCCACTCCGCCGACCGCCAACCCAAACGCCACGCGTAGCGCTACCGCACCCGCTGCGGGTGCTGCCGCTGGTACCGCAGCCGCTGCACAGCGTAGCGGCATGTCGCGTTTCCTGGGCCCCATTGCCGGCATCGCGGCCGGCCTCGGTATCGCCGCATTGCTGTCCCACCTCGGCCTTGGCGGCGCCTTGCTTGAATTCCTCTCCAGCGCGATTCTGATCGGTCTGGTTGCCTTTGCGATCATCTATCTGGTTCGTCGTCTGCGTGGCGGCGCCCGCCAGCCGGCCATGGCGCAAAGCGGGAACAACAGCTTTCGTAGCGCCAACAATGGCTTTGAACGCTCGCAGCCGGCCGCACCGCAAGCGCCGGTAGCACCCGCAGCTCCGGCCGCCACAGCACCGGCGGTGGCTCCAGTGCCTGCCGCCCCCGCGGATGAAAGCTGGTTCATTCCGGAAAACTTCGATACGGCTGCCTTCCTGGCCAATGCCAAGCAGCAGTTCATCAAGATCCAGGCCTTGTGGGACCGCGGCGATCTCGAAGAGTTGCGTGAGTACATGACTGATGACCTCATCGCCGAGGTGAAGCCGGAGCTCATGGGCCGTGGCGAAGACAATTACACGGAAGTCGTGTTGCTCAACGCAGAACTATTGGGCATCGAAAAGGTCTCGGGCGGCCATCTTGCCAGTGTGCGCTATTCGGGCATGCTGCGTGAAAGCCGCGAGGGCGAGGCATTCCGTTTCGAAGAGGTGTGGAACCTGTATAAGGGCGATTCCACCGGTTGGCTGCTGGCCGGCATCCAGCAGATTCCGCTGGATCAAGCCAGCTGATGTTGCCCTGCAGGCAGGGCTTCCGGCTTTGCCTGCAGCACACCCATCGATACGAAGAGGGCACCCCAACGGGTGCCTTCTTCTTTTGGATCGGTTCAGGCACAGGTGCTGCTGTGCGCATGGCGGGCCGCCGCGAGCGCCCAAACCCGTTAAACTTTAGGCTTGTCGAGGCTCCAGTGGGGAGCCTGAAGCCTGTCTGCACAAGTAACCCATGCTGCCATTGCCTCCGGTGTTCTCTCCCAATGCGCTGACCGCTTCCCTGCTCAACGCTCTGCTGCGCCGTGAGCCCTGGGCCGCCGACCGCCTCAGCCGTCATGCGGGAAAGTCGCTGAGGTTCAACGTCGGCCCCCTGCACAGTGCTTACACCATTGAACATACAGGTATGCTGCGCGTCTGCGACAGTGCCATCACGCCGGATGTCTCACTGACCATCGCCTCCGAGCACCTGGCCGATCTGCCCGCCATTCTGCGCAGCAGGGACATCAACTCCATCACAGAAAAGCTGCATGTTCAGGGTGATGCCGCCCTGGCGACTCTCGTTTCCGAACTGGCGCGTGACTTGCGCTGGGATATGGAGGAAGAGTTCGCCGCCAAGTTTGGCGACATTGTGGGCCCAGGCCTGCTGAAGGGCGGGCGTACTCTGGTAGGGGTGGCGCAGGAAGCTGCCCGGCGGGGAGCGGGCAACCTGGCCGAGTTCCTCGGCGAGGAAAGTCAGGTGCTGGTGAACCGCCACGCCATGCAGGCATTTACGGAGGGGTGCCAGAGCCTGGAGCGCCGGTTGCGCGACCTGGAACAGCGCGTGGCCGGCTTTGAAGGCCGGTCAGGGAAGGGGGCCTGAGCAATGTTCCCTTTGTTCCGGCTGATTTACATCATCATCATTTGCCTGCGTTACCGCCTGGATGAGCTTGTGCTGTCGGGCATACGCCACCCGTTGGCCTATGGGCTGCTCAAGGTCTTGCGTTTTGGGCGCCCACCCAAGATGGAACGGGGGGTTCGCCTGCGGCGTGCACTGGAATCCCTGGGCCCCATTTTCGTGAAGTTCGGCCAGGTGCTTTCCACCCGGCGCGACCTCATCCCCCTGGACATCGCGGTGGAGCTTGCACTGCTGCAGGACAGGGTGCCGCCGTTTCCTTCGGCACAGGCTGCGGCCATCATTGAAAACGCGCTGGGTGCGTCGCCACACACACTGTTCCGCCATTTTGAAGTAGACCCGGTTGCATCAGCTTCGATCGCGCAAGTGCATTACGCCATTTTGCACGATGGGCGCGAAGTAGCAGTGAAGGTGCTGCGTCCCGGCATGCGCGAGGTACTGGAGAAAGATCTTGCACTAATGCGGGTTGTGGCCAGGCTGGTGGAAAAACTGGCCCCGGATGCGCGGCGCCTGAAGCCCCGGCAGGTTGTGGCCGAATTCCACACCTATTTGCATGATGAACTCGATCTGATTCGCGAGGCTTCCAACTGCAGCCAGCTGCGGCGCAATTTCAGCCCGGAAAGCGGGCGCCCACCCTTGCTGATCGTGCCGGAAGTCTTCTGGGAATACACTGCCACCACAGTGTTCACCATGGAGTGGATGCGCGGCATTCCAGTCAGCCATATCGAACGGCTCGAGGAAGCCGGCGTGGACAGAAAGGAGCTGGCGCGCATGGGGGTGGAGATCTTCTTCACCCAGGTGTTCGAAGATGGCTTCTTCCATGCGGACATGCACCCGGGCAATATTTACGTGTCCGACGACCCGGCCATGCTTGGTCGCTACGTTGCGCTGGATTTCGGTATTGTCGGAACTTTGTCGGAATTCGATAAGAACTACCTCGCACAGAATTTCCTGGCCTTTTTCCGCCGCGACTACCGGCGCGTCGCCCAACTGCACATAGAGTCCGGCTGGGCTCCGCCCTCGACACGCGAGGAAGAGCTCGAAGGGGCGGTGCGGGCTGTTTGCGAGCCGTATTTCGACCGCCCCCTGTCGGAGATTTCACTGGGCCAGGTCTTGCTGCGCCTGTTCCAGACTTCACGTCGCTTCAATGTGGAAATCCAGCCGCAGCTCGTTCTGCTGCAGAAGACGCTGCTCAATGTCGAAGGCATGGGGCGGGAGCTGGACCCGGGTTTGGATCTCTGGAAGACGGCCAAGCCGTATCTGGAGCGCTGGATGCATCAGCGTATCGGCCTGCCCGGTCTGAAGCGACAGCTGGACAAAGAGGCCACGCAGTGGGCCCAGCTGATGCCCCAGCTGCCGCGTCTGGTTCATGCCCAGCTCAGCCGGCCGGACGCAGGCCCCGCCATCTACGCCGAGTTGCAGCGCCTCACCGAAAGCCAGAGGCAGCACAACCGCCTGCTGTCTGCGCTGGTTCTGGTGCTGGCAGCCGGGATTGGCGTGGCACTCTGGGCCCTTCTACGTTGAACGCTGAACTAACATGAAAGCTCGCTTCGAAGCCAAGATTCTCGACCCGCAGGAACTGCGCCGCCGCCTGGAACAGGGTGACATTGCCAGGCCCATGGTCTTCACCAACGGTGTGTTCGACATCCTGCACCGTGGTCATGCCACTTATCTGGACGCCGCTGCGCGCCTGGGTGAGACTCTGGTGGTGGCGCTCAATACCGATGCTTCGGTGCGCCGGCTGGGCAAGGGAGACGATCGCCCGTTGAATGTACATGCCGACCGCATGGCTATGGTGGCGGCGCTAGAGTGCGTGGACTGGGTGACCTGGTTCGACGAGGACACACCCGTGGAGCTCATCCGGGCCTTGCGGCCCGAGCTGATCGTCAAGGGTGGTGATTACAACATGGAAACATTGCCGGAAACGGCTGTCGTGCGCAGCTGGGGCGGCGACGCGGTGGCCATCCCCTTCGAGTTTCAGCGCTCGACTACTGCGCTTCTGAAGAAGATTCGGGGGGCGTTAGCAGGGCGTTGATGGCCAGCAGGTCTTCTTCCTGCAGGATGCCGGCTGCCGCCTTCAGATGCAGGCCGTTCATCAGCGTGTCGTAACGCGCACGGGCCAGGGCGCGCTGGGTGACATACAGCTGCTGCTCGGCGTTCAACACATCGATGTTGATGCGGACACCGATTTCATAACCTGTGCGGTTGGCTTCCAGTGCGGCACGGCTGGAGCGTTCTGCCGCCTCCAGTGCGGCCACTTGTGACAGCCCGGAGACCACACCCTTGAAATAACGCTGTGTCGCCTGCAGGGTGGCACGGCGGGCATCTTCCAACATGGAGCGGGCGTACTGCAGCCGCGAGGTCTGTTCGCGCACACGGGAGGAAATTTCGCCACCGGTGAAAAGGGGAATGGAAAGTTGCACACCGACCGTGCTGTCCAGCGACCGCGGGCCTGCGCGGTAGCCGTCCATGCCGTAATCCGACGCGCTGCCGGTACGTGCGACCAGGTCTACCGTGGGAGAGTGCTGGCCGCGGGCGATTTCGATTTCCTTTTGTGCGATTCGGGTCTGGAGTTCGGCATTGGCGACAACCAGGCTGGCCTGCGCGGCCTGCTCGGCCCAGTCTTCAAGACGGTTGGGCTGGGGGGCGGGCAGGGGAACGTCACGCGCCAGTTCCGCCAGGCGGCCAGGGCGCTCGGCAATGATTCGGGCCAGGGCGTCTTCCGCCATCTGAAGTTCATTGCGCAGGTTCACCTCATTGGCCACGACGAGATCGAGGCGGGCCTGGGCCTCATGAGCATCGGCAATGGTGGTGGCACCCAGTTCAAAGCCCTGCTGGGCCGCCCTGAGCTGGTACTCGATGGCGGCTTTTTCGCTCATGAGTGCGCGCAGGGAGTCTTGAACGGCAAGGACGTCGAAATACGCCTGGGCCGTGCGCAGGAGTAGATCCTGGTAGGCGATGCGATGGGCGATGTCAGCTTGCGCTACCTGGTAATCGGCCCGTTCCAGGCTGTTCCAGGCGGGAAGGTCGAAAAGCGGTTGCACCAGGGTCAGCGACCAGGCTGCACGACGGGTGGTCTGGCTGTCGGACAGCGTACGGGTACGGCGGCTGTTGTCCACCTGAGCACCAGCGTCGGCACTGATGTAGGGCAGCAGCTTGGCGCGGGCCTGGGGAAGCTTTTCCTGGTCTGCCGTGCGGGCATAGCCGCTGGCGGCGTAGACGGGGTCGCGTTCGAGTGCAAGCCGGAAGACCTCCATGAGGTCGCGGCCGTGTGCGGGAGCCAGCCCTGCGAACAGGGCCAGAGCCAGCAGCAGTGGTTGCCAGGCGCGCAGGCGCATTCAGAACTTGAATTGGGAAACCGTTGCGCCCCGCAGTGGTTTGATGAGGGTATCAAACAAGGGCGTGGTTTCGAAGCTGGCGGCGCTATTGCGCGTGATGCGGACGGCGGTCATGACCGGAGCCTGACCGACGACAATGACCAGGCGGCCACCCACGCGCAGCTGGTACTTCAGGGCATCGGGCACCGCAGGAACGGAGCCTGTGACCAGGATGGCGTCGTATTCGGTGTTGCCCCAGCCGCTGCATGCGTCACCAGTTTCGACGGTGACGTTCTGCACTTGGTTGCGTGCCAGGTTCTCGGCACCGAAGGCGGCCAGACGGCTGTCGATTTCAACAGTGGTCACCTGCTGTGCCAGGCGGGCCAGCAGTGCAGCCTGGTAGCCCGAGCCGGTACCGATTTCCAGTACACAGTCGGTGGGCTTGAGTTGCAATTCCTGCGTGAGACGTGCTTCCACCTTGGGGTGCAGCATGGTCTCACGGGTGTCTACCGAGTTGATGATGAGTGGCAGTTCGATATCGGAAAAGGCCAGGCCTTGCATGGGCGCAGGAACGAAGCGTTCGCGGGGAACGTCGAAGAGCGCCTGCAGAACTCGCTCGTCGCTTACATCCCATGGGCGGACCTGCTGCTCCACCATGTTGAAGCGAGCGCGTTCGATATCGGAAATGGCTGTGGCGTTCATATCTTCTTTAAAGCGTTTCTGACAAGCGCGTACTGCGTGCGCGCAGCATGTGCAACCTTCCTACTATAGCCTATTTGCGCCCGACCAGAGGGCATGAAAGTGATGAACAGGCCCATGCCCGGACCCAACTTCAAGGTCGCCGGAGCGTGCTATAGCCTGCACGAGATAAGCCTTGGCGCGCTGAGCGGCTTCCGGAACGTTGGCGCACTGCGGCAGCAGGGCCGCAAGGGCCGCAGACAACGTGCACCCCGTGCCATGCGTGTTGCGGGTGGCAATGCGGGTGCCGGGCAGTTCGATCATTTTGTCGCCGTCATGCAGGACGTCGATGGTTTCATTGCCGGGCAGGTGGCCGCCCTTGAGGAAGACCCAGCGGTGCCCGTCGTCGGCCAGCAGCCGGCGCAGACGCTCGGCCATCCGGCGCATTTCCTTGACGTTTTCCGCCGGGCGGACATCCAGCAGCACACCGGCTTCCGGCAGGTTGGGGGTGATGAGGGTGGACTGCGGCACGAGGCTTTCGCGCAGTTCGTCGATGGCGCTGCGCTCAAGCAGGGCATCACCGCTCTTGGCAATCATGACAGGGTCCAGCACCAGGTGCGCGGGCTTCCAGTGCTGCATGCGATCCGCCACCGCGCGGGTCACTGACTGCTGGCCAAGCATGCCGATCTTCACCGCGTCGATGCGGACATCGGCGAAAAGCGTGTCGATCTGTGCCGTGACAAAGGCTGCCGGTACAGGCTGGATGCCGGTGACGCCCTGGGTGTTCTGGGCGGTGAGCGCAGCCACCACGGCAGTACCATAAGCGCCCAGCGCACTCATGGCCTTGATGTCGGCAAGAATGCCGGCGCCGCCGGAGGGGTCGACCCCGGCGATGGTCAGAGTATTGGGGATCATCTTGCAGTCGTCAGCTGTTCAGAGGTTGCAGCAGCCCCTCCTCGGGAGAGCTGGGGTCTGCGCTGTAATACTTGCGGGGAATGCGGCCGGCGCGCCAGGCCTCGCGGCCGGCTTCCACGGCCTTTTTCATGGCCGAAGCCATCAGCACGGGGTCGCGGGCACCGGCAATGGCAGTGTTCATCAACACGCCGTCGCACCCCAGTTCCATGGCGATGGCGGCGTCCGATGCTGTGCCGACGCCGGCATCCACCAGCACCGGTACACGGGCCTGGTCGATGATTAGCCGCAGGTTCCACGGGTTGAGTATGCCCATGCCGGAACCAATGAGCGAGGCCAGCGGCATGATGGCCACGCAGCCGATGTCTTCCAGCATACGACACTGGATGGGGTCGTCGGTGCAGTACACCATGACTTTGAAACCGTCAGCCACCAGTGTGCGGGCGGCTTCGAGGGTTGCCGGCATGTTGGGAAAGAGGTTGTCCTTGTCGCCCAGCACCTCCAGCTTCACCAGGTCGTGGCCGTCCAGAAGTTCGCGAGCCAGGCGCAAGGTGCGCACGGCGTCCTGAGCGGTGTAACAGCCGGCGGTGTTAGGCAGAATGGTGTAGCGCTCGGGCGGAATGACTTCCAGCAGGTTGGGCTCACCGGGGTTCTGGCCGATGTTGCTGCGGCGGATGGCGACCGTCACGATTTCCGCGCCACTGGCTTCGATGGCTCGGCGGGTTTCGTCGAAATCCTTGTATTTGCCGGTGCCAACGAGAAGGCGGGAGCGGTATTCGCGGCCTGCGAGGAGGAAGGTGTCTTTCTGCGTCATGATGAATAGGGCCGTTGCTGCTTTTTCAGGACAATCTGAGAGGATAATCTATTTTATTGGGGTGTCCCCGGACTGTTTCAATCCTGACCTCGCTGCGTCCACCGCTTCGCATAGGGCTTCGGTGGCCTCGATTAGGCGGGGGCCGGGGCGGTAGAGCGCGTCGGGGTCAGCCACATGTATGTGGCCTGTCAGTGCGGCCGTCAGGCCCAGTTGCGACCAGCGATGTCGCGCGTCGGAAGCGTCGGAACCCGTGCGCTGGCTGACGACGATCAGCTCGGGCTGGTTGACCAGTACACTTTCCACGGGTACTCGGGGGGCGGGCAGGTCAGTGGCGGCGTATACATTGACGGCGCTGCAAAGCCGCAATGCATCGTTCAGCAGCGGGTCATCCCCGATGGTGTACAGGGGGCGCTCGCCCACCTCGATGAAGATTTTCACGGGGGACAGGGACGCATAACGCCGTTCCAGTTCATCGATTCGTGCATCCAGTTCCCCGGCGCTGCGGGCCGCCTGCCTTTCAGTGCCGAGCAGCTGGCCCAGGCGCCGCACTTCTGCCGGGATGTCACGCATGCTGAGAGGGCGCGAATAGGTGAGCCGCGCACCCAGGCGCCTGGCCAGGGGTTCCACCTGCCTTGCTGCAGTGGAGGGCAGCCAGCCCACCAGCACGGTCGGCTTCAATGTGATGATGCGTTCCTGGTTGAGCAGAATGCCGTCCCCCACTCTGGGCAGCTGGCGGGCCGATTCCGGATAGTCGCTGCTGCTGACGGTGCCGACCAGGGTGTGGCCGGCCCCGGCGGCATGTATCAATTCGGTGGCGTGGGGCGCCAGCGTAATGACACGGTGCTCGCCGGCAAGTGGCCCGCAAGCGGGCGCGATGGCCAGCGCTGCGGCCAATATCAGCCGGGCAGTGGATCCGGAAGCGGTCATGGCTACATACGCAGTGACAGATTGATGAAGATGTTGGAGCCGGGAGTCTGATACCCGTGCGCCAGCGCGTATTCCTTGTCCAGCACATTATTCCAGCGCAAC
>JAJUFI010000014.1 GCA_029263795.1 Alcaligenaceae bacterium
AATGTGGCCGTCCAGTGGTTCACGGGCGACTCTATTCTGGCCCTGCTGCCCATGCCAGATACGGCTGACGGGCATCAGGTGTCCATGGTGTGGTCACTGCCGGGCAAGGTCGCAGCCGATCTCATGGCCATGGATGCCGAAACGCGCGCGGCGGAGCTGGAACGTCGCCTGGCGGCCGCCACGGGCGGGCGTCTGGGTAAGCTGAGCCTGCGCAGCACTCCCTTTGCATTCCCGCTATTCCTGGAACGCAGCGGAATGGTTGCGCCGGGAGTTGCCCTGGTCAGCGATGCGGCCCACCGGGTGCATCCGTTGGCTGGCCAGGGCCTTAACCTTGGCCTGGGCGATGTGCAGGAATTGTTGCGAGTGCTGGTGGAAAAGGAAAGCCATCGCAGCGTGGGAGATGAAAGGGTTCTCGCGCGTTACCGGCGGGCCCGTGCCCAGCCGATTCTTGCCATGAGCCTGGCCACAGACGGCCTGCACCGCCTCTTTGCCTCCCAGGCGACACCACTGGTCGCGCTGCGCAATCTGGGCATGCAGGCGGTCGACCGCCTGCCGGTGGTCAAACGTTTTCTCATTGGCGGTGCGGCTGGTTAGTCCGGCCCGGGGAATGCCCCGCCGTCCAGCATCAGGAGTTTTCATGTTTTTCAGCAAGCAAATACGCAATGTTCTGGCCGTGGGTGTGCTTGGCAGCCTTCTGGCGCTGCCCGGGCTGTCCACGGCTCAGGACAAAGTCCTGTCCACGCAAGGCAATGACCCCGCGGCTGCGGAGGTCGTTTCCACCAAACAGGTCAGGGCCAAGTTCGACGAACGTTTCCCCGGCCTAGGCGTGACCGAAGTCAGCACCACCCCTTTTTCCGGTCTTTTTGAAGTGCGCATAGGCACGGACTTCCTCTATGTGGACCCCGAGGTGAACTTTGTGCTGCAGGGTTCACTCATAGATGCAAAGTCCCGCCGGGACCTCACCGCGAAACGGGTGACCGAGATTTCCAGGGTGGATTTTTCCACGCTGCCGCTGGAAAACGCCATCAAGCAGGTGAAGGGTGATGGTAGCCGCCAGATGGCCGTGTTCGAGGATCCGAACTGTGGTTACTGCAAGCAGTTGCACCGCACCTTGGAGAACATCGACAACGTGACGGTCTACACCTTCCTCTTTCCCATCCTTTCGCAGGATTCTCACACCCGTTCGCGTAACATCTGGTGTGCGGAGGACAGCGCCGCAACCTGGAAGCAATGGATGGTCGGAAATAAGCAGCCGGCGGTGGCTGAATGTGAAACACCCATCGAGTCCAACCTGGCGCTGGGCCGCAGCCTGCTGGTGACCGGCACACCGGCCATATTCTTTGCCGACGGCTCACGGGTTAATGGTGCAATTCCGGCCGACGTCCTCGAGAGGAAGCTGGCTGAAACTTCAGTCGCAGCGAACTGATTTGGCCCGCCTGCACACGATTCGCGGGCAATGCCGTCAGTCTGTAGAGTGACGTATTGAAACCGGGTTGATGATCAGGGGTGCGCCTGTGCCGGGCTCATGGAGCAGGGTGCAGCGTACTCCGTAAAGCCTTTCCACCAGGGCTTCCGTCACAACGTCTGCAGGGCGGCCCTGGGCGATGATCTCGCCCTGATGCATTGCTATCAGGTGATCGGCGTAACGGCAGGCACTGGGCAGGTCGTGTATAACCATGACCACTGTCTTGCCCTGCCGGGAAAGTTCTCTCACCAGTTCCAGCACCTCTATCTGGTGGCCCAGGTCGAGCGCCGAGGTCGGTTCATCCAGCAGCAGCAAGGGGGTGTCCTGAGCCACGGTCATGGCAATCCAGGCCCGCTGGCGCTGACCGCCGGAAAGTGCATCCAAAGGGCGGTCGGCCAGCTGCTCAAGTTGAGTGGCATGCAGGGCGGCCTGCACGATTTCGGCATCCCGGGGTGACCACTGGCGCATCAGGCTGCGATAGGGTTGTCGCCCGAATTGAATGAGCTCTTCGACAGTGAGCCCGTCGGGCGCGCTGGCGTCTTGCGGCAGCAAGGCCAGCTTATGTGCCACTTCGCGGGTGGGAAGGGTGTTGATGTCGCGGCCATCCAGCAACACTGTGCCCGAGCGCGGCGCCAGAATGCGAGCCAAGCCGGCCAGAAGGGTGGATTTTCCACAGCCATTGGGGCCGACGATGGCCGTGATCTTGCCCGGCGGTATCTCCACCGTCAGGCCCCCGATCACATTGCGTTCGCCATAGCCCAGCACGAGTTCGCGTGTGCCGAGCGTGGTGGCACGGTCATTTCCGACAGCGGTACTGTGTGCAGTGGCTTCGGTGCGATCAGTCATGTTCCGGGTGTCCGTGGTTCGCGTAAGAGTATCCATAGCAGGTAAGGTCCGCCAACGATGGCGGTGATCACTCCCACCGGAATCTCCACCGGTGCAAAGGCGGTCCGGCCTACCCAGTCTGCAGCCGTCATGAGCAGGGCGCCGGAGAGGGCGGAGTTGATGACGGGAACACCCCGGTGGCCCGTCAGATGGCGGGCGACTTCCGGCGCAACCAGAGAAATCAGCCCCACGGGGCCGGCCACCGCGACTGCGGTGGCTGTCAGCAAGACTGTCACCACCAGAATCGCCAGGCGTGTGCGCCGGACATTTGTACCCAGGCCGATGGCTACGGCATCGGAGAAACGCAGCAGTTGCAGGCGGCGGCCCAGGAGTTTCGCCACCGGCAGGCACAGGGCCAGGCAGATGGCCAGCACGACAACTGTGGAAGGCGAGCGGGCGTTGAGACTGCCAACTGTCCAGGGGTAGGCGAGGTTGGCTGCATCGATGCTTGTACGCGCCAGCATGAAATTGGTCAGAGCACCGAACAGGGCCCCGACGGCGATACCCACCACAATGAAGCGATATCCCCTGGAGCCACCGCCTCCCAGACCGAAGGCCAGCGCTGCCGCCGTGGCGGCCCCCAGCAGGGCCAGCATGGGCGGGGCAAGACTGGTGGGTATGGCGACGATGGAGGCGACCGCAAACGCCGTGGCACCATCGTCTATACCAATAATCCCAGGTGTGGCGAGCCGGTTGCGGGCGAGCGTCTGCAGCAGACAGCCGCCCACACCCAGGGCGGCACCACTCAGCAAGCCTGCAAGCAGGCGCGGCAGACGCAATTCCTGCAGCATGAACACGTTGAAGGGGTCGCCCGCGCCGAGTACAGCCGTGACAACTTCGGCCGGAGCCAGGGTTGGCGTACCCACCGTCAGACTGCCGATGGCTACCGAAAAGGTCATCGCCAGCAGCACGAGGGCTGCGGCCAGGCCGCGCCGGCTCACCAGTAACGACATTCCGGCCGGTGTGAAGAGCCAATGACCGCGCGGGGCACGAGAGGCGGCGGAGTGGGGTTTCATAGGCGGGGCAGGCGGTGGCTGCGTACTACGGCAATGAGGACAGGTGCGCCGATGCATGCCGTGACTACGCCTATCGGTAGTTCATAGGGGCGTACCGCGAGGCGCGAAAGAATGTCCGATATGAGCAGGACGCTGGGCCCCAACAGCATGGCGATGGGCAGCGCACGACGCACATCCGGACCCACGAGCCGGCGGGCGAAGTAGGGAACGATGAGACCGGCGAAAGCGATGGGACCCGCTGCCGCCGTGGCCGTTCCAACCAGCACGGCAACACCGGCCATGGCGAGCACTCGGGTGAGCACCGGTTTGTGGCCCAGGCCCACAGCGACTCTTTCGCCCAGTGACATGGCAGCCAGGCCGGCGGTGGTCGCGCCCACCATGGCCAGCCCCACCAACAGGCCTGGAACGGCCCATTGCAGATTGCTGACAGGACGCCCGCCCAGGGCGCCGATCACCCAGAAGCGGATTTCATCAGCCGAGCGCTGGTCATGCAGAAGGATCAAGGTGGTGATGGAGATGAGGATGCTTGAAAAGGCTGCGCCGGCCAGTACCAGGCGCACCGGATCAGTTCCCGCTCCACGCATCTGGGTTGTGAGCAACACCAGGGCGCACCCTGCCAGAGCTCCAAGTATGGCCGTGCTGAAATGCACTCCGGCGGTGTCCGCGCCGAAGTAGATTGCCAGGACCACCGCGAACGAAGCGCCCGCACTGACGCCCAGCAGACCCGGCTCGGCCAGGGGGTTGCGCGTAGCCGATTGCATGATGGTCCCCGCGGCCCCGAGCGTCACACCCACCAGCACTGCAAGAATGGTCCTGGGCCAGCGCAGTTCGAACACGATGAATGAGTGTTCTTCAGTGCCGCGGCCGAACAGTGCGCGCAGCGAATCCAGGACGCTCAGATTGCCGGCACCCAAAAGCAGACTGGCCAGCATCAGCAGGCCGACCATCAGGAAACAGGGCAAAGCCACTCTGCCCAGCAGTTTGCGCCCCCCAGACGTGGACATTACGGCTTGAGGACTATGCGTTCGACGTCGTCGAGGATTCGATTTGCGGCGAGCACACCGGTGCCGCTGGACCAAACCTGCCCGTCCACAGGTACGGCGCGGCCGTTGCGCGCAGCACTGAGACGGGTAAAGGCGGGTTGCTCGCGGGCGGCCGCCAGGGTGGCGTCTCCCTGCTCGTTGAGCGTGGCGAGGAACATCCAGTCAGCATCTACTGAACCGAGGTTTTCCAGACTGAGGATATCGCTGTGGGGGCGGTCACCCAGAGCTTCGGCGGGCTCGGTGCTCTTCATGCCCAGGGCAGAGAGCAACTGGCCGGTTATGAGTTTGCTGGACATGGCCATTGGGCCTTGCGGCATCCAGCGCACGACGGAAAAAGTCTGGCCCGGCTCAATGCGGGCACGCATGGCTTCAATGCGCGCTTCAACTTCGGCAATCAGCTTCTCCATTTCAGCCTGTTTGCCCAGAGCCTCAACGTAGAGGGCGTTGCGCTCAGTCCAGGGTGCAGTGGTCGGCGTCGTGGGCACAATGGTCGGCGCCATCTTGGACAAAATGTCGTAGACGCGCTTTTCCAGGCCCGGTGATGCGAAGATCAGGTCGGGGCGCTGCGCGAAAATGGCTTCCATGTTCGGTTCGCGCGTCACCCCGACAATGGGCACATTGGAGGCGCGCTCCTGCAGATAGTTCGGCAGTTCCTTGGCTCCGCGGGCCGCGACGCTGCCTGCCGGTTGCATGCCAAGGGCCAGCACGGTATCCAGGGCACCTTCATCCAGGGTGATGACGCGTTGGACTTCCCCCTTGACGGTGACCGGGCCGAACGCAGTCTCGAGAGTCCTATCCTGAGCGGCGGCCGGCATGGGAAGCAGCGACGACACTCCCAGAGCCAAGGCGGAAATGAACCCGAGCAGGGTGCGTCGATTGCGCTGTACAGCGGGGGATAAGCGGATGGAAGACATGTTGGGTTTGGCTGTGCCGCTGCTTGCGCGGGGGAAGGAAACCCCGGAGTCAGCGTTAACTGTGAATAGAAGTAATTCGCATTAAAAATTAGAACGAATTATCCTGCCGGTACACAGTCTGTGTCAAACGATCAACGATGGTGGTGTTTGCCGCGATGTCCGGGCGGGCCGCCATGTTTCCAATGGCCCCTCCCTGCATAACTGGCATGGCGCGGCTTGCCTCGATGGCCGAAATGCGGGTGATGGTGTTTATGCGGGCGCGCGTGATGGTGATGCTTGTGGGGTTCTTCGGTCAGGAGATTGCCGAGCAGACCACCGGCGGCAGCGCCGCCCAATGTTGCCAGGGTGTCACCTTGCGACATGACTGCACCCGCAGCAGCGCCAATACCGGCGCCTAATATGGTGTTAGTTGTTTTAGAGTCTGCGACGGCGGGTTGCAGCGCCGACATTGCCATTGCCGTGCACAGGGCGAGCCCGCCCAGTAGCTTGCTGTTGCGCATGGTGGTTCTCCAGATATGGACACAGGATTCAGGCTAAACGGCGTGAAGGCCATTAGCAACGGCGAATCAGCTCACCTGCAGCCAATTGAAACGGTTTCCCTTTGCGCGTTGCATTATGTCGCCAAACAGTTGCGCACTGTTTAATTGTCTTGCCGTGCAGCAACGGAAAACCATCAGTTGGGAATGGAGATACCGTCTGTCAAGGCTGACTCGGCCGGAGCGGCGGGTTCAGTGTGCGTTTGGAACAATTGCTCGAGGCGTATGCGGTAAGCCGCAATGATGTGGGCACGCGCCGCCTGTTCTGCTGCATCCGGGTCGCGGCGGGCCAGGGCTTCCACAATTGCGGCGTGTTCCGCGCGGGAGGTTTCGGCCCGCCCGGGGGCCGCGAGGGTGGTTCGGCCCAGAAGCATCATGGATTCCTGCAAGGTGTTGAGCGTCTTTACCAGATAGCGGTTGTGGGCGCAGCGGTAGAGGGTTTCATGAAACAGCCGGTTGTTCGCCGCCAGTGCTTCAGCCGTGGTGAGCTGCGCGTCGCGCACATTGATTTCACGAAGAAAGTCTATTTCAACGTCGGAAGCGTGGCGGGCGGCCAGGCGCGCTGCCGTGCCTTCCAGCACTTCGCGCATGGCGTAGAGCTCGCTGGCCATGGAGTGATCAAGTTCGGTGACGATCAGGCCACGCGTTGCATCCATGGTGAGCAGCCCTTCCAGCTGAAGGCGGCTGAGCGCTTCGCGGATGGGGGTACGGCTCAGGCCGGTGAGCTCGGCAAGCTCGGTTTCACGCAGCCGTGTGCCGGGCGCCAGCCTGCCGGACTGAATGCCTTCGACGATATAGCTGTAGGCCTGGTCGCCACGGCTGAGGCCGCGCCGCTGACCAGTGTCTGTTTCGTTGTGTCCGAGGTTCATTTAGTCAGTTTAGCTTGAAAGGCGCTTGTTTCAGTAGGGTATTGTGGCCTAACATACAGCTGTATGCAATTGTATTCATAACTGGATAACAAAGATGTACAAGCACAACTTGTCTCAGCAAGGGAGAACATCGTGAGCCAGGCTCCGGGATACGACGTACTCGTCATAGGCGGTGGTAACGCCGCTCTTTGCGCCGCCCTCACGGCACGTGAAGCCGGGGCCAGCGTTCTGATGCTGGAAGCCGCGCCAAAAGAATGGCGGGGTGGAAACTCCATGCACACCCGCAACTTGCGCTGCATGCACGACGCTCCGCAAGACGTCCTGGTCGATGCCTATCCGGAAGAGGAATACTGGCAGGATCTGCTCAAGGTCACGGGCGGCCTCACGAATGAAAAGCTGGCGCGCATGGTCATTCGCGAAACTGCCACCTGTCGTGGCTGGATGCGCAAGCACGGCGTGAACTTCCAGAACCCGCTCTCCGGTGCCCTGCATGTGGCGCGAACCAACGCCTTTTTCATGGGCGGCGGAAAGGCATTGGTGAATGCCTATTACCGTAGCGCCGAAGCCCTGGGTGTGCACATTCGCTATGAGGCTCCGGTCGATGAAATCGAACTTGACGAGGGTCGCTTCGTTGCTGCGCGTCTGCGCAACGGCGAGCGCATCGAGGCCAAATCCTGCGTCCTGGCGGCAGGTGGCTTCGAATCCAACCGTGAATGGTTGCGCGAGGCCTGGGGCCAGAACGAACGCGGCGAATGGCCAGCTGAGAATTTCCTGATTCGGGGTACCCGCTTCAATCAGGGCGTGTTGCTGCGTTTCATGATGAATGCCGGTGCCGACATCATTGGTGACCCCTCCCAGTCACATTGCGTGGCCATTGACGCGCGCGCACCCCTGTACGATGGCGGAATCTGCACCCGTATCGACTGCGTGTCCCTGGGCGTGGTTGTGAACCGTGACGCGCAACGCTTCTATGATGAAGGCGAAGACTTCTGGCCTAAACGCTATGCCATCTGGGGGCGTCTGGTTGCCATGCAGCCAGGTCAGATCGCCTGGTCCATCATCGATTCCAAGGCGGTCGGTCGCTTCATGCCGCCGGTATTCCCGGGTACTCAGGCCAACACCCTGGAAGAACTGGCTCAACGTATCGAAATGGATGTGCCCACTTTTGTGAAGACCATCACGGAATTCAACAAGGCGTGTGTGCCGGGCACTTTCGACCACACCAAACTGGACGACTGCCACACCCAGGGGCTGAGCATCAACAAGACACACTGGGCGCTTCCTCTGGACAAACCGCCGTTCTTCGCCTACCCGGTGCGCCCCGGTATCACCTTCACCTATCTGGGTCTGAAGGTGAACGAGCACGCCGTCGTTCACTTTGGCGGCAAACCCAGCCAGAACCTGTTCGTGGCCGGTGAAATGATGGCGGGGAATGTTCTCGGCAAGGGTTACACGGCCGGCGTGGGCATGTCCATCGGCACGGTCTTTGGTCGCATTGCTGGCGACCGTGCCGCTTCGGCTGCAAAGGGGGAATACAAGCATCTTGAGGGAGAGCAGCATCATGCAGCTTGATACATTAGTGAAAGAAGCCACTTCCGTCGGGGGGCCCGTGGTGCGAGACACCAGTGGTATGCCGGTACCGCCGCCACCGCCCGGTGCCATGTGCAATGGCTCAGCCACCCAGGCCCTGCTGACCGCCGACGAAGCGGAAGCGGCGCGCATTCTGCAGATCTGCAATGCCTGCCGTTATTGCGAGGGTTTCTGTGCTGTTTTCCCGGCCATGACGCGGCGCCTGGAATTCAACAAGGCCGACATCAACTACATGGCCAACCTCTGTCACAACTGTGGAGCATGTCTGCATGCCTGTCAGTACGCTCCCCCGCACGACTTCCAGGTAAACGTGCCCCAAACCATGGCCAAGGTTCGTGCGCAGACCTATCAAGAATTTGCCTGGCCCCGCCCGTTGGGTTCGCTCTACAAACGCAATGGCCTGGCGGTGTCCCTTGCCTTAGCTGCAGCCCTGGCGCTGTTTCTGGTACTGGCTGTGGGCATGACGGGTTCGCTGCTGCATGAACCACTGGCCGGCGACTTCTACGCCATCTTCCCGCACAACCTGCTGGTCGCCATGTTCGGCGCCGTTTTCCTTTTCGCGGTGCTGGCCCTTGGCGTCGGAGTGGTGCGTTTCTGGCGGCAATCCGTACCGGGCCCGCGCACGGGTAAGGCAGTGGCAGAAACGGCGTCCCACGTTCTGAGCCTGAAGTATCTGGACGGCGGCCATGGCAAGGGCTGCAACAATGAGGACGATGCCTTCACGCAGCGCCGCCGGGTGTTCCACCATTTCACTTTCTATGGCTTCCTGCTGTGTTTCGCTGCAACCAGCGTTGCCACCGTCTACCACTACGTGTTCGGCTGGGCTGCGCCGTACGCCTACACCAGCCTGCCAGTCGTTCTGGGGACACTGGGTGGCCTGGGTCTGCTCATCGGCCCAGCGGGACTGTTCTGGCTGAACCTGCGTCGCCACCCCCTGCAGGGAGACACGGCACAGCGGCCCATGGACCTTGGCTTCATCGCCTTACTGTTCTCCATCAGCCTGACTGGGCTGGCGCTGTTGGCCCTGCGCGAAACATCGTGGATGGGTGTGCTGCTTGCGATTCACCTGGGCACCGTCATGGCGCTGTTCCTGACCATGCCTTACGGCAAGTTTGCACACGGCATCTACCGTTCGGCAGCGCTGCTGAAGTGGAATGTGGAGAAACGTCAGCCGCTCAAGCTGAACCTGGGGTCCGATTGATGCAACGGCGTACACCGCTGGACCGGTGTACGCCGTTCGTTCATGGGCGCCCTGTCTGGACGCCGGCCCACGGAATGCTTACTTCGCCGTGGGCATGGCGAATTCGGCACCCTTGGCAATGCTGTCCGGCCAGCGCTGCATGATGCTCTTCTGGCGGGTGTAGAAGCGAACGCCTTCTTCACCATAGGCATGCATGTCACCGAACAGGCTGGCCTTCCAGCCGCCGAAACCATGCCAGGCCATGGGCACCGGAATGGGAACGTTGACCCCTACCATGCCCACTTCGATACGCCGCCCGAATTCGCGGGCAATGCCGCCGTCGCGGGTGAAAAGGCTGACCCCGTTGGCGTACTGGTGGGCGTTGATCAGTTCCACGGCATCGGCAAAGGAATTCACTCGGACGCAGGACAGCACGGGGCCGAAGATTTCATCCTTGTAGATGCTCATCTCGGGTGTGACGTTGTCAAAGAGTGTGCCACCCAGCCAGAAGCCGTTTTCGCAGCCCTCGCCCGTAGTGCTGGGGTCGAAATCGCGACCATCCACCACCAGAGTGGCACCTTCCTCCACACCTTTCTCGATATAGCCGGTGATGCGCTGCAGGGCGCCGGCGTGGACGATGGGCCCCATTTCGGCTTCAAGATCCAGGCCGTTGCGGATCTTCAGTGTACGAGTGCGTTCAGCCAGAACCGGGATGAGACGGTCGCCCACATCGCCCACCAGCACGGCCACGGAAATAGCCATGCAGCGCTCGCCTGCCGACCCGTAACCGGCACCGATCAGGGCGTCGGCCACTTGCTCGAGGTCAGCGTCGGGCATGACCACCATGTGGTTCTTGGCGCCGCCCAGGGCTTGCACACGCTTGCCGTGGCGGGCGCCGGTTTCGTAAATATAGTTGGCGATTGGCGTGGAGCCGACGAAAGACACCGCTTTGATGCCGGGATGGGTGAGGATGGCGTCAACCGCTTCCTTGTCACCTTGCACCACGTTGAACACGCCATCGGGCAGACCGGCCTGCTTGAGCAGCTCGGCCAGTATCAGTGATGCTGAAGGGTCGATGGGGCTGGGCTTCAGGATGAAGCAGTTGCCAGCGGCTATGGCCAGTGGGAACATCCACATCGGCACCATCGCCGGGAAGTTGAAAGGTGTCACGCCGGCCACCACACCCAAAGGTTGGCGAAGCGTCCAGTTGTCGATGCCGGTGGAGACCTGATCGGTGAAGTCGGATTTCAACAGTTGCGGGATGCCGCAGGCAAACTCCACGATTTCAATGCCGCGGGTCACTTCACCCTGCGCGTCGGTGAAGACCTTGCCATGTTCCTTGGTGATGGCGCGCGCGAGGTCATCCCTATGCTGGTTCAGCAGTTCCAGGAAACGGAACATGACGCGGGCGCGACGAATGGGGGGAGTGTCGGCCCATGCGCTGAAAGCCGCTCTGGCGGCCTGCACGGCAGCATCCACTTCGGCAGAACCGCCGAGCATGACTTGTGCACTGACCTGGCCTGTGGCCGGGTTGTAAACCGGGCTGCTGCGCTGTGATGAGCCGGTTTCGGCACGACCGCCGATCCAGTGTGCCACGGTTTGGGTGTGGCTGATGTTTTCGTTGGGGTTGCCCATGGAGAATCTCCTGATGTAGTTCTTGTCACGACGACACGCCGCACCGTGTGCTCTGTCTGCCTGCGTGTTAACAGAACGAGTCTATTGCGTTCCCAGACTTGCATCTACCGGTCTCGATTCAATACAGTGTTCAAAAATTTCGACGAATGAGAGTTGTATGGGTGCAGGATCGACGACACCGTTTTCCGACATGCATCTGTTGACGGTGCTGGCGGAAACGCAAAGCTTCGCGCAGGCTGCCGAGCGCCTTGGTATCTCGCGCTCGTCCGCCAGCATGCGCATCGCGGCGCTGGAAAAGGCGGCTGGGGTCCCCTTGGTCAGGCGTTCGACCCGCCAGGTTTCCCTGACAGAGGCCGGGCAGCAGCTGGTGGTGGAGGTCGGCCCGGCCTTCGACCGCATACGGGCAAGCTTCAATGCCGTGCACGACCTGAGCGGTGTTCCCCGCGGAACGTTGCGCGTGACGGCGCCCGTGGCGCTTGGTCGGCAGCACATCAGTCCGTCGCTCGGCGGGTTTCTGTTGCGCTACCCGGAAGTGCGTCTGGAGCTCGAGCTGACTGACCGCCTGGTAAACCTGGCGCATGAAGGTTTTGACCTCGCCATCCGGCATGCGCGGCATATTCCCGACAACTACGTGGTGTGGGAACTGGCGCACAGTGAATCCGCGTTGGTGGGAAGCCGCGAATACCTTGAACGCCGGGGCTGCCCGAAGCATCCCGCAGATCTGGCCAGCCATGATTTCGTGCTGTATACGGGCAGCCCGCGCAGCCTGGCGTTTCAGAGCGAAGGCAATGAAGGGGATGCCGTATGCGTGGATGTGCAGCCTCGTTTTACTGCCAATAACAGCGAAGTGCTGCGCGAGGTGGTTCTTACCGGCGCTGGGCTGGGCCTACTTCCAGATTTCAGCGTCAACAGCCAGGAAAAGGGCAGGCTGGAGCGTGTGCTTCCCGAATGGAAGGTACAGGGTTACTTTGGTGCGCACATCATCGCCGTGCGCCCATTTTCTCCACAGGTTCCCCTGGCCGTTCATTGCCTGGTGGAGCATTTGCGCGCGGTTTTCGCACGGGACTAGGTGGACACGAGCGTCGTTGCTCCCAGCCAACTGCCGGCGCGGACCTGTTCCAGTGCAACCGTGCGCATGACCACACGTGCCGCCAGAGCTGTGGGGGACATTTCCTCGTCGGAAAGGCTTACCAGCAGGTTGCGGCGGGTCAGCCCGGGGTCGGTCAGCTGTGCCATTTTGAAGGACTTGTGGCGCAGGCGGGCTAGGGCCGCTCCTGGTTGCACAGTGGCGATCAGGCCTGCACTGACGGTTTCCATCAAAATGGCAAGCGAATCTATTTCCAGGGAAACATTGGGCGAGATGTCGAGCTGTCTGCCTGCCTGAGCCAGCAGTGCGCGCAAGCCGTGCATGTCCGTCGGCATTGCCAGCGGTATGTGGCAGATATCGCGCAAGGTGACGGTGCTCTGTTCGGGAAAGGGTTGGAAGTCGGTGGCGGCGATGATGAAGAGTTGCTCTTCCAGCAGGGGCTCGATTGTCCAGCGGCGCCCGCTTTCCCCACTGAAAACAATGGCCAGGTCAAGCTGGCGGGCGTTGAGCATGGTGGCCAGGTGGCCGGAAAGGGCTTCGACCAGATGGAAGCGCACATCCGGGTAGCGCTCACGCATCGCCCTGATTAGCGGCAACGCCATGACAGACGCCGTGGTGGGCGCCATGCCCACGCTGACATGACCCGAGAGACGGGCCTGTTGCGCGGCGCGACCCGCCTCTTCAATATGACGTAAGGCAAGCTGCGCCTGACGAAAGAATGCAATGCCGGCATCGGTAGGCACTACCCCGGTGGAGGTGCGTTGCAGCAGCCGGGTGGAGAGTTCCGATTCAAGGCGGCTGATTTGCTGACTGAGTGCCGAGGTGACGACGCCGAAATCCTGGGCGGCCTTGCCCATGCTTCCGCGTTCGACAGCGCGGGTGAAGTAACGAAGTTGACGTATTTTCATATTGGGTTCACCGAAGATTTTCGCACCTATTCAGTTTTTATGAACACGTCTCGAGTCTCGACGGCCTACCCCAGGCACTGGTACATGCGTAAACTTGACCTGTCAAAATCGAGGCTGACTTCAACCTCCGCAACAAGCGCAGCGTACGCCTGCACACATTCGTGTGCTATGTCAGCAAAAAATACATTTCAGGATAGGGCATGAAGACAATCAATCTGGTTTGCAAGGCCGTCATGGCGCTTGCATGCACCATTCTGGGAACGACGGCGGCATCCGCCCAGGAATTCCCCGAGAATAAACCTATCACCATTGTGGTGGGCTTTGTGGCAGGCGGGGCGGCAGACTCCGCCACCCGCCTGATCGCGAGCAAGCTGGCGGAAAACACCGGCACTTCCATTGCCGTGCTCAACCGTGCAGGCGCCGGCGGCAATATTGCCCACCAGTACGTGTCAACACAGCCTGCAGACGGTACAGTGCTCTTGCTGGGTTCGGTCGGCCCGCTGACCATCGCCCCTCATCTCATGGATCTTCCCTACGATCCCTTCACGGATCTCGCACCGGTTTCGGGCGCCGTGCATTTCCCCAATGTTCTGGTGGCGCACAAGGGCGTGGGTGTCAACAATTTCAAAGAGTTCATCCAGATGGCCAGGGAGAATCCCGAGAAAGGGGAATTCGCCTCGACCGGCATGGGTTCCGCATCGCACCTGGCCGGCGAACTGCTGAACATGTACGCCAACATCGAGCTGGTGCACGTTCCGTACAAGGGGGGCGCGCAAGCCATGCAGGACCTCATCGGCCAGCGTGTGGCTTCCTATTTCTCTGCACCGCCCACGGCACTGCCCTATATCAAGACAGGTCAGCTCGTTGCTCTGGCAACTACTGGGCTGGAGCGTCCGGGCTATCTGCCCGATATTCCGACGGTGGCCGAAGAGGGCTATGACGGCTTCGAAGCGCTGAACTGGTATTCCTTTATGGCTCCCGGCAAGACACCAGAACCTATTATGGAGCGATGGAACCAGGAAATCGTCAAGGTGCTGAACGACCCCGAAATCAAGCAGCAGCTCAATGAGCTCGGTCTGACACCGCACCCCACCACCCGTTCAGAGTTCACTGACTTCATGAGGGCGGAATCCGACAAGTGGTCGAAAATCATCAAGGAACGAAACATCGTCATGCAGTAAAGCTGGCAGGCAGTTTCTTCTGAGTGGACACAGGGTGCTTCGGCACCCTGTTTTTGTATCTACACTGTAGATGCTCAAGGACAGCGGGGAACAGGTCTGCCACTTGCTGCGTGGTAACATTTATCACCAACCCAGCCTGCTGCGCAGGACTCTCTCCCTTCCAAGTTCCCAAATGCCCGACATCCGTGTATTGACCCTAATGCTCGCCGGCCTGGCGATGTTGGGGCCGTTTGCTATTGACACTTACCTGCCCGCGTTCGACAGAATTTCGGCAGATCTGGGCGTGGACAGCGTCCTCATGCAGCATACGCTCAGCGTTTATCTGCTTAGTTTTGCCCTCATGAGCCTGTTCTGGGGGACACTGTCGGATTCTTTCGGGCGAAGGCCAGTCATCATCTTTTCCCTGTTGGTTTTCCTTGTGGGTTCAATTGGTTCAGCATTCGCGCCCTCGTATGGCTGGCTGCTGTTCTTCAGGGGGCTGCAGGGGTGTTCCGCAGGTGCGGGTCGGATTGTCGGACAGGCCTTGGCGCGCGACCGTTACCAGGGGGCAGAGGCTCAGCGCCTGTTCGCCAACATTGCCATGGTGTTTGGGCTGGCACCTGCGATAGCACCCATTCTGGGGGGATACCTGAGCACTCACATAGGCTGGCGTTCCATCTTTGTGACACTCAGCGGGCTGACGCTGCTGCTCATCCTGGCGAGCTGGCGCCACCTGCCCGAGACACTGCCAGTGAATTCACGTCAGCCCATCCGTCTAGGGGCCATATTGCGCAACTACCTGCATGTGGCAAGCAACCGGCGCTTTTTGCTGGCCATTGCTGCAATCGGGCTGGCCTTTTCCGGCTTCGGCCTGTATATCGCCTCCGCGGCCCGCTTCATTCTGGATATTCTCCAGCTTCCGGAAACGGCATTCGGCTGGCTGTTCGTCCCTTTCATCATTGGTTCCGTCAGCGGGTCTATGCTGAGCTCGCGCCTCGCCGGCAAGATGGATCCCGCCAAGCTGATCCTGATTGGCCAGGGCATCATGGCCATGGGTGCCATCGGCAATGTGCTCTACAACCTTTTCTTCGTTGCCGCCGTGCCTTGGGCTGTGCTGCCCATCATGGTCTACGGTTTCGGCATGTCGGCCGCCATTCCGGGGATGACGGTGGTCTCCCTCAGCATCTTTCCCAGTCTTCGTGGCATGGCCTCCTCGGTTCAGAGCACAATGCAGATGCTGGTCTTTGCCCTGGTGGCGGGCTTCATCGCCCCGCTGCTATTCGAAAGCGCGCTGCTGCTGGCATGCGGCAGCGTTGGCAGTGCCGTGCTTTGCGCCGGCGTGTGGCATTTGAGCGAACGACTCGGCAAACGGGAATGAGGTTTGCAGTGCAGCCTGCGGAATGTAATGGTTCCGGAGGTTTCCATGCAGATCAGACGCTTTTTTTCTCTGGCCAAGCTGTCCGTGCAGTCCTGGCTGGATGATTATGCTCCCAGCAAGGGAGCAGCCATTGCTTTCTACACTGTGTTTTCGTTGGCTCCCCTGGTCATGATAGTGATCGGTGTGGCGGGTTTCTTCTGGGGCGAAGACGCTGTGCGCGGTGAGCTGCTGCGGCAGGCTCCCTGGTCGTGGTGCTCATCTGGGTTTACTACGCCGCACAAGTTTTCTTGCTGGGAGCCGAATTCACTTGGGTCTATGCCAATGAGCACGGTTCGCGAGCGAAAAAAAATACGCTGCCCGCGTGACGCAGTCTGCGGAAATCAGGTAAGGTTTCAGACTGCATTCAAGAACAATCAGAACTGGCCATCAGCGGCCATATGTGCAGGCAGCAAGCATGAAGGTGGAAGGCTCCTCTTCAGGAGATACATGGAGGGTACTGGCAATCACTCTGGCCATTCAGGCCATGGTTTCGATGGCGATGCTGGCGGTTCCGGCCATCGCTCCCGCCTTCGCTGCCAGGCTCGGTGTGCCCGTGACGCTTCTGGGTGTTTACGTAGGATTGCTGTATATCGGGGCCATGGTCGCCAGTCTGCTTTCTGGGCCTCTGGTGCGCCGCTACGGCGCGATCATGGTCAGTCAGACGGGTTTGGTCCTCTGTTCCTGCGGTTTGGGGCTGGTCCTCGTGCCTTGGGTGCCGGCCGTTGTCGTGGGCGCTTTATGTATCGGTCTGGGTTATGGCCCCATCACGCCGGCCAGTTCTCACCTGCTGGCACTGAATACGCCGCCGCATAGGGCGGGGCTGGTGTTTTCCATCAAGCAGACTGGTGTGCCAGTGGGCGGAATGTTGGCGGGCATGGTGGCGCCACCCTTGGCGCTGGCTGCAGGCGTACACGCCGCTTTGCTGGTGGTGGTGGCGTTCTGCCTGTTGTTCGCCGTGCTTGCCATGCCATTGCGTCGCGAGCACGATGCCGACCGGGTGCCAGACACTCCCTTGCAGGTGGGGGGGCTGATGCGCCCCCTGCGCATGGTGATGGCGCATCCCGGGCTGCGGCGCCTGGCCTGCACTTCTGCCGTTTTTTCAGGCGTTCAACTTTGCCTGGCTGGTTATCTGGTGACTTATCTGCACAGCGAACTGGGCTTTGGCCTGGTCCAGGCAGGTGTCGCGATGTCGGTTGCACAGGTCGGTGGCGTGGTGGGGCGGATTGTTTGGGGCCACGTGGCCGACCGCTTTTTCGGCGCCACGCTGACCCTGATTGTGCTCTCCCTGCTGATGGCCGCCAGCGCGATGGCGACAGGCATGATCAGCGGCCAGGTCCCATGGGCCCTTGTGCTGGGGCTGGTGGCGGTTTTCGGTGTTTCGGCCACCGGTTGGAATGGGGTGTATCTGGCTGCGGTTGCAGGCCTGGCGCCGCCCGGTATGGCGGGAACCGCAACCGGAGGCTCGCTGACCCTCACTTTCTTCGGCACCTTGTTGTTGCCCGCACTGTTCGGGGTGGTCAGTGACATGGCCGGCGGTCTGGGAACAGGTTATATGCTCACCGCCATCCCCATCCTGCTGTGCACGCTGGTATTGGTCAGAGCAGCGGTCGCCAGGAAATCGTGATTGATCGCGCCCAACCCATGCCACGCCGTGGCGGCGGCATGGCACACCATGTGCTGGGCGTCAGCAAGCATGGACATCGGGAGAACTGCCTTGTACCGCATCGCTTTCACTTTAGCGGTGGTTGCCTCAGCCATCGCACCATTGGCCTCGGCTGCCACGACAAACCCTCTGGCCGTACGAGAACCCGGCTTGTGGGAAATTCGGCTGGTGGATGGGACCAGCCTGGCTTCTGTTGCTCTGGGCGTCCAGCAGGCCCTGCGCAATCTGCCGGAATCGCAGCGCCAGCAAATGCAGGCCATTGTGGGGGGCAAAAGCCTTGATATTCCCACTGTCATTCATCAGTGTCTGACGCCGGAACTGGCGCGCAGTGATGTGAATACACTGCTTGCCAAGGAAAATATTCAATGTTCGGAGCTTGAGTGGCAGGAATCCGGTGGCAGCGGCCGCTTTCATTTCGTATGCAGTAACCCGGAGGGTGACTGGACCGGCCAGGGGCGCATCAGCAATGCCTCCGCCCGCAGCTTCGACGCTGAATCAACCGTGCAGGGCAAGTACAAGGGGCAAAGGCTGGCCATGGACATGAAGCACGAAGCCCGCTGGCTGGGAGCGGATTGCGGCGACGTCAAACCGGTGCGCTGAACCAAAAAAAGCCCCGCGAGGCCTGAGCCTGCGGGGCGATTGCATGGGAGACTTGCAGTAAAAGCGGTTACTTAGTTGAAGGTCTTCAGCTTGTCGCTGTTCAGGATGTCGGGCGTCAGATGCTCTTCGATCCACTTGAAGGAGTTCATGCCTTCGGGCGGAGTAACCAGTTCACCCGGAACGATCATGATGTCCTTCAGAACCTTGAAGTTGTGGTCGGGCGAGGAAGTCGAGATACCGAAGAGTTGTGCTTCCAGAGCCTGGCCGTCCTTGCGGTTGATGGTCAGCTCACGACCGAAACCCTTGAAGGTGATGTTGTGCATGGCTTCGGCAACCTGCTCCACAGTGGGCCACTTGCCGCCGTTGTCCGCGATCGCCTTCTCGTAACCAGCCTTCAGGCCGGCCAGAGCCTGAGCCATGTGATAGGTGGGGTAGATCGGGTAGGAACCGGTCTTGGCATGGAATTTCTTGACGAATTCCTGGTGAGCCGGGTCATCCTTGGTTTCCGGGTGGAGCCAGTAGTGGTCACCGCGTGCACCGATGATCACGCCTTCGGGCAGAGCGTTGCCGAGACGCTCGAGCGAGCTTTCAGCCAGGGACAGCACGAAGGTGGAGTTCTTGAACAGGCCGCGTTGGGAAGCCTGACGAACGAAGTTGTCGAGGTCACCGCCCCAGGAGGTGGACAGGATGACGTCAGGACGCAGTGCCTGCAGGCGGCTGATTTCGGTGGAGAAGTCAGATGCGCCGAACTTCGGGAACATTTCGGCAACAACCTTGACGTCCGGCTTGAACTTCTTCAGAGCAGCCAGGAAGATGTCACGGGAGTCACGGCCCCATGCGTAGTCCTGGTTGACGATGGCCAGCGTCTTGAAGTCAGGCTTCATCTTCATCAGGTAGATGACCTGTGCCACCATTTCGGCCGTGGCGTTGGCTTCGGTACGCACGACGTACTTCAGCTGCTTCTCTTCCAGCACGGTCTGCGTACCGCAGTCCCACAGGATGTTCAGAACCTTCAGGTCTTCTGCAACGGGGGCGACGATGCCGCAGTGGCCGCTGGAAATGGCGGACAGCATGACCTTGACGCCGCTGTCGACCAGACGGCGGTAGTCGGACAGCAGACGTTCGCCGCCTGCGCCTTCGTCAATGATGCTGGCACGTACAGGTACACCACCAATACCGCCCTTGGCGTTGATGTCTTCGATGAGAATATCGGCGGCTTCCTTGCCCGGCACCCCGAATACGGAGGCAGAACCGGACAGGTAGGTCGAGATGCCGATGTGCAGCTCGGAGGGTTTCTCTTGAGCAAGGGCGGCGGAGCTGCCGGTTGCCAGCGCCAGAGCGGCGGCCAGTCCGGCAAGTTTTTTGTGTAGCTTCATGGTTTGTCTCCTGGTGAACTACATGACGACGGCATCGCGCAAGCTGCTGCCCGATGCCAGGTGATCAAAGCCTTCGTTGATTTCGTCCAGCGTGAACGTCTTGCCCAGGAGCTTGTCCACGGGCAACTTGCCTGCCTTGTACAGATCGAGATAGCGGGCAATGTCCACTGCTGGTGCGCCGGAGCCAAGGTAACTGCCCCGGATTTCCCTTTCCTCGCCGACCATCTGCGCGAGGGGGAGCTGGAATCGGGCCGCCGGATTTGGCAGACCCGATGTAATGGTGCTTCCGCCACGCGCGGTGAGCTTGTAGGCGGTTTCAAACGCCGGCACAGCGCCGGCCATGTCGAAGCCGAAGTCGACAGGGCCGCCCGCTGCCTCCAGCAGTTCGGCGTCGGAACGGATGGTGCTGGGGTTCACCACGTGGGTGGCTCCCAATTCCTTGGCCAACTGCAGTTTTTCATCGGAGAGGTCAACCGCGACCAGGCGCCGGGCGCCGGACGCAGCAGCGGCGAGCAGGGCGCTCAGGCCCACGCCGCCCAGACCCACCACGGCAGCCGTATCGCCCGCCTGCATCTGAGCGCGGTTGATCACGGCACCCGCTCCGGTGAGCACGGCGCAGCCGAACAGGGCGGCTTCCCGGTGGCTGATGTCGACTTCCACCTTGACGCAGGAGCGACGCGACACCACGGCGTATTCTGCAAAGCAGGAGACACCGGTGGCGTGGTTGATGTATTCCTCGCCAATATGCAGGCGGCGCGCCCCGGAAAGCAGGGTGCCCTGGGCATTGGCTGCGGCCCCTGGTTCGCACAGGGCCGGACGGCCCTTCATGCAGGGGGAACAGCAGCCGCAGCTGGGTACGAATACCATGACGACGTGGTCACCCGGACGCAGATCGTTCACGCCTTCACCGGTTTCGACCACTTCTGCCGAAGATTCATGGCCCAGGATGATGGGCAGGGCGCGCGGACGGTCGCCGTTGATGACGGACAGGTCGGAGTGACACAGCCCCGCAACCTTGATGCGGACGAGCACCTCGCCCGGGCCGGGCGGGTCCAGTTCGACTTCGGCGATGGTGACGGGCCGGGTTTGAGCATATGGGCCTTGGACGCCCATTTCTCTCAGCAAAGCAGCGCGGGTCTTCATGGTTGCCTCGTTTGAAAAGGTCAGATGGTCCGACCGCCATCCACGGGGAATTCCACCCCAGTGATGAACTCAGCCGCGTCGCTGGCCAGGAACAGTGCAGCTGCAGCCACGTCGGACGGCATGCAGAAACGGCCTAGCGGAATGGTGGACTGGAACTTGGCGCGGTTTTCCGGGGTATCCGGCAGGCCCATGAACAGTTCAAACATGCCGGTAATGCCCATGACGGGGCAGATGGCATTGACACGGATGTTGTCTGGGCCCAGTTCCACAGCCATCGACTTGGACAGCAGGTTGACCGCACCCTTGCTGGCGTTGTACCAAGTCAGGCCCGGACGGGGGCGAATGCCGGCGGTGGAGCCGATGTTCAGGATCACACCCTTGCCCTGCTTGCGCATGACGGGCACGACAGCGTGAGTCATGTAATAGATGGACTTCACGTTCACGTCGAACATGCGGTCGAACATTTCCTCATCCACTTCCAGCATGGGCTGGTTCTTGTGGGTGATGGCAGCGTTGTTCACGACAATGTCGAGGGAGCCGAATTCTGCCAGACCGGCGTCAACCATCTTCTGGATGTCTTCGCGCTTGGAAACATCCCCCTTGATGGCCAGGGCGGCGCTGCCGATCTCGGCGGCAACGCGGTTGGCAGCGTCTTCGTTGATGTCGGCGACGATGACTTGTGCACCTTCACGGGCATAGAGCTTGACGATGCCCTCGCCAAAACCACTGCCGGCACCAGTGACCAGTGCGACTTTACCTTCCAGTTGTCCCATACTGCTAACTCCTATTTATGCACCGTGATGGTGAACAATTGTCTTGATTGTGCTCATCTCCTCGAGGGCGATGAAACCTTTCTCGCGGCCGTGACCGCTGCGCTTTACGCCGCCGAAGGGCAGTTCCACCCCACCGCCGGCGCCGAAGCTGTTGATGTACACCTGGCCGGCTTCCATGGAGCGTGCCACGCGTTGCTGGCGGCCGCCGTTTTCTGTCCAGACGGCTCCCATCAGGCCGTAGTCAGTGGCGTTGGCCAGCTCGATGGCCTCTGCTTCAGTTTCGAAAGGCACGACAACCAGCACGGGCCCGAAGATTTCCTGGCAGAGCAACTCGCTTTCGTGGCGCTCGGCGGCAAACAGTGTTGGGGTGACGAAGAAGCCTTCTGCCGGTACGCCTTCAGCGACGGCACCTTCTGCAACGACCTTGAGCCCTTCCTGGCGGCCTTTCTCGATGAAGCGATTGACGCGCTCCATTTGCTTGCGGTTGATGACGGGCCCGCAGGTCAGGTCCATTTCCGGGGTGCCGGCGCGTGTCTTGGCGAATTCGTCTGCCAGCGCCTGCATGAAGCGGTCATACACACCCTTTTGCAGCAGCAGACGGCTGCCGGCCGTGCAGGTCTGCCCGGTGTTGTGGACGATGCCGCGCACAATGGCAGGCACGGCGAGGTCGATATTGACGTCGTCGAACACGACGTGAGCAGACTTGCCTCCCAGTTCCAGCACACACTTCACTGCGTTGAGCGCAGCCGCCTGCTGGATCAGCACACCGACTTCGTTCGAACCAGTGAATGAAATGAAGTTGATACCGGGGTGGCGAGACAGTGCGGCACCGGCTTCTTCACCCAGGCCGGTCACAATGTTCAGGGCGCCGGCCGGGAAACCGACTTCCAGAGCCAGTTCTGCGACGCGCAGGATGGACAGGCAGGCGTCTTCCGCCGGTTTGACGACGGCGGCGTTCCCCATTGCCAGGGCCGGAGCTACGCTGCGACCGAACATCTGTGCAGGGTAGTTCCAGGGGATGATGTGTGCGGTGACGCCCAGGGGTTCGTGAACGGTCTGTACGGAATAGCCGTTCAGGAACGGAATGGTGTCGCCATGCAGCTTGTCGGCGCCGCCGGCGTAAAACTCGAAATAACGGGACAGCACAGCAATGTCATTGCGTGCGGTGGACAGCGGTTTGCCAGTGTCACGGGCTTCGATCTGGGCCAGTTCTTCCTGGTGGTCCATCACGGCGCGGCTCAGCTTCATCAGAAGGCGACCGCGCTCGAATGCGGGCACCTTGCCCCAATCGCCCTTGAGGGCTTTGCGGGCAGCCTTGACCGCACGATCCACGTCTTCGGCGCCGCCGCGCGGAATCGTGGTGAAGACTTGGCCGGTGGTGGGGTTGATGACGTCCAGAGTTTGCTGATTGGCTGCGTCGATTTTCTGACCGTCAATAATCATCTGATTCATTCTTCTGCCTGTAATTGCCGTGAGTTTTGAAGTGCGATCGAGCCGCGTTCAATGTGCCAGATGCAATCCGGCATATCGCCCAACAGCTTGATATTCGATTCCGTGATGATGATGCACAGGTCGGGCTGCAGGTTGCGCAGCCGCACCAGCGCTTCGGTATAGATGATGCCCAGCCGTGGAGCCAGACCCTGGAAGGGTTCGTCCAGCAGGAGCAGGCGCTTGCCGACCATGATGGCGCGCCCCAGGGCGACCATCTTGCCTTGACCGCCCGACAGTGCCGAACCCGAGCGCGCCAACATGGGAGCGAGGTCGGGAACAACCTCGAGCACCACCTTGAGGCGCTCATCGATCTCTGCCTTGGACATTTTCAGTGTGTGGCAGGGCAGGCGCAGGTTTTCCTCAACCGACATGGTCGGGAAGATGACGCGATCTTCTGGCGAGTAGCCAATCTGATGGGCGGCCCGCGCATGGCCGGGGAGTGCACTCAGCACGACATCATCGAGCCGAATTTCGCCAGAGCGCAGTTTGATCAGGCCCATGATGGTACGGAGCAGGGTGGTCTTGCCGGCCCCGTTGCGCCCCACGATGCCTACAGTGGTGCCTTTCTCGAAATTGCATTCGACATCGCGCAGGATTCGGTTGCCCGCGAGGTCCACATTGACGCCGGTTAACTTAAGCATGTATCAATTCCCCAGAACTTCACTCTTGATGCGCGGATCATTCAGCACTTCATCGGGTGAACCATCGGCGACGATGGCCCCGTTGATCCAGGCCGCAACGCGGGTGGCGTACTGCGCGACGATGTCCACGTCGTGTTCGACAAACCAGCTGGTGACCTTGCGTTCATCCAGCGCGTTCATGACGGTCTGCATGAGCCCGTGCTTGTCCTCTGATGCCACGCCACTGGTGGGCTCGTCCATGATGATGAGCTTGGGGCGCAGCGCCAGGGCCATGGCGACATCGAGCAGCTTGCGCTTGCCTTCCGGCAAGTCGCTGGAAAGCGCGTCCCCATCTTCACGCAGGCCGACCAGTTCGAGTGTGCTTTCAACTTCGTGAGCATCCACGGTGTCGGCCAGGGGTTTGAAGGCCGTCAGACGTGCGTTCTGCCGCGCTGCGGCGATCTGGATGCACTCGCGCACCGTGTGTTCCGTGAACAGCTGGGGCAGCTGGAAAGAACGGCCCAGGCCCATGCGAACGATCTTGCGCGGCGTCATTGCCGTGATGTCCGTGCCGTCGAAATAGATCTTGCCAGCCTGCGGCTTCAGGTAACCGGTGCAGATATTGATGAACGTAGTCTTACCGGCCCCGTTCTGGCCGATCACGGCCAGGCGTTCGCCACTGTGAAGCTCGAAATCGATGTTGTCAGCGGCAATCACACCTCCGAAGGACAATTGAATGCCGGTTGTCTTGATGAGAGGTTGCATGGATTCTTCCTCCTTCCTTTCAGAGCTTCATGCGTTTGGAGAGCTGTCCCACAAAACCCTTGGGGAACAGGAAGATCACGATGATGAGCGTGAGGCCGAGGATGAACTGCCAGAGGTGCGGGAAGTAGGCTGACGAGGTGAGCTTCACGGCTTCGAACACCAGAGCGCCCAGGAAGGCACCGATGGCATGGCCGGCGCCGCCGAGAATCGCGATGAACACGTATTCGCCGGAACGCAGCCACAAGCCAAGCTCAGGTGTGACCAGACCCTGAATGAGCGCCAGCAGACTGCCCGAAAAACCCACCACCGTGGCGGACAGCAGGTAGCCGCGCCACATGACCACGTAGGCCGAGAACCCCAAGTACTCCAGACGGGTTTCGTTGGTCTTGATGGCTGCCAGGGCTGCGCCATTGCCGGAACGGAAATAGCGCTGTACCCACCACGCCAGCCCGAAGGAGATGATCAGGGCGAGGCCGAGCAGCAGGAATTCAAAGGATTCGCGTTCCAGTGTCATGCCCAGGAAGGGAGGACGGGGAATGCGCAGGCCGTCAGTACCGCCGGTGATGTGGTAGAGCTTGCTCAACAGTGCGAACAGCACCATGCTGAGCGCAAGGTTCAGCATGCCGAAGAAGATGCCACGGTAACGCACCATGAACACACCGATGATGGCGCTGGCCAGAACTGACACCAGCACACCTGCGATAATCAGGGTAATGGCGTCGGTGCCGGGGTAGGCGCGCGCGATGAAAGCCACAGTGTAGGCAGAGATACACGCATACATGGCGTGGCCGAAGGACACCTGGCCGGCGCGCATCATGACGGATACGCCCAGTGCGGCGATGGCATATGTCAGACCAATGACGATAGGCGTAATGGTCCAGGGCAGGAAGTGACCGGCGGCCAGGATGAGTGCCGCCCCAATTGCGCTGATGGCGTACATCATCAGATCGTCCTCGCTTGTGCAACAGTGAACAGGCCGTGCGGACGAACCAGCAGAACCAGGCCCATGATGATGTAAGGTACGGCGACCTCGACTTCAGGCGCCATATAGACGGCGATCGAACGCAAGATGCCGATCATCAGGGCGGCGATGAGCGCACCGGTGATCTGGCCCAGGCCGGCAGTCGCCACCACGGCGAAGGACAGCACGATCATGTCCGCGCCAGCGCCCGGCACGAGCGAGGTCGTGGGGGAGGCAAGCGCTCCACCGAGCACACCCAGAATGGCACCGATGATGAAGGTGATCAGGCCGATCTTGCCGGCATTGATGCCCAGAGATGTGGCGACTTCGCGGTTGTGAGTGACCGCCACCATTTGTTTGCCCAGGTTGGTGTAGCGGAGGAAATACTCCAGGCCCACGTAGGCAATCAGCGCAGTGGCAGGCACCACCACCAACTGGTAAGTTGTGTAGGTGATGTCGCCCAGCTCGATGTTGCCCAGGCGGCCCACCACTTCGCTTGCGCTGTAGGGTTGGGCACCCCAGATGAAACGCTGAACGTCTTCCAGCATCAGCAGGGCGCCGAAAGTGAGCAGCAGCTTGAGAATGGGGTCGTATGCCTGGGCGCGGCGGATGAGCACCAGTTCCATGATGCCGCCAAGCAATGTGCCGACGACAATGGCGACCAGGAAGAGGGACACGAGGGGAACCCACGCAGACTCCGTTGCGGGAGCCAGCATCATGATGAACGATGCTGCGGAGTAGCCCCCGAAGGCATAGAAGGCTCCATGTGCGACGTTAAGAATGCCCATTACGCCGAAAATCAGCGTCAGGCCCATCGACACAAGGAACAGTAGGCATGCATAGGCGATGCCATCGACCAATGCAAGTGGCAATATATCGAAAAACACGAACCGTCCTTTGGATTGGCATTGCCCACCACAGCAGTGGCGGGCCGGGTATTTACAACTGCTTTTTTGTATCCAGGCTTTGGAGGGATGCAGGCCGGATGGCATGCATTGAGCCTGTCTTGCAAAAGAGTGTATGGAAAGCCAGCCGGTTACGCCATTTCGATTTAAAAAAGAAGATCTTCTGTACTTACGTAATCTAGGGAAAGTCCCTAGTTGAGGAGTAGTGAATGAGCACGATTACAGCTTATGGAGCGCTGGCAGGCGACCAGCCACTGAAACCACTGCAGATCACCCGGCGCGCACCAGGCCCTCATGATGTGCAGATCGCCATCGCATACTGCGGAATCTGCCATTCGGATCTTCACCAGGTGCGTTCGGAGTGGGCGGGCACCCGCTACCCCTGCGTTCCCGGCCACGAGATCGTCGGGCGAGTGACTGCCGTCGGTGCGCACGTCAGCGGGTTCAAGGAAGGGGACCTCGTCGGTGTGGGCTGCATTGTTGACAGCTGCCAGCACTGCGAGGAATGCGAAGAGGGCTACGAAAATTATTGCGACGGCATGGTGCCCACCTATAACGGGCCCACGGAAGATGAACCCGGGCACACCTTGGGTGGCTATGCGCAGCAAATTGTCGTACACGAACGTTATGTGCTGCGCATCCGTCATCCGGAGTCGCAGCTGGCTGCCGTTGCGCCATTGCTTTGCGCTGGAATCACCACCTATTCGCCCCTGCGGCATTGGCGGGTGGGGCCGGGCAGGAAGGTTGGGGTTGTCGGTATCGGTGGCCTGGGGCATATGGGCATCAAGCTGGCCCGTGCGATGGGGGCGGATGTGGTGGCCTTCACCACATCAGAATCCAAGCGTGATGCGGCCACTGCGCTGGGGGCGCATGAGGTCGTCGTGTCACGCCACCCGCATGAAATGGCCACCCACCGAGGCAGCTTCGACTTCATCCTGAACACGGTGGCTGCGCCGCACCAGCTGGATGACTATCTAGTGCTACTCAAGCGTGATGGAGTGCTGGGCCTGGTGGGAGCACCTTCCAGCCCCCACCCTTCCCCCAATGTGTTCAACCTGATCATGAAGCGCCGCAGTATCGCCGGTTCGCTCATTGGCGGCATTCCGGAAACTCAGGAAATGCTGGATTTTTGTGCAGAGCATGGCATCGTGGCTGACATCGAGCTCATACGCGCAGAACAGATCAACGAAGCCTACGAGCGTATGTTGCAGGGCAAGGTGAAATACCGCTTCGTGATCGACATTGCCACCATGGGCTCTTAGGCCTTCATTCCCGGATTTCCTCCACGGTGCTGAGCTGGTCACCAGTGAAGTGCAGGTTAAACCCAATCAGCCCCGTGGGTGGGTGAAGATCCAGTTCGAGCAGGCTTCCGTGCAACCTCGTGTGCCTAACCTTCGCCGGCCTGCCGTTCATCCACGCTCGCGCCGTCACCTTCTGGAATTTTTGCGTGAGTTCAGCACGCACCAGTGTGCCATCCACGGCTTCCCATTCCCAGGTGCCAGCCACCTTGGCGGGAACTACCCACTTGTAGATCTTGATTCCGCCCACTTCCAGCACCTCATCAGCCTTCCAGTCTCCCATGCTGAAAGCGTGGGAAACGATGCGGCTGCCAGGGCGCAATTCGGCAAGGAGCCGGGGGCGCAACTGAAGGTTGATGGAGTCCAGCAGGTAAAGGGTGACCACGGTGGCTTCGCTGAACTCCGCCGTGAAGATGTCGCCCTCGATGAAGTCGACCAGATACTCCACGCCAGCGTCACCGGCGTATTCCATGGCGTCCGCAATGCGCAGTGGATCAATCTCTACGCCCACCGACCGGCAGTGGTATTCCCTTGCTGCAGCCACGACAATTCGCCCGTCTCCGGCACCGAGGTCATACAGAATGTCTTCAGAGCCAATCTTGGCCAACCCTAGCATGGCCGAGACGACGGCGTCATCACTGGGAACAAAGGGCACGTCAAGAAACATGCCCGACTGGCTGGAGTAATTGTCGAAGTCGTCAATCAAGTCGCGAAACACGGAGACACCTGTACGAAGGGGCAGGAAGGGGACCCGAAAACGAACCGCAGAACCGATCAAGTCGGGAAGGCCCGGAAATGTTTGATCACTCCCGGGCCTTCCTATACTAGCCTTTCAACACCGAACCCGCTTAATCAGTGTCGGTGACGGTGCTTGCCATGGTGGTTTCGATGGCCGCGATACTTGGCATTGTGCGATCGGCCACCGCGCTCCCAGCCACGTGACCTGCGGTCGTCGTCAGTCAGGATGTGGCCCAGCAGGCCACCTGCGGCCGCACCACCTATTGCATAGACCGGGTCACCCTGGGAGACAACGGCACCGGCGGCGGCCCCGAGGCCAGCGCCAATCATGGCATTGTTCGTTTTTCTGTCGTAGTGCGAGGCACAACCTGCAAGCGCGAGGGCGGCCACGCCTGCAATGGCAAATCGGGCAAGTCGATGAGTCAGCATTTCTCCACTCCTGAAGCTAG
>JAJUFI010000186.1 GCA_029263795.1 Alcaligenaceae bacterium
CACCCCGAACTGTTCTGGGGCCTGATCGTGTCCATGTGGATCGGCAACCTGATGCTGGTCATCCTCAACCTGCCGCTCATCGGCTTGTGGGTGAAACTGCTGACCGTCCCCTACCGCATTCTGTTCCCGGCCATTCTGTTGTTCTGCACCATCGGGGTCTACTCTCTGAACTACAACGTGTTCGACATCTGGGTGACCGCCGCCTTCGGCCTGGTGGGCTACATTTGGGCGAAACTGAAGTGTGAAGGTGCTCCATTGCTGCTGGGTCTGGTGCTTGGGCCCATGATGGAAGAGAACTTCCGTCGTGCCCTGCTGCTGGCGCGCGGTGACTACTCCACCTTCGTGACCCGCCCGCTGTCGCTCAGCCTGCTGGTGATGGCCGCAATACTCGTGGCGCTGGTAGCACTGCCCTCCATCAAGGCCAAGCGCGAAGAAGCGTTTGTCGATGAAGGCTGATCCAGACCTCCACAGCGTCTGACGCTTCATCTGCTCTACCCTGTTCAGGCGCCCTCGTGGCGCCTGAACTTTTTTCAGCCCAAATGCGTTACTCTTTTTGGGCGAGAACGCTGAAACCGAATACACAACCCTAAAACGAGAGGAGCAAGATTCATGTCTTCAATCAACGCCCGAGAATACGAAACCCAGTCCCCCCTGCGCGTGGCTTTTCTGGGGCTAGGCGTAATGGGCTTCCCGATGGCGGGGCATCTCGCCAAGGCCGGGCATGAAGTCACCGTTTACAACCGCACCCCCGCCAAGGCAGAAGCCTGGGTGGCGGAGTTCGGCGGAAAATCCGCCTCCACACCCCGAGAGGCAGCCGCCGGAGCACAAATCGTATTCTGCTGTGTGGGTAATGACGATGACCTGCGCGGCGTGGTACTGGGAGATTCGGGCGCCTTTGCAGGCATGGAACCGGGTGCCATTTTGGTGGATCACACCACAGCGTCCGCCCAAGTCGCCCGTGAGCTTTTCGACATTGCCAGCGAGAAAGGCCTGGGGTTTGTTGACGCCCCGGTATCCGGGGGCCAGGCAGGCGCCCAGAACGGCAAACTCACTGTCATGTGTGGTGGCAAACAAGAACACTTCGACGTCATCAAGCCGGTGGCGCTGAATTTCGCTCAGGCGGTCACGCTGTTGGGGCCGTCCGGTGCCGGTCAACTGTGCAAAATGGTCAACCAGATCTGCATCGCTGGTCTGGTCCAGGCTTTGTCCGAAGGCATCGCATTTGGTCAGGCAGCTGGCCTGGACATGAAACAGGTCCTCAACGTCATCGACAAAGGTGCGGCACAGAGCTGGCAAATGGAAAACCGTGGCAGCACCATGATCGACGGGAAATTCGATTTTGGTTTCGCCGTCGACTGGATGCGCAAGGATCTCGGCCTGGTCATGGATGAAGCCAAGCGGAATGGCGCCCGCGTTCCCATCACTGCACTCGTCGACCAGTTCTATGCAGATGTTCAGCAGATGGGCGGTGGCCGCTGGGATACCTCCAGCCTCATTCAGCGCCTGCGCAAGGCCTGAGGCGATTGCCTGGCAGCGGTCTCATGTGGCCGCTGCCTTTCACGGGCTGGCTGGCCAAGGGTGAATGCCTGCCGGTCGCCCATCACAGCCCCGTGTGTCACAAGGGTCGCCACTCCCTTTTCACACGACGGGGCATCAGCCTTCTGCGGCGTGTTGATAGGCGGGCAGCGTGAGGGTCGCACACAGCCCCACCCCACCGTGTGGTGAAGGGTCTCCATCCGTCAAGACAATACTTCCACGGTTGCGCTGCGCATACGCCAGAGCGATTGCCAACCCCAGGCCGGAGCCGCCTCCACCCGTTCCCTTGCGGTCGCGTGTGCCACGGTCAAAACGACTGAAAACACTTTCTCTGAGTTCTGGTGCCAAACCTACTCCGTTGTCACACACGGATACCCAGGCGTTCGTCCCATCGCTCCCCGCAGACACCGTGATCGTGCAGCCGTCGCCCGCATGGTTGATGGCGTTGTGAACCAGGTTAGCGATGGATTCATGCAGTTCGGCGTCGCTTCCCAGTACCCATACGGAGTTGTTGCCTCCGCCGCCTTCTTCGCTGCCGCCATCCATCCACCCAAGGTCCTGCTGCTTTTCCCGCGCCAGCGGCAAATAGAGCAATACGACTTCACGCGCGAGCGCTCCAAGATCCACCGGCATGTGGGGCGAGGGATCGTTGCGGCTTGCATGGGCCAATGACAGCAGCTGTTCGGTCAACCGCGACGTACGACCGAGCTGATGGATGATCGCATCCAGCGTTTCCCGCATACGCGTAACGTCCTGCTCACGTCTGGCGTACTGGGCCTGTGTGCGCATGATGGCCAGGGGTGTGCGCAGCTGATGCGAAGCATCAGCCAGAAAACGGGCCTGACGGTTCAGGACTTCACGGGATAGGTCAATATGGTGGTTGATCGCCTTGACCAGAGGAATGACCTCCTTGGGCACCGACTCCTGATCCAGCGGCATCAGGTCGTCAATTTCCCGCGAACGAATTTCGCGGCGGAGGTCGCTCAAGGGCCACAGCGTCCACTGCACGGCAATCCAGACGAGCAGAACCGCCAGTATCACCATACGGATGTCACGAAACAGGCTGTCCCTCCAGAGTTCCTGGCGGGTCTGAAGACGTTGGTCAACGCTCTCGCCAACGAGAATGAGTAGCTGCCGCCGCTGGCCATTGAAGTGGAGGTCTCGCCAGAGCGCGACGAGCCGTACTTCGTCATTGCGATACATGGCGTTGTAGAAAACAGGTACCCCTTCCCGCGGCGGCAACACGGCGGGACGTGGCAAGCCTGGCATGCCCATGAGGGTCTGGCCAGTCATTTCGCGCGTTTCCACACCGGCAAGTGATGGCAGAACGGGTACGATTTCTTCCACCCGATAGTATTTCCGGTTGCCTGCCCGGGACTCCAGCATGACCTGCACATAGAAGGGAGGCTCTATGACCAGCCGACCCTTCACATCAAAGTCGACGCTGTTCTCCAGGACTTTCGCAGGTTCCAGCAGGGCGTCGTCGTAGACATCCTGAATGAGAAGATCCAGTGCGCGGTAGTCATTGCGACCGTCCACCACGAGCAGGAAGACTACGCCGGGAATGAGTAGGACAAGCAGCCAGAACCGCATGCTGCGGCGGGGCCGGGACCTTCCCATGTTCAACCTTCCGCAGCGGCGCTTTCAAGCATGTAGCCCAGGCCTCGCACCGTGGTGATCTGAATATCGCTACCCTGCAGTTTCTTGCGCAGACGGTGCAGAACGACTTCAATGGCATCTGGGCTTGCGTCACTGTCTTCTTCAAAGACTTTCAGGAAGAGCTGGTGCTTCTCCACCGGCGTACGCGCCCGTGCGATCAGCGCGGCCAGGGCAGCGTGTTCGCGTGGCGTAAGGTGCAACACGCTGCCGTCCAGCATGAAGGCCTTGCTTTCGGTGTCATAAATGAGCGGCCCGCACTGAAGATTGGGCGAAGGCCTGCCCTTGCTGCGCCGTACCAGCGCAGCAAGCCGCGCCTCCAGCTCCTCAAGCGCGAAAGGTTTGCTGAGGAAGTCGTCCGCCCCGAGGTTCAGACCTCGGACCCTGTCCTGCAACGCCCCCTGGGCAGTGAGTATCAGCACTGGCGTGATGTCACCGGCGGCTCGCATTTCACGCAGCAGCACCAGCCCGTGCTTGTCAGGAAGGCGCAGGTCCATCACGACGGCATCATACCCGCCAACCTGGAGCATGGCTTCGGCGGTATGGGCATCTTTGGCGTGCTCCGGCACGAACCCGCTTTGCGCGAGCGCTCGCTGCAGCCAGGCCGCCATCTCAAGCTCATCTTCAACCAGCAGGATGCGCATCGGAGCGGGCTTCCGTCAGGCCAAGTTTCTTGTTGCCGTGTACCCGCTGACGCAGGTAACGGTTCTCTCGACTGCGCCTGAACAGGATGCCGGCAAGTTCATTGAGCGCCTGAGCATAAACTTCGCGCTTGAATTCGATGACGGAATCCAGTGGCACCCAATAGTGACTCCAGCGCCAGGCATCAAATTCCGGAGAATCCGTCGCGCGCAGGCTGACGTCGGAATCCCGACCCATCATCCGCAACAAAAACCAGATCTGTTTCTGGCCCTTGTAGTGACCGCGCGAGTCTCGACGTATGAAGTTGCTTGGTACGTTGTAGCGCAGCCAGTCCCTCGTCCGCCCCAATATGCGCACGTGCTCGGGGAGCAAGCCAATTTCCTCATGCAGTTCCCGATACATTGCCTGTACCGGGCTTTCACCATACTTAATGCCGCCTTGCGGGAACTGCCAGGCATGTTCCCGTATACGCTTGCCCCAGAAAACCTCGTTCTTGTGATTTACTAGGATAATGCCGACATTGGGACGGTAGCCTTCACGATCCAACATGGCCACCTCTAGGAATTCAATA
>JAJUFI010000229.1 GCA_029263795.1 Alcaligenaceae bacterium
GACGGCTAGCGCAATGATCATGAAAGGCATGGAAGCCTGGAAATCGATCAGCACCAGCACCACGTTTTCCACCCACCCTCTGAAGTGGGCCGCGAGAATGCCAAGCAGTACTCCCAGCAACGTGGAAATCGCCGTGGAGGCGAACGCAATCAGCAGGCTGATCTGAATTGCAGAGAATGTGCGCGAAAGAACATCTCGCCCCAATTCGTCTGTCCCCAGAACGTGAGTCCAGGTCCCTCCGAACAGAACCGGCGGCTGCAGCCGTGCACGCAGGTCTATCTCACTGAAGCCGTAAGGCATGAGCCAGTGCGCCAGCAGGGCAATAAACAGCATGGTGATGAGCCATGCAATGCTGACCAGCACCAGAGGCGGCCACGCCTTGAAAAAGGCCCCCAGGTTGCTGCGAGAACGCGCAAATTGACTGGGCAGATGTGCTGTGTGTTGCGTCATGCTTTAGCCCTCGCGTTTCCTGTCCGCAACCGTGGGTCCAGAATGACATACAGGGCATCCACGATCAGATTGGCGATCACCATGCAGGCGGCGACCACGAGAAGAATGGCCTGCACAACCGACAGATCCCGGCTAGCCACCGCAGTGACCAATAATCTGCCTTCTCCAGGCCATGAGAAAACGGTTTCTACCACTACCGCCCCTGCGATCAAGCCACCGACCATCATGCCTATGAGTGTCACCGTAGGAATGGCGGCGTTTGGCAACGCATGTTGAAACACCACTTGCCGCCAGCTCAAGCCTTTTGCCAGGGCGGTACGGATGTAAGGCTGCCCCATGACCTCCACCATGGCGGAACGCGTGAAGCGGGCCAAGACGGCGGCACCGCTTAAAGACAGCGTCAGAATCGGCAGCAACGCATGCTCAAAGGTGCCGTAGCCGCCCGTGGGGAGCCAACCCAAAGTCACGGAAAAGATGAGCACCAATAACAGCGCCAATACGAAACTGGGGCAGGTATGCCCGGCAATCGAAAACCCCATCAGCATACGGTCGAGCCGGGAATTGTGATGCAGCGCCGCGTATACCCCTGCCGGTACACCTATCAGCAACTGCAGAATCAAGGCAGGCACCGTGATGGCCAGCGTCGCGGGAACCCTTTCGAGCACCATCTGCATGGCGGGAGCTCCATCTTTCATCGACACGCCGAAATTGCCCTGCAACAAGTTGAGGAAGTAGCCGACGTACTGCTGCCAGATGGGCGCATCGAGTCCCCACGATTTTCGGAATGCCTCTATGGCTTCGGGCGGAGCGTCGGGTGACATGATGATGAGCGCGGGGTCACCGGAGAGACGCAAAATGATGAAGGCGAAGCTGAGCACCAGAAGCAGGGTGAGCAGCAATCGGAACAGACGTTCAGACAGATAATGAATCATGATTTCAGCGATATAGTGCCGGAATTCAGGCAGGCGACTTTCCGACCTCCCGGCAAGTCTTGCAACGCGGGCGTCAGCTCTCGGCAAGCAGCGGTAGCCATAGGGCAGCGTGGGTGAAACGCGCAGCCCGAGGGCAGATTGATGGGGTTGGGCGGGTCGCCTTCGAGGAGAATCCTCTGATGGTTACGACCCCGCTGCACAGTGGGAATCGCCGAGACCAAAGCCTGGGTATACGGATGAGCAGGACTGGCAAACAAATCCTGGGGTTTGCCCTGTTCGACAATGCGCCCCAGATACATGACTGCCACCTCATCGCATATCTGCCGCACCACTTTCAGGTCGTGGCTGATGAACAGCATGCCCAGACGATGCTCCTGCTGCAGGTCCTGCAGCAGATTAATCACCTGTGCTTGAATGGAAACATCCAACGCAGAGATAGGTTCATCGCACACCAGCAGACGCGGCCGCAGTATCAGCGCGCGCGCCAACACCACACGTTGTCGCTGCCCACCGGACAGTTCATGCGGGTATCGGTGCCAAAGCGCCTGGCTCAGCCCTACCCTGCTCAACATGGCGCACGCTTGCTCGCGTCGTTCCCGGCGATCTCCTGCGGCGAAGATATCGAGGGGCTCCAACACCTGGTTGAGCACTGGCAGACGTTTATCCAGAACGCCGAGCGGGTCCTGGTAGACCATCTGCATGTGGCGGCGTAACTCTCGCCATTGCGCGTTGCGGCGTCCCGTGACCGCCATCCCGTCGAACAGGATGTCCCCGGATGTCACTGGAGTCAGGCCCAGCGTTAAGCGGGCGGTGGTTGACTTGCCACAACCTGACTCTCCAACCAGACCGAGAGTCTGGCCGGCGTGAATATCGAAAGAGACGTCGTTGACAGCTGTCAGAGTCGCCGACCCCCCCAATAGCGTTCTTTGAGCTCTCACCTTGAAATGACGGACCAGTGAGCGAGCTTGCAAGAGTCTGTGCCCTTCCTTGGCGTCAGCTTGTGTTGGGAAGAAACTCATACGGGCTGCCTCCAGCAAGCTGCGAGATGGGCGGGAACAGTGCTGGCAAGCGCGGGCATTTCCTGCTCACACCGAGACATGCGGTGTTTGCAGCGCGGCGCGAAACTGCAACCTTGAGGCATGGCAGTGGGCGAAGGTACCGTCCCC
>JAJUFI010000234.1 GCA_029263795.1 Alcaligenaceae bacterium
AGTTTCGCCCTCGCGCTCGCCCATTTGCAGGGCGCCTTCCGCACCACTGGAAAACACGCAGTTCTCGCCACGGTAGACTGCGAGACGCAGGGGGTCGGTTCTCACTTCAAGCGTGATCTCGCCCTGCTCGAGGCGCCAGCCTCCCGCGCCCACCAGAGAACTGGTGATGAGTTCGCCGACAGGTTCATCGCGCGCAAGCAGCATTTCGGCATGGACCTTTTGCCGCGTAGTGGGCTTTTCCTCTCTTGCGGCCAGGACGCCGGGCGGCGCGCACCGTACGCGATAGACGCCCGGAGCGTGAGCTTCCACATGCAATGCGAGCCCTATATCTGACAAGGCAAATTCAGCCCGTACAGAGCTCGCGTTTTGAAAATCTAGATGGGTCAGGGGAGTAACGTGAACTTGATCGGAGTCGTGCGGCACAGCGCAATCCTCGGGCCATGGCCCAATAAGCATTCAAAAGCCATTATTCTGACGGATTTGGGCCATAAAATAAAATCCGCTCGCTTTCTTGCTCGGAGTTGTCGGACAAATTATAAATTCCAGTTGCATTTCTGTGGCGGTCGCAGGCGGCGTCCGACCCCTTTAACCTGCCCTGCTGTAACACCTGCGAGACACACTAGCGGGCCCGCAAACTCCTCAGCAGTTCCCGCTCCACCGGTATAGGCTCCCCATTCAGCCGCGCAGCGATAATCTCGCCTGCAAGCGTCATCCAGCTGAGACCACGTGAACCATAGGCGCAGGCCAGCCACAGGCTTTCTTCTGCATCCGCTGGCCCAATAACGGGAAGATGGTCGCTCAGAGCCACCCGTGACCCTGCCCAGCCTGCGGGTTCCGCCAGCCCGCACAGAATGGCGTCGTGATCCGTTCCCAGCAGATCTGCGACCTTATGTGCCACCTCAAGATGGCCCTGAGGGGTGGAACGTACATTTTCAACATCGAACTCGTAGGTGCTGCCACCCACGTGCACACCCTGGTCTGCCGGCAGCCAGTAACCGGCTCCCGCGACCACGCTGTCGGCAGCCGGCACGGCCCCAGCACGAAAATATGCCACTTGCCCGCCCATCTTCTGCAAGCGAAGCAACTTGGAGAAATCGGCTCCCGGAAGCGCACCGGCCAACAACCCCGGGGTTGCGCCCGCACCCGCGACAACCACATGCTGCGCCCGGGCAATCGGGCTGTTATCTTCGGCCCGTGCACACCAGCCGTCCACCATACGCTGCAAGCTGGCGACTTTGCCCGTGCGCAATCGAATTCTCTCGTGTGACAACAATGCTTCCAGCAGTTGTGGGACGCGTATCAGAGCGCCCTGCTCCATCCAGATGCCTCCGGCCGGCAGATCCAGCCCGCAGCGCTTTCCAGTGTCTTCCTGGTCGCACCACTGCATCCAGGTGGGGGGAAAGTTCCAGTGCGCCAACGAACCCCGCCATAGCCCGGCCTCTTCCGCACCAATGCGAAAAAGGGAACCACAGCGTCGTGCCACCCCGCCAAATCGTTCCCATCGCAGGCCGGCCAGCAGAATGCCTGCCCGGCTGAGACGTGACATCAGATTGTCATCCCGGCTGAGGGCGGGAGACATGGCGGCGCAACGGTGCCCTGTGTGCAAGCCGGCGGGCCCCCAACGAAAGGCAGGGTCGATCACCGTCACTTCATGACCGCGCAAGGCAAGCGAATA
>JAJUFI010000041.1 GCA_029263795.1 Alcaligenaceae bacterium
AGCCGTATCTTTTATTCATACTTCTACGATTGGAAACCGCGACATGATGGTGCTCTATTCCGGAACGACTTGCCCGTTCTCCCAACGTTGCCGCTTTGTTCTGTTCGAGAAAGGCATGGATTTCGAAATCCGTGACATCGATCTGTACAACAAGCCCGAAGACATTGCCGTCATGAACCCGTACGGGCAGGTACCCATTCTGGTAGAGCGCGACCTGATTCTGTACGAATCGAACATCATCAACGAATACATCGACGAACGCTTCCCGCACCCGCAGCTGATGCCCGCAGACCCCGTCATGCGCGCTCGCACACGCCTGTTCCTCTACAACTTCGAGAAGGAACTGTTCGTTCACGTGTCCGTTCTGGAAAACCGCAACAACCCTGATCCGCAGGCTCAGGAAGTGGCGCGTCAGAATATCCGCGACCGCCTCGCGCAGCTGGCACCCGTGCTGGTGAAGAACAAATTCATGCTGGGCGAAGAATTCTCCATGCTCGACGTGGCCATCGCTCCCCTGCTCTGGCGCCTTGACCACTACGGCATCGAACTGCCCAAAAACGCCGCGCCGCTGCAGAAGTACGCTGAACGCATCTTTTCGCGTCCGGCCTACATCGAAGCCCTGACGCCGTCCGAAAAAGTCATGCGCCGCTAAACCATGCAAGAACTGCCCCGGAAACCCTACCTGATTCGCGCCCTGCACGAATGGTGCACAGATAACGGCTACACCCCTTACATCGTGGTGACAGTCGACAAGAACACCATAGTTCCGCCCGCCCACATACAGGATGGCCAGATCACGCTCAACATCAGCACTCTGGCCACCAATCGCCTGGTTCTGGGTAACGAGTACATTGAGTTCCAGACACGCTTCGGGGGCGTCACTGAGCAGATCTACGTCCCTGTCGCCGCCGTATCGGCCATCTATGCACGCGAAACCGGCGCCGGCATGGGCTTCGAAGTGGCCCCTTCCGAGCCTTATCCGGGTGGCGATGCCTCCGACGATAAAAGCGCTGCAACCAGCAGTTCCAGCAGTGGCGACAACAAGCCTGACGACCCACCACCGGGGCGCCCGCGCCTTACAGTGGTCAAGTAAAGGCAATAAAAATCTGCTAGAATTATTCTTCTTTACAGGGCCGGCTTAGCTCAGTTGGTAGAGCAGCGCACTTGTAATGCGAAGGTCAAGGGTTCGACTCCTTTAGCCGGCACCAACAGATTCAAGCAAAACGCCAACCCCGCGGGGTTGGCGTTTTGCTTCAACCCCGTACCGGCCCACCACGAGCCTTGCGCTCGACAATGAGCGAGTACATTTCCGGCCGGCGGTGGCGCTCGAAGTCAAAAACATGGCGGCGGAAGGTTTCTGCCAAGTCCAGATCCGCTTTGGTAAAGATGACTTCGTCTTCTTCCGTGACCGACTGCGCGGCGATTTCGCCCGTTGGCGCCACAATCACCGAGCCGCCAATCATGTGGTGGCCATCTTCCCGTCCACACTTGGCCGCAGCACCAATCCAGATGGAGTTCTGATAAGCACTCGCCTGCAGCGTGACCAGGTGATGATGCATGCGCAAATGCACAGGTTCGGGCCAATGGATGTTTTCTGACGGCGTGTTGTAGCCGAGCACGACCACCTCGGCATTTTGCAGGGCCATGACACGCCAGGTTTCAGGCCACCGTCGATCATTGCACAAGCACATGCCAATTCTCGCATCAAGCGTGTCCCACACACCGAAGGTTTGGTCGCCCACGCGGAAAAACTTCTTCTCCAGATGCTGGAAGGGAGCGTCCTTCTTATGGTCATCGTGACCGGGAAGATGGATCTTGCGATAGCGGCCCACGATGTCACCACTTTCATTAACCAGAATCGAAGTGTTGTAAGGGGTTCCGTCTTCGCTCAGTTCGGCGTAGCCCAGATAGAACCCAAGCTGCAGGCGCTTCGCTTCGTCGAACAGGGGCTGCACACTGGGGTTGGGCATTTGCCGCTCGAAGAAACGCTCTTGAGCTTCCGCCTCACTCATCCAGTAGCGCGGAAAAAAGGTGGTCAGGGTCAGTTCGGGGAACACCACCAGTTTGGCTCCGCGGCTTGCGGCTTCACGCAGCAACTCGATCAGGCGCCTAACCACTGCCGCCCGCGATTCATTGATGCCTATGCCACCCACTTGGGCAACTGCCAGTCCCAGATAACGCTTTGATCCCATGATCACATTTGCCTCCTCTCATGCAAACTGCCATGGGAAGATCATGCCACCGGCGCGGTGCCAGCAAAAACGCCGCTGAGCAATCGTGCAAGGGGCGACCTAAGGGCGAGCGACACTCTGTAAACCGCGTCAATTCGTCATCTGCTCGGCCCACCAACCATGTCGTCGCATCGTCTGTCCATGACTGCCGATCATGGGGCAGGGACATAATTCTATGGACGATCAGGACTCTTCGAGGCTTTTTTTCAACGCGGCGACGAAACGGCGCGCCAGCAGCGGGAGTGGCGTCAGCAGGGAACGGGTTACCCAGATGTCTATGTGAGCCGGGGGGTCGATCGGGCGGACAACCAGTTCTTCACTCGGGCCGGCAATGCAGGAGCGATCCACCAGTGCCGGCCCCAGGCCGCGATGAGCGAAAAAGTAGGCTGCCACGGGGGTCCTGACTTCAATGGATGGAGGCACGGCAGGCCCGTTGGCACCGAAAAAGGCCGTCAGGGCCTTGTACATAGGCGTGTTGGGCGGGTAGCCGATCCAGTTGGAGCTTGCTGTAATGGCTTCGGCCGTGATGAACTCAGAATGTGCTAGAGGGTGTGCCCGCGGGATGACGCAGACCACTTGCTCCTGCCCGACGCGCGTCGAACTCAGATAAGGGTGGTCGGCCGCCGACATCGACACCCCAATATCGGCTTGCCCGCTCAAGAAGAAGGACACGAACTGGTCGAAAGTGACCTGCCGGTAATCCAGCCTGGCCGCACGGTTGTGCGCACAGAAATAGCTCAGTGCAGTGGGAACGACTTTCTGGCCGAAACTCGAGCTGGAAATGAGCTTTAGCTGCCCCTCCCCTTCGGAGCCGAGCGACGTGGCAAGTGCATTGACCCGCTGAACCTGGCTGTAGATTTCTTCCACCTCGGCATAAAGGCGTTTGGCTTCGGGGGTGGGTATTAGGCCGCCGCGAGCGCGTTCGAACAGTGGGTAGCCAAGGCGCTTTTCGGTGAGGGCCAGTACGCGGCTGATGGCTGGTTGCGAGACATGCAGAGCCCGCCCTGCCGCACTGATGGAGCCTGCCAGCATGATGCTGCGAAATACCTCGATTTGCCGCAGGCTCAATGGTGGACGGGAATGTGATCGGTCATCGCCCAGTTGGTCTCCAAATTCGTCGTCTTTCGTCATTATTGTCTTGAACGACCCGATAACGCGGCATTATATCCCTGGCATATCTTCTTATATACCCTGCCATTGTGACGGGTGCTACGCTGGTTTTGCTGTCTCAATTCCACTGGAGGAGAATATGCACACCACACTGAAGCGCACCGCCGCAACGCTATTGCTGAGTGCAGCTGCCGCACTGCCGTTCACATCCACCGCCCAAGCACAGTCCTGGCCCAGCCGCCCCATCACATTTGTACTCCCATCTGCTGCCGGTGGTTCTCCCGATGTGCTTTCCCGTATCGTGACAGGAAAGCTTTCCGAGCAACTGGGTGTCAGCGTGGTGGTAGAGAACAAGCCCGGAGCAGCGGGCAGTATCGGCATGACACAGTTAAAGCGGTCAGAGGCAGACGGCCACACCATTGGCTACGGCAATATCAATACTCTTGCTGTGAACCGTTCGCTGTTCAAGACGCTCAGCTACGACGTGGATGCCGATTTTGTTCCGGTGGCCCACCTGTTCAACATCTATAACGTCCTGATCGTTCCTGCCGGTTCCGACATCAAAAGCGTCGATGATCTCCTGAAAAAGGCGCGCGCCCAGCCAGGCAAAATGTCTTATGGCGCTTCCGGGGTAGGTACGACGGGCCACATGGGCGGCGAGCTTTTCAAGAATCTGGCCAAGATAGATGTGGAATTCATACCGTACACCGGCGGCCCCGCTGCTTTGCAAGATTTGCTAGGTGGCCGGCTGGACTACATGTTCATCAACTCCTCCGAGGCGGTGCCCCTCATTCAAGCCGGGAAAGTACGCCCCCTGGGAGTCAGCAGCCTGAAGCGCCTTGACCTTCTTCCCGATGTTCCCACCGTGGACGAAGCTGGAGTGAAGGGATACGAAATCATTGCTTGGGGAGGTGTTGTGGCACCCAAGGGAACGCCCCCTGCCGTCGTAGACAAATTGAACGCCGAGTTGCGCAAGACCTTGAAGGACCCTGGTGTGTTGGAGCGTGTCAGGGGCCTGGGTGCCGAGCCCGTGGACAGCTCACCGGATGACTTCAAGAAATGGATAGACAGTGAAACTGATAAGTGGCGCCAGATTATCACGTCGGCCGGCATTCCCCAGCTCTGAGTTTCAACAGCGTCACCCCTGAGCAGCAGACCCATGAACCTGAACGCCGACATCATCATCAAGAGTGCCACAGTGCTGGACGGCAGTGGCGGCGAGCCCTACATCGCAGACGTGGCGATTGCGGGCGACCGCATTGCCGCCATCGGTACGCGGCTGGAACACCCCACCGCTCTAGTGGTTGATGCCACGGGCCTGGCATTGGCACCGGGCTTCATAGATTCACACACGCATGACGACGGCTACCTGCTGGCGCATCCGGACATGAAGCCCAAGGTGTCGCAGGGAGTGACAACTGTTGTGACGGGAAACTGCGGCGTCAGCCTGGCGCCGCTGACGGGCGACAGAATTCCGCAACCGCTGGACCTTCTCGGGCCGGCTTCACTGTTTCGCTTTTCCAGTTTTGCGGAATGGATGGCGGCACTTGATGCTTCGCCTGCAGCCGTCAATGTGCTTCCCCTGGTCGGACACACGACGCTGCGGGTTGCGACCATGCCCGAACTGGGCCGTGCCGCCACCCCTGGCGAAGTGCAGGCCATGCGGAAAATGCTGGAAGAAGCGCTGCAAGCTGGCGCATTTGGCGCTTCGACCGGAACGTTCTACCCCCCGGCTGCAGCAGCCACGACGGAAGAAATCATAGGCGTATGCGAACCGCTGCGTTCCTATGGCGGCATTTACGCCACCCATTTGCGTGACGAGGCCGACCACATTGTTCCCGCCATGGAAGAGGCGCTGGAAATTGGGCGCGCTACCGGTTCCCGAGTAGTTTTTTCTCACCATAAGCTGGCCGGTGAAAGAAACCATGGTCGTTCACGCGAGACCCTGGACCTGATAACCCGTGCGGCACACCGCCAGGAAGTCTGCCTGGACTGCCACCCTTATCCAGCCACCTCCACCATGCTTCGTCTGGACAGGGTGCGCCTTGCCAGCAGGACCATGATCACCTGGTGCACTGCATATCCGGAAATGGCGGGGAGCGATTTTGCTTCCGTAATGGCGGAATGGGGCCTGAGTGATGAAGAAACTCTGGCTCGTCTGGGAACGGCCGGTGCCATCTACTTTCTGATGGCGGAAGCCGATATTGAGCGCATTTTCCGCCACTCATTGACCATGGTGGGGTCGGACGGGCTGCCCTTCGATTCGCACCCGCATCCCAGGCAGTGGGGCACCTTCCCACGGGTTCTGCGCGCCATGGTGCGCGAACGGAATGTACTGACGCTTCCCCAGGCCATACACCGGATGACTGGCCTGGCAGCCGACCAATATGGTGTGGACAAGCGCGGGAGGTTGAAGGAAGGTTTCTATGCCGACCTGGTTCTATTCGACCCACAAACTGTCAGTGATAAGGCCACCTTCTCGGAACCCATTCAAGTCAGCGTGGGCATACATGCCGTATGGGTGAACGGGCAGCGAGTGTGGAACGGTACGGACACCTGCGGAAACCGGCCTGGGCGCGTGTTGAGGCGGCGCAGGCCTGATCCGGCGGCGTGACTCCGTTGCCGACCTGGAGCCAAGACCCACCCAAAACGGCAGAGTTGGCGGGGCGTTGAACGCAGCCCGGTGCGCTGCGCGGGAACTCAGGGTTCTATTACTGACGCGATGCACAGGGCCGCCTGAAGCAAGGCGCCATCCGTATGCGGCCGGGAGCTCACCATTATCCCCAGAGGCATTCCCTCTTCCCCCAAACCGCAGGGAATGGTGGCGATGGGCCCAGCCAGCGCTGTGAACGGCACAATGAAAGATGGATCCCCCGTTTTCATGCCCAAGGGGGCAACGCCGGTGGCCGCCGGGAAAATCACCGCGTCGCAGGCTGCCCAATCGCCCCACACCTGGCACTGTGCCGCCTGGATGCTTGCCCGCGCACGGGAATAGTCACCCAGCTTCATGCGAGCACCCCGGTCAATGGCGTCAAGCAAGGCCTGGTTGACCAGCCCCGGGGGCAATTCACGCAGTTCGGCATAAATGCGGCCGATCTCATATTCCAGCATATTGCGGTGTTGTGCATTCAGGGAGGCCAGGCCGGGCTTGCATTGCACCTCTTCCACCTCATGCCCTGCCGCTTTCAGCTTGCCGATAACCTCGTCGAGATTGGATACGACATCCGCGCTCGCCTTTTGAAGAAGGACATCCCGCACCACCCCTATACGCAAACGGGTAGGCGCCGCGGCCACCTGATAGCGCAGAGGCTCCAGAGCCAGGGCAATCTCCACGACATCCATCATCCGCGGCACAAACCAGCCTACGGTGTCGAAACTGGGCGCAAAAGGTACCACTCCATAGGTGGAACCCGTTTGCGAAGTGGGTTTGAAGGCGGCAACCCCACAATAGGCAGCCGGGCGTACCACCGACCCTGCCGTCTGTGTGCCAAGACTGGCCATCGCCATGCCGGCCGCTACAGCAGCCGCAGAGCCGCTGCTCGAACCACCTGGAGTGCGACGGATGTCCCAGGGGTTGCGCGTGGGAGGCGGGCCTTCAAAAAACGCATACTCCGTGGTGTGAACCTTACCCATGATGATGGCACCGGCGGCGCGCAGGGCACTGACAATGGCTGCGTCCGCAGGGGCGGGGCCAATGGACTCGCGGCTGCGGCTTCCGGCCCGCGTCGGCAGCCCGGCGATGTCGATCACGTCCTTGATGGCGAAAGGAATGCCATGCAGCGGCCCGAGCGCTTCACCCTCCCGTAGTCTCCGGGCACATTCGCACGCTTGCTCCAGGGCGCTTTCACGGTCCTGAATGATCCACGCCTGCACTTGGTCTTCCACCTCGTCACAACGCCGCAGGCAGCTCGCCACCACATCCACGGGGTCTAGCTCACCCCGCACGTAAGCCTGCCGGATGGCTCGAATGCTGCCGTGGTTGTGCGTCAGTTGGCTCATTGGTGCTCCAGTTTTTTCTCTCATTCTTCGATTTCGTCGTATATCCTGGTATGTGGGGCACCATGCAGCTGCGCATGGCTCCGCGCGCCATTTGATCACAAGCCGTTCAGGCACGAAGACTGCCCTCTCACAACCACGGTACACACTCCGGTACGATATGATTGCTTCCCCTTGTAGGTGAAGAGTCGGAAATAGAGAGGTCGCCATGCGCCTGGACAACTCGCGTGAAAGTCGCAATATCGAAGATCGGCGGGGTCGCCGGGTGGGCATGGGCGGTCGCGGCAAGATAGGCTTGGGCACGGTGATTCTAGCTCTCGTAGCCGCGTATTTCGGCATAGACCCTGGTGCAGTGCTGCAAATGGCGGAGAACGGCCCCACACCGGGCGGGCAATATGCTGAGCCTCCCCCGCCCACGGCCGAAACGCGCTTTGTTTCCAAGGTGCTGGCCGATACGGAAGATACCTGGGAAAGCCTGTTCCAACGTGCCGGGTATGGGTCTTACCGGCCCCCTGCCTTGGTGCTCTTCACTGACTTCACACCCACGGCCTGCGGAACAGGCCAGGCTGCCATGGGGCCCTTCTATTGCCCGGCTGACCAGAAGATTTACCTGGATCTTTCCTTCTTTCAGCAGCTCGAAAAGAGTCTGGGTGCACCGGGGGACTTTGCCCAGGCTTATGTCATTGCGCACGAAGTGGCACACCATGTGCAGAACCTTCTGGGTGTAATGAGCCAGGTCGAGCAGCTCCGGCGGTCAGACCCGAGTATGTCAAACGTTTTGAGTGTACGCACCGAATTGCAGGCCGACTGTCTTGCCGGCGTTTGGGCGCACCACTCCGACAGCCAGCGCAGTACGCTTGAACCAGGCGACATAGAAGAAGGGTTGAACGCGGCCAGTGCCGTGGGTGATGACCGCCTTCAACGTCGCAGCCAGGGCCGTGTGGTGCACGATTCATTCACTCACGGTTCGTCCGCACAGCGCATGCGCTGGTTCACGGCCGGTTGGAAGAGCGGCGATCCGAATCAGTGCGACACTTTCTCGCAAAAGCAGCTCTGAGAGCCGAACATCCCTCCCCACTAATGATATTTTCCTCCGGCGCGGAAGTTGACGTCCTGCATTTCATCCACGCAGCGTGAATTCCCATAGAAGACCACCTTGCCATCCCGCGCCATCAGCACGGCGGCTTCTGACGAGCTGTATACGCTGGGGAATTCGTAGCAAGTGTAGCCCTGTGCATTGCCGGATTTCTGGCGGAGTGGCTCGCCAATCCGTTCCAGCGTCGGAGCAACCTCATCGCCGACTTCGACTCCATTTAGCGCCGTCTGTATGCGCAGCTGCCGTTCGTCCGTACCGGCTGCAGTCGGGCTCAAGGCTCCGAAAGCGGATTTTGCAACGCTGATGCCCCCTTCTGCCATCTGGCCGGTGACGATGGGTGTACAGCCACTCACCACTAGCATGGCCAGCAGGAATCTGCTGTTGCGGAGCAACGCGCTCGATTGTTTCCATTCCATAGCATCTTCTCCAGCGGGGCCGGCCCGAAATGGCCCTCGCGTTCGCAGCAACCCTTGTTCCCCGCCAGCCAGATCAACACACCATAAGCAAAAACGCCAGCCTTCGTGGGGCTGGCGCGTTTGCAAAGCAGTGTGGGAAAGTCAGAATTCTGCGCTGATTCCCAGTACAGCCACTGCTTTCCCCAAGTACTTACCATGACCGTTGGTGTAGAGGTCGCGATCGGCGTTCGTGTCGTAGTACGTGAGCGATACCGTTACCGGCCCGAACGCACGGCTCAGTCCGACGCTCCAGTCGGTGTAGGAGCTGTCGCTGGCGTGGCGGACGCGCTGGTAACCTACATGTGCACTCAGGTCCAGGTCCCAGATGCCTGTGGGAAAGGACACGCCCAAGTCATAGTACTGACTGTTCTTGCTATTCTCCGCACCGAACAAGTCCGTCAGTGCATGCGAATATTTGAAGGACACTGGACCATAGGTCACGCCGAGATAGGCTTCCAGCGTATCCGGGTCGTTGAAACCCTTGGGATAGTGACCCGGGTAGTAGTAATACAGCAGGCCGGCATCCAGCGTGAAGTCCTCGGCAATGGTGTAGACATAACCAGTGTAGAAATCCATTTCCACATTGGAGGAGATGTCAGGGTCAGAATCCGAAAGCCAGCTGATGCTGGAATTCCAGTTGCCGATATAGAAGCCGCTGCTGTGATTGATGTCGAAACCGCCCTGGATGGCCGGTTTTCCATTGGTTTGCATGAGCCCCCGGAAGCGGTAGTCGCTCACGACACCCAAATTGGCGCTGAATGACCAGTCGGATTGAGAAGCCGGGGCAGTGGTGTCTTGGGCGTTGGCGGCGCCTGCCACCGCAAGACATGCGGCTGCCAGATATAGAGGGATCATGCGTTTCATGTTTGTGCTCCAGCGTTGATGGACGGAGCAGTTAACGCAATGTTTGTGCCAATTTTTTACATGGTATTTCTGGGCAAATTGGGGCCGCCGCATCGAAGCTGCCCATTTCTGAAGCATGGACGCGCGATATTGATGCACGACGCACCGGTACGGAACATGGCGAAGACGGCACAGGAAGTGCTGTGACCTTCCGTGCAGCCCGCAGATGTTGGCTGCAGATTCAGAACTTCGCGGAGGACGCCGTGTTCAAGCTGGATTTTCCCTGGTGGGAATTCATTGTGCGGGGTGCTGCAGTCTATCTGGTGCTGCTTGTGGCGGTGAGAGTGTCCGGTAAACGAACCATCGGGCAATTCACTCCATTCGATCTTCTGGTTGTGATGTTGCTGAGCGAAGCGGTAGGCGGCTCGATGTCCGGCGGTGATGAATCGCTCGTCGGCGGCTTGATAGTGGCGTTCACACTGCTTGGCCTGAATCTGCTCATCAGCTTCACTGCCTCGCGCAACGTGCGCCTGGAGAATATTCTGGAAGGCGAGGAAGTACTCCTGGGGCGCAATGGCAAACTGTTCGAAAAGGTGATGAAGCGGCACAGAATTGGGCTTAACGAGGTCGACCGCGTCCTGCATGCCAACAACATGAGTCTGGAGGAGCTGGACATGCTCATTCTGGAAACGGATGGCAGCATTAACGCCACCAAAAAGAAATGAGGCGGTTACCCGCCCCAGAACTCGGGCCGCTCAGGCCCGCGCCGCGCAACCGGCGGCCTCGTCAAGGCCGCAACTTCCCGCCCTGATCACTCGTTAGCGAGCACCCCACGGCGAATCTGGTCGCGTTCAATAGATTCAAACAGTGCCTTGAAATTGCCTTCACCAAAGCCACTGTCGCCCTTGCGCTCAATGAACTCGAAAAATACCGGGCCCAGTACGGTCTCGGAGAAAATCTGCAACAACAGCCGGCGTTCACCACCTTCCGAGCTGCCATCCAGCAGAATGCCCCGTTTACGCAGCTCTTCAGTCGGCTCGCCATGGCCGGGCAGGCGCGCTTCCAGCATTTCGTAATAAGTGTCGGGCGGGGACGGCATGAAGCGGGTACCACGCTTCTGAAGTTCATCCCATGTCTTGACCAGATCGTCGGTGAGAAACGCCACGTGCTGCACCCCTTCCCCATTGAACTTCATGAGGAACTCTTCAATCTGGCCCGAGCCCTTGGAAGATTCCTCGTTCAATGGAATGCGGATCAGGCCATCCGGCGCTGTCATGGCCTTGGACGTAAGCCCTGTATATTCACCTTTGATGTCGAAGTAGCGCAACTCACGGAAGTTGAAGAGCTTCTCGTAGAAGTCCGCCCAGTACGCCATGCGGCCGCGATAAACGTTATGCGTAAGGTGGTCGATGAGCTTCAGCCCTGCACCAACCGGCTTGCGCTCCACGCCCTCGATGAATTCGAAGTCGATGTCGTAGATGGATGAGCCTTCCTCATAGCGGTCGATGAGGTACAGGGGTGCACCACCAATGCCTTTGATCGCCGGCAGGCGCAGTTCCATGAAGCCAGTGTGCAGCTCCATGGGTTGGGCACCCAGTTCGACAGCCCGTGCATAAGCCTTCTGCGCATTTTTCACCCTGAATGCAAAACCGCAGACCGATGGGCCGTGCTCGGCGGCAAAATACGCGGCGGGGCTTTTGGGTTCGTTGTTGACGATAGCGTTTATATCGCCCTGGCGGTACAAGGTGACCTGCTTGGAACGATGGTTGGCCACCTTCGTGAAACCCATGCTTTCCAGCACGGGCTCAATGACGTTGGGTGTGGGCGAGGCGAATTCAATGAACTCGAATCCCATGAGACCCATGGGATTTTCGAAAAGATCTGCCATTTCAGGCTCCTTCAAATGTGAACGTGACGGAAATGCTGGAAAAAACGTTCACATGGGTGGCGCACAGGAAATTCCCCGCACACTGCGTGCCAGGTGGTCGCCTATGAGGAGCTGATAGCCGGAAATGTTCATGAAACCCTAAACTGCCGAAAGGCACACCAAATTGGCGGGCTGAAGGTCAACAATGCACTTCAAGCTTAAAACTGTCAATTGACGATTGCACTTATGCGCCTCCGACTCACTACGGGGGCCCGACCCATTCGGAAGGAGTTTCAATACCATGTTGAGCGTTCTGCAGCGCGTTTCGCAGGCGAGCGTGACCGTAGAGGGCGAGCTCATTGGCCGCATCGGCCCCGGCCTGCTGATTCTGCTCTGCGCCGAGCCGGCCGATACACATACACAGGCAGACGTCCTGCTGGAGAAAATACTCAAGCTGCGCATCTTTGCCGACGAAAACGGCCGGATGAACCGCAGTGTTCAGGACATAGGCGGCGGCCTGCTGGTCGTGAGCCAATTCACCCTGGCTGCCGACACTCACAAAGGCAATCGGCCGAGTTTCACTGCCGCCGCGCCACCCGAGCACGGTAAGGCAATGTGCGATTACTTCGTGCAGAAGGCGCGGGCGCTGCATCCCGAAGTGGCATGCGGCGAATTTGGTGCCAATATGCAGGTCGCGCTGGTCAATGACGGGCCAGTCACCATTCCACTGAACATCCGGCCCACGCCCGCAGACGCAGCGCCGGAAGCCGGCTGAAGCCATGAACTGGACTCTGGAACAACTTCGCCAATTCGTCACCACTGCTGAATGCGGTTCCTTCAGCGCCGCCGCCCGCATGCTGGGCAAGGCACAATCGGCGGTCAGCACGGCCATAAGCTTGCTGGAAGCAGACCTGAATGTAGAACTGTTCGACCGTTCCCGGCGCAATGCCCAGCTCACTGACGCCGGAGAAGTTCTGCTGCTGGAGGCGCGAGAGCTTCTGCGCCAGGCCGACGCCCTGGACAACCGTGCCCGCTCACTCAGCTCCGGCAATGAAGCCAAACTGGCCATGGCCCTGGACGAAGCGCTGCCTTATGCGGCAACCAGCACCTTGCTACGTGAGATCGGCACCCGCTTCCCTGACCTCGAGCTGAACCTGTTCAACGGCACGGCCACGGAAGTTGCCAATTACGTGGCGGAAGAACGTGCCGACATCGCCTTCCACTTCGTGCGCGGCACCCTGCCATCCAACTTCGACCAGAAGCACGTGGGGGCCGTGCCCCAAGGGGTGTTTGTCGCCATTGATCACCCCTTGGCACAGCTGCCCAGCGTTCCGCGCAAGCAGTTGGTCAAGTATCGGCAGCTGGTGATGCATGCGGAAGACGTGCGTGAAGAAATCTACAGCCCACGCGTATGGCGTTCCGACAGTTTCTACAGCATTGCGGAAATGGTGGCGGATGATTTGGGCTGGGCCATTCTGCCGGTGAACGTCGGCCTGGACGATGCCTACGACAAGCCTTTGAGGCAAGTGCATTGCCCCACCCTGGCGCTCTCAGGCTTGTCGGTCAGAATGCTGTGGCGGCAGGGCTGGCAGCTCACCCGCACGGCGCAGTGGATACAGGCGCGCTACGAGGAACTGCTCAGCCAGATTCAGGGCTGAACCAGGCCTCGCCTCGCACCCTTACTGAGCCCATTCCGGGTCGGTGGTGAACACAATGGCCAGCCAGCGGTCCGGCGTATCGTCGCCGATTGCTTCGCTGATCTCGTCACGGATGCGGTCCCACTCTTCCAGCGTCTTGGCGGGCCACTTGCCGGGCACCAGGAAATAGAGTTCGATCTGCTTGCCGCGCCCCACCCTTGCCACATAGGAACGGTAGGATTCGAAGCCGTAGCGCTTCACCGAGGCCTGAGCCACGGCATCCACCTGTTGCTTCAGGTCGGGCGGGGTGACCAGCAGAATATCGGCCAGAGCGCGGCGCACCGTGCCGATCGGCATGGGCAACACCGCCAGACACACCAGTGCCAGCGCAGCGGGGTCAATGTAGGGAATCAGCCACTCCAGACTGGTCCCATGCGCCAGAACACCGAAACCGAAGGCGACGATATAAGCCAGGGTGATGCAGGCCGACATTAGCCACGATTTGGCATCCAGCGCGACAAACTCTGAACCCACCTTGCGGTTGGCGCGTGTGACGAAAGCCGCCGCTGCGAGCTCGACCACCAGGGAAATGCCGGCAAAGATCAAGGCGTACTCGAACACCAGGGGGCGACCGCCCTGCAGCAGGCCGTCCACGGCGTTCACAAGCCCATAAACAGCTGCCCCCATGAGTAGCAGGCCGTTCACACCCAGCACTATGGGTTCCAGATGCCAGAAACCCATAGAGAAGCGCTCGGCCAGCTTCTGGTTCAGCTTGCCACCGGTGGTGGAGAGAGTGATCAACCGTGCCACGAGCAGGGCAAGCCCGGTCATGACAACATCAAGCAGCTCGTAAACCGCATCGAAGAGAATAGTGAGTGAAGCTGCCAGCAGGCCGAATGCAACGCCCAATAGCGTTACAAAGAGAGTGACTGCGATGGAGATTCGAAGAATGCCTTCTTCAGAAGACGGATTGAAGTAAAGATTTAGGCGGGAAGACATAAAAATTGACACGGCGCCAGACCCGGACGAGAGACCCCGAGGGGTTTCTGAGCCCGTGCATATGCATGCTGGCGGAAATGTCATTATTCACCGCAACACCAGATCAAAAAAGATCAAACCCATCGGAAAAACAGATGATATCCGGCGCTGCGGGCCCTTCAGGCAGGTGTTTGCGGTACAGGCGGCAGGGTACTCCGCAATAGGCGCAAACCATTGAACACCACGAGCAGACTCGCTCCCATGTCAGCGAACACGGCCATCCACATCGTCGCCTGGTCGAATATCGCCAGGGTTAGAAAAACCGCTTTGATCCCCAGGGCAAGTGTGATGTTCTGCCACAACACTCTGTGGGTTCGCTGCGACAGCCTGATGATTTCCGGGATGCGCCGCAAGTCGTCGTTCATGATGACGACATCAGCAGCTTCCAGGGCCGTGTGTGTGCCGATGCCTCCCATGGCGAAGCCGATGTCCGCAGCCGCCAACGCCGGTGCATCGTTGATGCCATCGCCAACCATGGCCGTAATGCGACCCTTATCTTTCAAGTCCTTGAGGGCGTCGAGCTTGCCCTGGGGAAGAAGTTCCGCCTGCACGGATTTAATTCCCGCCCGGCCGGCCACGTTCCACGCGGTCGTTTCGTTGTCACCCGTCAACATGACTGTTTCCACGCCCATTCGCTGTAGTTCGGCGACCGCCTGGCCGGATGTTTCACGCACATCATCGGCCACCGCGTAAACTGCCAGCACCTGACTGGAATCCGCCAGCAGAGAAATGGTCCTGCCTTGACTGACGTGGCGGTCAAGCCTGCTTTCCAGCCCGGGGCCGCAGAGACCCATTGTGTGCATCTGACGGTGGTTGCCCAACCAGTATGGGCGGCCGTTTACAGTTCCCTTTATGCCCTGGCCTGCCTGGGCTGAAAAATCGTTCACCTCGAGCCCGGACGCCGGCAAACCAGCGGCAATTGCCTGCGACACCGGGTGGTCCGAACGACTTGCAAGGGCGGCAGCAATTTCATCTGGGGCAGCATCATTGGCCACGGTGCCTGGCTGGCAACCGGTCGAGGGCCGGGCAACATACTCCCTGTCCACCAGCCTTGGGCGGCCCTCGGTCAGTGTGCCGGTCTTGTCCAGAGCAATGACGCCGAGCTGCCGCGCCTGTTCCAGGTACGCACCACCCTTGATCAGAATGCCGCGCCGGGCAGCCGCCGCCAGCGCACTGACTATGGTGACTGGTGTGGATATGACCAGCGCACAAGGGCAGGCAATGACCAGCAGTACCAACGCTCGATAAACACTATCGACCCAGGGCAAGCCCGCCAGCAGCGGCCCGCCCAAGGCCACCGCTACAGCCATCACGAATACCGCAGGCGTGTAATAACGGGCGAAACGGTCAATGAAGCGCTGGGTGGGCGCACGATGGACCTGGGCCTCTTCCACCGCATGAATGATGCGCGCGAGAACCGTGTCGTGCGCGGGCGCACTCACCTGGACCTCAAGGCCTCCCTGCAGATTGATGGTGCCTGCATATACCGGGTCGCCAGGCTCTTTCTCCACCGGCAGACTCTCGCCGGTGACCGGCGACTGATCAACTGAACTGCGGCCCGCAAGAACGCTGCCATCCACTGGCATCCTTTCGCCCGGGCGGACCCGCACAATGTCGCCCGGCTGCACCTCCGACACAGGAACCTCTTCCCAAGGGCCCGGATCGCGGCGGCGCTGGGCGACAGGCGGCGTAATGTCCAGCAGCGTTTTGATGGCATTGCGCGCCCTGTCGACAGAACGTTCTTCAAGGAGTTCGGCCAGCGAATACAGCGCCATGACCATGGCCGCTTCTGGCCACTCACCTATTAGAAACCCACCAGTAACGGCCACCGTCATGAGGGCATTGATGTTGAGCTGGCCGCGCAGCAGAGCCGCCCAGCCCTGACGCAACACTGCTACGCCCGCCATGCCGATGGCCACGGCAGCCAGAACCATGGAAGTACCCTGCCAGAATCTGGCTTCAGGCTGCAGCAAGACCATGACTTCCGCGGCCAGTGCCAGTGCCAGAGCGACGCCCAGTCGCAAGGATTCCGACCGCATGGCAGCCCTTCGGGCGGCATCGGTGTCAGCGGAGATCTGGAGCCCGCTTCCGCAGCATGTATCGTGTTCGTGGCTGTGGTCATGACCGAGGCTGTGGCTGTGGCCGTGAGCATGGCAGTTATTGCTGTCATGACCGCCGCCGTGAACGTGGGCGTGGTCAAGGCCATGTTCATGCTTGGCCCTGGAGCAGCAGGAATGATCAGACATAGGCATTCTCCCGTTCCTGCCTATTGGAAACCCTGAAGTGGCTACAAGGTCAAGTTCGAGCAGAAGAATTGGCAACGTGGCGCCGCAGCGAGCCTGGCCGGTGCTATGCTCGGCAAAAAAACCACACCAGACGGAGAGGTTTCATGGAGTACCGCAAGCTGGGGCGCAGCCCCCTAAAAATTTCCCCCATCACCTTGGGCACCATGATGTTCGGCGGAGCCACGGGTACGGAGGAAGCCCTGCGCATCATGCGCGACGCGCGCGACGCCGGGATCAATTCCCTGGATACGGCTGACATTTACAACTCCGGCGAAGCGGAAAAAGTCGTTGCCCAGGGCATTAAAGGAGAGCGCGATTTCTGGGTGCTGGCCAGTAAAGTGGCCAACCCCGCGGGCGACGGGCCGAACCAGACCGGCTTTTCCCGCAAATGGGTGATGGAGGGTGTGGAAGCCAGCCTGAGCCGCTTGCAGACTGATTACCTCGACATCATTTACCTGCACCGCGATTACCCGACCGAGTCTCTGGAAGAACCTCTGCGGGCAATCGACGATCTCATCCGCCAAGGCAAGGTCCGCTATTACGGGGTATCGAATTTCCGCGGATGGCGCATCGCGGAAACGGTGCGCATGGCACAACAGCTCGGCATGCAGGCGCCCAGCGTCATTCAGCCCGTATACAGCCTTGTGAATCGCCTGGCAGAAATGGAACAACTGCCGGCTGCGCAGGAATATGGTCTCGGTGTCATTTCCTACAGCCCGCTTGCCCGCGGTGTTCTCACCGGCAAATATCGCAGCATGGAAGACGTGCCTGTGGATTCACGGGTCGCCCGTGCCGACAAGCGCATTCTGGATACGGAGTGGCGGGCGGAATCACTAGTGGTGGCTAACGCCGTTCGCGAACGCGCCGAATCCCGGGGCATCAGTACGGCCGACTTCGCAATGGCATGGGTCATGTCGAACACCCTGGTCACGTCAGCGATTGCCGGCCCGCGCACCTTCGAGCAATGGAGGGCCTACATGCTCGCCTTGGATGTGCGCCTGGATGCGGAAGACGAGAGCTTCGTCGATGAGCTCGTTCCCCCGGGGTACGCTTCCACCCATGGGTACCACGACCCATCTCACCGCGTCATCGGCCGCCGCCCCCGCACCTGAGGCCGTCGTCCCCGCAACTCCGTGAACGCGGCGAAAGCCACTGTGTTTGATGCAGTGCCTTTCGCCCACTCCCGATTCCCGACGGGAAGAACCGGGGGTAGGTCACAAAATTAAAAACCGTTGTCTGGAATCAAGAAAGCCGCTTGTTCAAAAAACCGTTACATAAGGGTTAACCCTAGAATGTTACGGATTGCATTCTTGAACACGCCGGCCCAGCCCAATCTGCATTTACAGGGCCTGCACGTACGCGAGCCCTTCATGCAGACTTTGATCAACAAACTTTCGCTTTCCCGCAAGTTTCTCATTACCGGCGTTCTTGTACTCATTGCCATGCTGATTCCCACCAGCATGGTGGTCATTGATCAGGCCGCCACCGCCAGCCGGGCCTCCCGCGCGGCGGCCAGTCTCGCACCCGCCATTGAGCTGCTCGACATCATGCGTCTGAGCCAGCAGGCACGCGGGTTATCGAATACTTTCCTCAACGGTGATGATTCCGTGGTCGATGATATCGACACGCTGCTTGATCACGTTCAGGCCTCATTTGGCAAAACCCGAGGCAGCATGGAGCAAGCCGGCGTCAGCGAGCAGCTGGTGGGCGAGCTGGTCAAAGTGCAGAACGAGATCGCCGGCCTGGGCTCCCGCGTTCTTTCGCAAGGTGTTCCGGCTCCTGAAAGCTTCGCCACCTACACACGCCTCATCGACAGTGAAATGTCCCTGCTGCGGCGTTTTGTTGAGGAAACGGGTCTCAACCTGGATACCCACCCCGACATCAATGCCCTGATCACCGGCCTTTTCACCAGCCTGCCCGCGCTGACGGAATACCTCGGCCAGGCACGGGGCATGAGTGCCGGTCTGCTGGCCAAAAGGTCTGCCAGCGATGCCCAGCGTCAGCGGGTCGCAGCCCTGCATGCGCTTTCCCTTGACCGTCAACAGGCCTGGGCGACAAGCCTGGAAACCGCCATTGGCTACAACAAGGAAATCGGAGCAAAACTATCCGGCGGGCTGCGCGCCGCCCTGGACAGCACCCGCGATGGCCTGGCACTTACCCAGCGGGAAATCCTTGAGGCAACC
>JAJUFI010000124.1 GCA_029263795.1 Alcaligenaceae bacterium
ACCCACTATCCCATCCAGTATCAGTGGACGCTTCTGAAGGGTGTCAACGATGGTGACGACGAACTCGACGCTGTGGTGGAATTGCTCAAGGGCAAGTACGGTGTGCTTAACGTCATACCGTTCAATGGTGTGGAGGGGGATGACTACCAGCGCCCCGATGCAGGCCGCATCCGCGCAATTGTCCATTCACTTCGAAGCCGTGGTGTGCTGACCAAGGTGAGGAACAGTGCCGGGCAGGATGTGGAAGCCGGTTGCGGTCAACTGCGTGCTCGTGCTGTTACGGACTTCACCACGAAGCGCAGGCGCCCCCTGTCGGGGGCGCCTGTGGTTGTGCAGTGAGATGACACGGGGCTACTGCTTGAGGTTCTTTCTGAACTGAATGAACCCGGCGTTGTCCGCCACCTTGTTGTAGAGGCTGATGCCGGTCTTGTTCGACTCATGCGTCAGCCAGTACACACGCGAACAGTTCAGCCTTTCGGCGTCTCCGTACACGCTCTGGATGAGCTGAGTCGCTATCCCCTTGCCCCTGTGTTCTGGCAGAACGTAGAGATCCTGGAGATAGCAGTAGTTTCCGTGGGTCCAGGTGGAAGCATGAAAAATATAGTGGACGAAGCCGATGAGCTCATCGCCCTCGGTGTAGACCAGTGCATTCATGCCCGCATTGGAATAAACCAGCCGGTGAAAGGTGGCTTGCGCCACCTCCTCATTCAGGGGCTGCTTGTAGAACTCCATGTACAGGCCCCACAGCTTCAGCCACGGCTGGTATTCATCTTTGTGCAACCGGCGGATTTCACCCTTGGTATTCATAGTGGAATGGTCGCCATTGGTTGGTGGACTCGATTTCTGCCGACAGCTGGAGCACCAGATCGTCGTTGCCGAAATGCCCGATGATCTGTGTTGCCACCGGCAGCCCTTCCGCTGTCCAGTAGGTGGGCAAGGAAGCGGCCGGCTGGCCCGAGGCATTGATGATGGCCATGAAGCAGGAATACTGCCCCACTTTCTTGCGCAGGTCCCAGAAATCCCGGTTCATGGACAGTTCGCCCAGCTTCGCAGGAAGCTTGCAGAGCGCTGGCGTCATCAGAATATCGATGGACTGCATCCAGCCGGACATCAGGCGGCCAACCAGGTGGAAGGTGTTGATCGCTTCGATGTAATCGCGGGCGGAAAGCGTCTTGCCATGCTCGTAGCCAGTGTAGATGGCCTGTTCCAGGTCGGACTTGGACAGGGTGCGCCCAGTTGCGGCAAGCTTGGTTTCTACACTGTTGACAATGTTGGAAGCCAGCACATTGGTGTGTGCCTTGATGTAGCTTGCATAATCGAACTCGGGAATGCTCAGGTCGATGATTTCATGACCAAGGTCTTTGCATAGCTGGACGGTTTTTTCCAGTGCCACAGAGACTTCCGGGTCGATGGTTACACCACCGAAAGTTTCCCGCCACACGCCGATGCGCAGCTTGCGGCGGGCGCCCGGTTGAACCGCATCCATGAAGCTGCGGCTGAAATGCGGCGCCGCGTAGGGCGAACCGGGAGCAAACCCCGCAATTTCGTCCATGGCGGCAGCCGTGTCCCTGACGGTGCGGCTCAGAACGCCGTCGACAGCCAGGCCGCCCCAGCCTTCGCCGCGCAATGGCCCCATGGGCACCACACCGCGAGAGGCCTTGAAGCCGTATATGCCACAGCAGGCAGCGGGAATGCGGATGGAACCGCCCCCGTCGCTGCCGTGAGCCACCGGTACAACACCAGTGGCGACAGCAACAGCCGCACCGCCACTGGAACCGCCCGACGAGCGGGTCAGATCCCAGGGGTTTTTGGTGACCTTTCCGTACACTGTGGCTTCGGTAGTCGGCGCCATGCACAGTTCCGGAACCGTGGTGCGCGCATACGAGATGAACCCGGCTTTGTCGAAGCGCTCCGCAAGATGGGAGTCCACAGCGTAGGTGGAGTCCTTGAACAGGACCGAGCCCACGTGCGACGGGAAACGGCGGGATGCGAGACCGGAATCCTTCAACAGGAAGGGAATTCCGCGGAACGCGCCGCGTTGCTCCCATGACTTCGCAATTTCAAGGCTTTCCTCAAACTGCTCGTGACACAGGAAGTTGAGAGCCTTGTCGAACTCTTTGGCAAGCTCGATGGAAGCCTGCATCAACTCATGCGGCGTGGTTTTCTTTTCCGCCAGGAGTTGTGCCAGGTCCAGGCCATCAAGCTTCTTGAATTCTGCTGCTTTCATGGGATTCCTTAGTTTTGCGGCAGGCCGGAGGATTCAAACATCTTCTTGAACTCGATGGTAGCGGCTTCGCGGAACTTGTTGCTTTCCTCTGGCGTCGCGGCAATCAGTTCGAAATGCAGGGACTTCAGCTTTTCCTTGAACTTCTCGTCAGCAGCAACCTTGCTGATGGATTCGTAAATCTTGTCGATGGTGGACTTCGGTGTCTTGCCATTGACGGTAAGAACGAGAATGGACGGAACGGTCAGATCGGTGGGGTTATCTTCGCTCTGCGGAACCGCATCGGGGAACTCAGCAACCTTGAGATTCTGCAGAATGGCCAGAGGCTTGACCTTGCCCTCGACGGCAAACGGGAATGTATTGCCCAGCACGTCAACGTGAGCATCGATGTGGCCGCCCATCAGGTCGGTGGCAGCCTGCACACCGCCCTTGTAGGGAACGATTTCAAAGTCCAGCTTGTTGGCCTGTTTCCAGCGTTCCAGCGACAGGTGAGCGGAACCGCCGATCACGTTCACTGCAATGGAAATCTTGCCCGGGTTTGCCTTGATGGCGTTGACGAAGTCTTCAAATGACTTGTATCCCGAGTTCGGGTTTACGGACAGCGAATGAGGTGTGCGATACAGATAGGAGACGCTGGCCAGATCCCTATCAGGGTCGTATGGGGGGTTCTTGAAGGAATACTTGTTGATGAACAAGCTCGTTTCCGCGGACATCAGGATCTTGTTGCCATTTTCGCCGCCCTTGATGGTGGCGAAGACGGAAGGCAATGTGGCACCACCGGTCACGTTCTCCACGATCACATTGGTTTCAGGGTGCAGCTTGGCCAGACCCTCTGCCAGCATGCGACCGATCACGTCAGTTGAACCGCCCGGAGGGAAGGGCACAATGATGCTGACGGTTTTTTCCGGCCAGTCGGCTGCTTGGGCCGGCGCTCCCAGCACGGCCGACATCATCACGAGTCCGGCCGCGAAAATCGTCTTGAACTGTTTCTTGAAACCTGCCGAGTGTACTGCCTGCATGATTACTCCTACGAAGTGACTTGACAGCGCCGTAACGTTCGCTGCGTTTTGTAACTGTTCAGGAAATCTATTATCTAGTGATTTTTGCACCGCACAAGGACCATTCCCTGTGCAACCGTAGGAACCAATTCCTGCGACAGGCGGCCCCGACATACCGCCGGGGCCGCCGAATGGCTGGGCCTGCAGCTGACAGGCTTCATTCAGGCGAGATGATGGTCCACCACCTTCGCGAGGGTTGCAAACGAGCGTGGAATCAGGCTTTCACGAACGCAACCATACCCCAGCACCAACCCCTTTTTCGCGTCATCCGCATTCACGTAGTAATTGCTCAGGGCTCGCGCCATGATGCCGGCTTTCGCAGCGTCGGCACTCACCGCCATGTCGTCGACATGCTCGGGCAGGCCCAGGACAACGTGCAGGCCGGCCTTGTCTCCGATCACGGGTAACGTGTCGCCGTAGTGCCCGTGAATCGCCTGCAGCAGTGCGCCACGCCGTGCAGCGTAAACGTTGCGCATACGGCGAATATGCGACCCCACGTGCCCTTGCGTCAGGAAATCCGTCATGATGGATTGCAGCAGCAGCTGCCCTTCCCGGAACAGTTCGGCTGTAAGAGAGCCAAACTGCGATGCCAGTGCGCCGGGAACCACCGCATAGCCCAGGCGCAGGCCGGGAAACAGCGTCTTGTTGAAACTCCCCGCGTAAATGACTTGTCTTCCTTCGTCCAGCCCCTGCAGTGAGGGCAACGGCCGCGAACCATAGCGGAAATCACTGTCGTAGTCGTCTTCCAGAATCCAGCACCCGCTGAGCCGCGCATACTCAAGCAATTTCAAGCGGCGGCTCAGCGACATCACCATTCCCAGGGGGTATTGGTGGGAAGGAGTGACCACAATCAGACGTGGCGGGTTTTCCATGTCGGCGGCGGAGGGGTTGATGCCTTCACTGTCGACTGGAATGGCGACCACCTCTATACCCAAGGAAAGCAGCAGGTTGCGAATGCCCCAGTAGGAGGGTTCTTCAATCCACACGCGGTCGCCCGGGTTGCAGAGCAGCCTGGCGGCAACGTCGATGACTTGGTGAATGCCCGATGTAACGATGACCTGCCGGCTGTCGCAGACCACGGAGCGCGAGTTGCCAAGGTATCCGGCCAGGGCCTCCCTGAGCGCGGGCAGGCCGCCTGCCGGAGCATAGGTGAACAGAACCGGGTCGGGGTCACGCCAGTGGCGGTTTTGAATGCGAGCCCACTGTTTCACCGGGAATTCAGAGACATCCGGGACGCCGGGCATGAATGCGCCCATCTGTCGTTCGGCATGGCCAAGGCTGGCCATCACACGTTCACCAGCCGCCGAAAGTCGCACGGGTGGCGCACTGCGCACCACTTCGCTCAGCGCCGATTCTTTGTCGATGGGCAGGGCAAGATCGTGGCTGATGTCGGCAACGAAAGTGCCACGCCCGACTTCTGAAGACACATAGCCTTCGAGCGTCAACTGTTCATAGACCTGAATGACGGTGTTGCGAGCGATGTTCAGTTCCTGAGCCAGCTGCCGTGATGGGGGTAGCCGGGTACCGGGAGGGCAATGCCCTGAAAGAATGGCGTGTTGCAATAACCGGTACAGCTGCGCGTAGAGTGGGCCTTCCTCGCGGCGGTCCATCTTCAGCTGCAGCCATTCGCTGATAGCCTGGGAGTCCAATTGGTTCTATCTTAAATCGATAAATTGGTTCTTCAGTATACGCCAATCATTTTCTATATTGGCCTCACCTTTGTTGACTCGCTCAGGACGACATCATGCTTCAAGCCACTTGGGAATCCAGGCAACGCGCCGCCATCCCTGCCGGAATCGGTATTACTTGCGACTTCTTCGCGGAGAAAGCGCGAAACGCGGAGATCTGGGATACGGAAGGCCGCCGTTTCATCGACTTCGCTGCGGGAATCGCCGTCAACAACACCGGCCACCAGCACCCGAAAGTGGTGGATGCCATCCGCGCGCAGCTCGACCGTTTCACACATACCGCCTTTCAGGTGGTGCCTTACCGTGGTTACGTGGAGCTGGCCGAAAAAATCAACGCGCTCACACCAGGTGACCACGCTAAGAAAACTGCTTTCTTCACCACGGGCGCAGAAGCGGTGGAAAACGCCATCAAGATTGCACGGGCAGCCACCGGCAGGTCCGGTGTAATCGCGTTCTCGGGTGCCTTTCATGGCCGCACCCTGCTGGGCATGGCCCTCACAGGCAAGGTTCAGCCCTACAAGAGCGGCTTCGGGCCCTTCCCGGCAGAGATCTACCATGCGCCGTTTCCCAACGCCCTGCACGGAGTCAGCACTGCAGACGCGCTGGCGGGGATCGAATTCCTGTTCAAGAGCTCAATTGACCCGAAACGCGTCGCGGCCATTATTGTAGAACCTGTGCAGGGCGAAGGCGGCTTCAACCCGGCGCCGGCAGATTTCCTCCAGGGCCTGCGCGCACTATGCGACCAGCACGGCATTCTCATGATTGCTGACGAAATCCAGACTGGCTTTGCACGAACAGGGCGCATGTTCGCAGTCGAGCATGCGGGCGTGATTCCCGACCTCATCACCATGGCCAAGAGCCTGGCCGGCGGCATGCCGTTGTCCGCCGTCTGCGGGCGTGCAGAGCTGATGGATGCGGCTCCGGTTGGCGGTCTGGGCGGTACTTACGCCGGCCATCCGCTGGCCATTGCTTCTGCGCTGGCTGTACTCGAAGTCATGGAGGAAGAGCAGCTGGTCACCCGTGCGGCTAAGCTTGGTGGCCGACTCGTCGAGGTGTTGAAAGAAACACAGGGCAGCGTTCCGGAAATCGCCGACATCCGTGGCCTGGGAGCCATGGTGGCAATTGAACTGACAGATCGCGACAGCAAGGCCCCGAACGCCGCGTTCGCTCGCAAGGTTCAGCAGATCGCGATGGAGCAAGGGTTGATTCTGCTGGTCTGCGGTACGTATGCGAATGTGATCCGATTCCTCTTCCCCCTGACCATCGAAGAGGAAACGCTGGAAGAAGGCCTCAAGATTCTGGCCGACTCGCTGAAGAAGGCCAGCGCTTCGGCTTGAAGAAAGCTGTTCCCGTGAAGGGGTGCCGAAGATGCCCGGCTCCGGGCTCTTTGGCACCTGCGGCTCAATAGCCCTTGGCTTCCGTTCCCACCTGGCCGGGGTCCTCACTTTCACCGAAGTGGTACTTCACCAGCCTACCCACGGTGAGACCCTGCACCAATATCGACACCAGCACGACGATATAGGTTAGCGCGACAAGAGTATCGCGAGCTTCACCGGCGGGCAGGGACAAAACCAGTGCGACGGAAACCCCGCCGCGCAAGCCGCCCCAGGTCAGCAGCCGGGAAGTACCGGTAGGAATATCCTTGCCCAGTTTCCGCGCCAGAACAGCCGCCGGCGCAATGGTACCAATGCGCACTGCGAGCACAATCAGACCCAGCAGCATGGCGGTGACTACGTGCATCCAGTGGAATGGCAGGATCAGCAGCTCCATGCCAATCAGCGCAAAGAGCAGGGCGTTCAAAATACTGTCGATCACTTCCCAGAAGGCGTCGACACTGGCCCGGGTGGCATCATCCATCGCCAGATGACGGCCGTGGTTGCCAATGATCAGCCCGGCGACGACCATGGCGATTGGCGCAGAAACGTGGAGCTTCTCTGCCAGCGCTGCGCCGCCAAACACCATTGCCAGGGTCAGCATCAGGCTAACCTGGTGGTCGCTGATGGTGCGCAGCATGCGGAATCCCACATACCCCAGTGCCAGGCCGAACACGATGCCGCCGATGGCTTCTTCGGCGAACAGGATGGCGATATCGCTCGCGGTGGGTGCCTGCCCCAGCGCAAGCACACCGAGCAGGATGCTGAACGCGACAATGGCGGAACCATCATTGAACAGCGATTCCCCAACAATGGTGTACTGCAGGGGCCGGGGGGCGCCACTGGTCTTGAGTATGCCCATTACTGCGATTGGGTCTGTGGGGCTGATGAGGGCACCGAAAAGCAGGCAATATACGTAGTTGATGTCCCACCCGAGAGCCCAGAATAGATAGTGGGCTGCAGTACCGACAGCGAAGGTAGAAATCACCACGCCCAGAGTGGCAAGCAGGCCTATCGGCCAGCGGAACTCTTTCAAGTCTGCGAAGTTCACATGCAGTGCGCCGGCGAACAGCAATGCTGGCAGGAACCAGGTCATCAGAACTTGCGAGAAGTCGATGTCCTGTATCAGATGCTGCATTTCCAGTTCGATAAGGGGGTAACCGGCCAGAGCTATCAGATGGACGAGCAATGAGAGCACCAGAGCTGTCGCCATGACGCCAATCGTGGCAGGCAGCTTGATGAAGCGGTAGTTCACGTAAGTGAGCAGGGTGGTGAGCCCGATGAACGCGGCAACTAGGTCGAACATGTTTTGGTGTATCCAGTGGTGCGCTGTCATGGCCTGAAACTACCGGCAGACCGCTGTGAGGCGGACCTGTTTCAGGCGAAGTTGTCTCCCGTAAGGTTGGCCAGATCTTTGAAATTGGTCAAAGTGGCGATCAACACAATACCGCCATCGGCGTTGGTGTACCCGATTTTTTCGTCGTACCAGAGCTGGGCTACACCGCCGTCCGCGGTGGAGAAGTCGGTGATTTCGTCTGTACCGATGGCACCGATCAGTGCATCAGCAGAATGCTCGCCGGAGTCGGCTGGCAGCGAACCAAAAAAGAAAATATCTTTACC
>JAJUFI010000104.1 GCA_029263795.1 Alcaligenaceae bacterium
ACGCCCGGCTGACCGACCGCAAGAAGCAAATCGTCATGCTGCTGCGGTACGGCATGAGCCAATCCGATGCCGCCAGCGTCCTTGGCATTCAGCGGCAAGCCGTCTCCAAGGCCAGCGCCCGTATCCCCAGCGTGTTCTGGCAGCTGCCCAGCCTTCCCGAATACAGCATCGAGTTCCTGCTGTCAGGCGCGGCGCGAAAGCCCGCAGTGACGCGGGCTTGGGTGTGTCTGGTGCCTGATCCTGCCGGCCGCTGCCGGACGTGGAATCATTCCCACTCAATCGTTGCAGGCGGTTTGCTCGAAACGTCGTAAGTGACACGATTAATACCGCGCACCTCGTTGATAATGCGGCTGGAGACCTTCTTCAGCAGCGAGTACGGCAGTTCCGCCCAGTCGGCCGTCATGAAGTCTGTAGTCTGGACGGCGCGCAGTGCCACGACATAGTCGTATGTACGGCCATCGCCCATTACGCCCACGGACTTCACCGGCAGGAAGACGGCGAAGGCCTGGGAAGTGAGGTCGTACCAGCTCTTGCCGCTGTTATGGTCGATAGTGTTGCGCAGTTCGTCGATGAAGATGGCATCGGCGCGGCGCAGCAGGTCGGCATATTCCTTCTTTACTTCACCGAGGATTCGCACACCCAGACCCGGCCCCGGGAAGGGGTGGCGGTAAACCATGGCTGGTGGCAGGCCCAGGGCCACACCCAGCTTGCGCACTTCGTCTTTGAAGAGTTCACGCAGGGGCTCGAGCAGCTTCAGGTTCAAGGTTTCGGGCAAGCCACCGACGTTGTGGTGCGATTTGATCGCCACCGCTTTGCCGGTCTTGGACGCGGCAGATTCGATGACGTCGGGGTAAATAGTGCCTTGAGCCAGCCAGCGCGCATTCTTCAGCTTGGCAGCTTCCACCTGGAACACTTCTACAAACTCGCGGCCAATGATCTTGCGCTTGGCTTCGGGGTCCGTCACGCCTTCCAGCTTGCTCATGAACTGCTCGGTGGCGTCCACATGGATGACCTTGACGCCCAGGTGCCCGGCAAAGGTGTCCATCACTTGCTGGGCTTCGTTCAGGCGCAGCAGGCCGTGGTCAACAAAGACGCAGGTGAGCTGGTCGCCAATGGCCTTGTGGATCAGCGCGGCAGCGACTGAAGAATCCACGCCTCCGGACAGGCCGAGAATGACTTCTTCGTCACCGACTTGCTGGCGAATCTGCTCGATGGCTTCCTGCACGTAGTCGGGCATGTTCCAGTCGTGAGTGCAGCCGCAGATTTCAGTGACGAAGCGGTTGAAAATGGCTTCGCCCTGGGTGGTGTGCGTGACTTCCGGGTGAAACTGCACACCGTAGAAGCCGCGTTCTTCGTCGGCCATGCCTGCGATGGCGCAGGAAGGGGTGGATGCCATCAGCTTGAAACCGGGTGGCAGCGCAGTGACTTTGTCACCATGGCTCATCCACACCTTCAGCATGCCGTGGCCTTCATCAGTGGTGAAATCCTGCAGGCCGTCGAGCAGGCGTGTATGGCCGTGTGCACGCACTTCGGCGTAGCCGAATTCGCGGTGATCGGACCACTCCACCTTTCCGCCGAGTTGCAGTGCCATGGCTTGCATGCCATAACAGATACCTAGTACCGGCACTCCCAATTCGAAAACCCGGGCGGGCACCTTCAGGGCTTCTTCCTGATAGGCGGAAGCGTGGCTACCTGAGAGAATGATGCCTTTCAGGCCGGTTTGCGCTTCGAGGAAGGCGTTATCTACGTCTCCGGGGTGAATTTCGCAATAGACGCCGATTTCGCGAATTCGGCGGGCGATCAGTTGCGTTACCTGGGAGCCGTAGTCGAGGATGAGAATGCGCTGGTGCATGGTGAAGTGCAGATAGAAGAATTCAAGGCGTTAATGTAACGTATCGCACCGGTTTTCGCAGGAGCAAGTATGTCCACTACCCTGCCCGCCCGGGCCTCGGTCTGGGCCGGTTTCGTCGCCCTGGCTATTGCCATGGGTATCGGGCGTTTCGCCTTCACTCCAATTCTGCCATTAATGCAGGGTGACCAGGGGCTTGCTCTGTCGCAAGGGGGGTGGTTGGCTAGCGCCAATTATCTGGGGTATTTCGCGGGTGCACTGTCGGCGTCGTTCCTGCACTGGAATGCGGCAACGCTGCTTAGGGTGGGCTTGTTCGTGGTGGCGCTGACTACGGCACTCATGGGCTGGACCAATACGTGGTCGTCCTGGATAGCCTGGAGGTCTATCGCCGGCATGGCCAGCGCCTGGGTGTTGGTCGCGACGGCTTCGCTTTGCCTGGCCCGTCTGAGCGCCATGGGCAGGTCCGACCAGGCAGGCTGGGTGTTTTCCGGGGTGGGAAGCGGTATTGCCGTCGCAGGCCTTGTCTGCTGGTTTGCCGACCTGCGTGGCATCAGTTCCTGGCAGACCTGGCAAATCCTGGGGGCTCTGGCCGCAGTTGCCATGCTGGCCACCATCCCCTTATGGAAGGTTTCCGTGACAACGCCCAGCCATCATGAGGCGCAGCCCCGCAGCCACAGGTCCGGCTTCCGCCGCCTCATCGTTTGCTACGGTGTTTTCGGGTTTGGCTACATTCTTCCAGCTACCTTCCTGCCGGCCCAAGCCAAAGCCCTGTTGGATAACAACGCGGTATTCGGCCTTGCATGGCCTCTGTTCGGCTTGACTGCGGCGTTGACGACCATTGTTTCCGTTGCCCTGCTGCGTCGCCTGTCCTTGCGCCAACTCTGGCTGTTGGCGCAGTTGGTGATGGCCGTGGGTGTGGTGATACCCGCAATAGCTCCCGGTTTGACCGGCATCATCGTTGCAGCGGTATGTGTGGGGGGAACCTTTATGGTCATCACGATGCTGGGCATGCAGCAGGCCCAGGTATCCGCCGGGCCACGTGCCCGTACCCTGATGGCCAACATGACGGCAGCTTTCGCCGCGGGGCAACTGGCAGGCCCTGTGGTGTTCAGTTTGCTGAACGAACACTTTGGCGGGACACTGGAAAGCTCGCTTTACCTTGCATGTGGCATATTGCTGGCCGGCTGCGTACTGCTGGTTCAGCCCTTCCCGAAATACGTGGCGAAGCCCGCATAGCCGCCCAAAAATGAAGAAGGCTTCCGCCCGGGAGCAAGAAGCCTTCCAGAAAGCCCGAACCAGCCGTTAATCAGTCAGCGCGGTAGTTGGGCGCTTCCTTGGTGATTTGAACGTCGTGCACGTGAGATTCACGCACACCGGCGGCAGTGATTTCCACGAACTCCGCCTTGTTGCGCATGTCTTCAATAGTGGCGCAACCGCAGTAACCCATGGAGGCGCGGATGCCGCCTACCAACTGGTAGATGATGGCCAGCACACTGCCCTTGTAGGGTACACGGCCTTCGATGCCTTCCGGCACGAGCTTGTCGGCGTTGTTGGAAGGGTCTTGGAAGTAGCGGTCGGCCGAGCCTTCCGTCATGGCACCCAGGCTGCCCATACCACGGTAGGACTTGTACGACCTACCTTGGTAGAGAACCACTTCACCCGGCGCCTCTTCCGTACCGGCAAACATGCCGCCCATCATGCAGGACGAAGCCCCTGCAGCCAGAGCCTTGGCAATATCACCGGAGAAACGGATACCGCCGTCGGCGATGAGGGGGATGCCTGTGCCTTCCAGTGCTTCGGCAACGTCGGCAATCGCGGTAATTTGGGGCACACCCACACCGGCCACAATGCGGGTGGTGCAGATGGAGCCGGGGCCAATACCGACCTTGACTGCGTCAGCACCCGCTTCCACCAGCGCACGGGCAGCCGCACCAGTGGCAATATTTCCGCCAATGACCTGCACCTTCGGGTAGTTCTGCTTGACCCAGCGAACACGCTCGATAACACCCTTGGTATGGCCGTGAGCCGTATCCACAACGATGGCATCCACACCGGCCGCCACGAGTTTTTCAACGCGTTCTTCCGTGCCTTCGCCGACACCGACAGCCGCGGCGACTCGCAACTGGCCGAAGGCGTCCTTGCAGGCATTGGGGTGCGCGGTGTTCTTGACGATGTCCTTAACGGTGGCCAGACCACGCAGTTCGAAGGCGTCGTTGACAATCAGCACACGCTCGAGGCGATGCTTGTGCATCAGGGCCTGTGCTTCTTCCAGCGTGGCGCCCTCGGACATGGTGACGAGCTTTTCCTGCGGCGTCATGACCTGACGCAGGGGCAGTTCCAGCCGGTCTTCAAAGCGAAGGTCACGGTTGGTGACGATGCCGACCAGCTTGCCGCCCTCCACCACCGGCAGGCCGGAAATTCCGTGTTCACGCTGGAGGGCGATGGCGTCGCCCACGCGCATGTCGGGCGTAACGGTGATCGGGTCGATAACGATACCGAACTCGTGACGCTTGACCCGTGAGACTTCACGGGCCTGGGCGTCGGCCGACATGTTCTTGTGAATGACGCCAATCCCCCCTTCCTGGGCCATGGCGATGGCCAGACCGGCTTCCGTCACGGTGTCCATGGCGGCGGAGACCAGCGGAATGTTGAGAGTGATGTCGCGCGTAAAACGGGTGCTGAGGTTCGTGTCGCGCGGGAGGATGTCCGAATAAGCTGGCACCAACAGGACGTCGTCGAACGTTAGTGCTTTCTTGATAAGGCGCATGTACAAGCTCCGGGCAAAGATCGATTATAACGTGCGGTGGGCCATCAGCCCACCCACACGCGGGCATTGCGGAACATTCGCATCCAGGGCGTGAAGCCCCCGTGCGGCTGGTCTGCCCCGCCCTGGTCGGCTGCGCTCCAGCGCTCCGGTGCCCAGGACATCATGACGTTACGGGTGACACGTTCGGGGTGAGGCATCATCACCGTGAAGCGGCCGTCCGCCGTCGTGACGCCCGTGAGCCCGCCGGGGCTGCCGTTCGGGTTGTACGGGTATTGCTCGGTGGGCCGACCGTGATTGTCCACATACCGCAGCGCGGCGATCGCCTGGGTGGCATTCCCTTGCCGCTGGAAGTTCGCATAGCCTTCACCGTGCGCGACAGCGACCGGCACAATGGTTCCGGCCATGCCCTGCATGAAGATGGAGGGCGACTCGGGGATTTCCACCAGCGAGAGGCGCGCTTCGTACTTTTCGGATACGTTGCGGGTGAAGCGCGGCCAATGTTCGGCGCCGGGAATCATGGATGCCAGCGCAGCCATCATCTGGCAACCGTTGCAGACACCCAGGGCGAAGGTGTCGCCACGGCCGAAGAAGGCGGCAAACTGGTCGGCCAGCATATTGTTGAAACGGATGCTGCGTGCCCAGCCTTCACCGGCGCCAAGAACGTCGCCGTAGCTGAAGCCGCCGACGGCCACCAGGCCCTGCACGTCGTCCAGACGGGTACGGCCTGAAATGAGGTCGGTCATGTGCACGTCCAGGGCCTCGAAACCAGCTCGGTCGAATGCCCAGGCCATCTCCACCTGGCTGTTGCAGCCCTGCTCGCGCAGAATGGCAACGCGCGGACGCTTGCCGCTGGCAATGAAGGGTGCTGCGATGTCTTCCTGGGGGTCGAAGGCCACCCGCACCTGCATGCCCGGGTCGCAAGCGTCTTTCCAGAGGTCGAATTCCGCCTGGGCGCACTCGGGGTTGTCGCGCAGCGCCATGATGCGGCGGCTGACTTCCGCCCACTGCTGGCCAAGCTCAGCGCGGGGGCGCTGGTAAATGCACTGGCCATCGCGGAAGACCTGCACTTCGTCCACCTGGTTGAGCGAACCCAGCACATAGCTGTGGCGTGAAAGCCCCACGTCGCGCAGACGACGCAGGATTTCGTCGCGGTCGCTGCGGCGAACCTGCAGTACTGCACCGGCCTCTTCATTGAAGAGCGCATGCAGCGTACGTTCGTCTCGCTGTACCTTGACCTGTTCCGGGCGAATTTTGTAGTCGCCCCAGTCTTCCGCATGCGGGTCGAGTGTGAGCATATCGAGGTTCACCGACACACCCACATGGCCGGCAAAAGCCATTTCGCAGACCGTCGCCAGCAGGCCGCCGTCTGAACGGTCGTGATAGGCCAGCACTTTGCCCTCTGCAGCCAGTTCCCTAACGATGGCGAAGAAGGCCTTGAGCATTTCCGCATCGTCAATGTCGGGGACTTGCGTACCGACGGCACCGAATACCTGTGCAAGCACGGAACCCGCCAGCCGCTGGCGGCCTGCGCCCAGGTCAATGAAGATCAGGGTGGTGTCGCCGCAATCGGTGCGCAGCTGGGGAGTGAGTGTGCGACGCACGTCGCCCACCGGTGCAAAGGCACTGACGATGAGGGAAACGGGTGCGATCACATCGCGCTGCTCACCGTTTTCCTCCCAGGTTGTGCGCATGGAAAGGGAATCCTTGCCCACGGGAATGGACAGGCCAAGTGCCTGACACCATTGGCTGGCAGCCAAAACTGCTTCGTACAGGGCGGCATCCTGACCGGGGGTGCCGCATGCCGCCATCCAGTTCGCGGACAGCTTGATGTCGTGCAGGCTGCGAACGTCGGCAGCAACCAGGTTGGTGAGCGCTTCAGCAATGGCCATACGGCTGGCCGCAGGGGCATCCAGCACCGCCAGGGGGGTGCGTTCACCCATGGACATGGCTTCGCCACGGACACTTTCGTAGTCAGCGAGTGTGACTGCACAGTCCGCCACCGGAATTTGCCAGGGGCCGACCATTTGGTCGCGGCTCACCAGGCCGCCCACGCTGCGGTCGCCGATGGTGATAAGGAAGTTCTTGCTCGCCACCGTTGGGTGACGCAGCACACGTTCAATGGCCTCGCCCAGTTCAATGCCCACGACATCGAATGGGGTGCCTTCCAGTTTTTCGCGCGTGACGTCGCGGGTCATGCGGGGAGGCTTGCCCAGGATGACGTCGATTGGCACATCCACTGGGCGCAACTCATCGGCGCGACGCGGCGTGACCACCTCGGCCACACCTGGCAGCCCTTCACCGTACGTGACACGCAGCTGGCGCTCTTCAGTGGCGACACCGACCACTGCGTACGGGCAGCGTTCGCGCTTGGCGATGGCATCGAAGCGTTCGAGATCATTGGGATGAATCGCCAGGACGTAGCGCTCCTGCGATTCATTGCTCCAAATTTCCGCTGCCGACAGGCCGGACTCTTCCAGATGGACCTGCTGCAGTTCGAAGATGGCGCCGCGACCGGCGTCATTCACTAGTTCCGGGAAGGCGTTTGACAGACCACCCGCACCCACGTCGTGGATGGCAATGATGGGGTTCTGTTCACCCTGCTGCCAGCAACGGTCAATGACTTCCTGGGCACGGCGCTGAATCTCGGGGTTGCCGCGCTGAACCGAATCAAAGTCGAGTTCGGCAGTGTTGGTACCGACGCTCATGCTGGAAGCAGCACCGCCACCCATGCCGATACGCATTCCTGGCCCGCCCAACTGGATGAGCAAGGCGCCCGGAGGCAGCGGGTCTTTATGCGTGAGGCGGGCGTCAATGGCGCCCAGTCCGCCCGCGATCATAATGGGCTTGTGATAGCCCCAGCGGCGACCGGCAGCATGTTGTTCGAAAGTACGGAAATAGCCCAGCACATTGGGGCGCCCGTATTCGTTATTGAAGGCAGCCGCACCGATGGGGCCTTCGATCATGATGTCCAGCGGTGTGGCGATGCGGCCAGGCGCACCATGGGGACGGTCTTCCCACGGTTCGAGCGCATCTTCGAAGCGCAGGTTGGAAACCGTGAAGCCCGCAAGGCCAGCCTTGGGCTTGGAGCCGCGGCCTGTGGCTCCTTCGTCACGGATTTCCCCGCCGGAGCCTGTCGAAGCGCCTGGGAAAGGCGCAATGGCTGTGGGGTGGTTGTGCGTTTCCACCTTCATCAGCGTATGAACAACAGCCTGGTGGTGGCCGTAGCGGCCGTTGCTGTCGGCTGCGCCGGCGTGGAACAGAGTGGCGGGGCCACCTTCCATGATGGCTGCGTTATCGGAATAGGCCACCACCGTACCCTTGGGCTGCGCGGCGTGCGTGGCGCGGATCATGCCGAAAAGGGTTTCGGACTGCGGCTGGCCGTCTATGACCCAGCTGGCATTGAAAATCTTGTGGCGGCAGTGCTCGCTGTTGGCCTGTGCGAACATCATGAGTTCGACATCAGTAGGGTCACGCCCCAGGCCATTGAAGGCATCCGTCAGGTAGTCGATTTCGTCTTCCGAAAGCGCAAGACCCAGCGATACGTTGGCATCCACCAACGCCTGGCGTCCCTGCTTCAGCACGGGGATGGCCACGGTGGGCTTGCCCGGCAGCGAGGCGAACAGCGCTTGACCGTCGAAGGAGGCGTCGGTGACGGTTTCCGTCATGCGGTCGTGCAGGACGCCGGCGAGCTGCTGAAATTGTTCTTCTGTCAGCGATCTGCTGCCCAGCAAGCCGCGCTCGGGAGTGATTACGTAGCGAATGCCGCGCTCAATGCGGCGCACGGCAGCCAGACCACAGTTGTGAGCAATGTCGGTGGCCTTGCTGGCCCAGGGCGACACTGTTCCGAACCGCGGAAACACGCGCAGGATCAGGCCATTGCGGCCTTCCGCTTTTGTTTCCAGCGGTGTGCCGTAGTCTAGCAGGCGCTCTAGCTGGCTGCGACCGGCTTCGTCAAGCGACGAATCGAGCCAGACATAATGCTCGTACTGGCCGGAAATATCTGCCACAGGCAGACCAAGGGCCGCAAAGCGTTTGAGGAGTTGTTCACGACGGAACGGGGACAGAACGGCCGAGCCGGGGAAATGCAGAATGGAGTTCACTGTGTACGGAGTGCGCGCAAGGGTGGACTGAACCTGGCATTTTACCCTTCCCGGGGAAAGTCATGGGCCGAGGCGCGCACACCGCTGTTGCGTGTGCTCAGGCTTGCGGGTAATGCACTTCGAGAATGTCCAGTTCCTCCACCCCGCCTGGTGTGCGCAGCACGACAGTATCGCCTTCGCGCGCCTTGAGCAGAGCGCGGGCCACGGGGGATATCCAGCTGATTCGACCCTGCAGGGGTTCCGCTTCATCCACCCCCACAATGGTCACACGGAACTCTTCGCCGGAGGAATCCGAATAGACGACAGTTGCGCCGAAGAATACCTGGTCGCGATTGGGTTGAGCCGCCGGGTCCACCACTTCGGCAATTTCCAGCCGGCGTGTGAGAAATCGGATGCGGCGGTCGATTTCACGCAGCCGCTTCTTACCGTACAAGTAATCGCCGTTCTCGGAACGGTCGCCGTTGGACGCGGCCCACGACACAGTCTGGACCACATCGGGACGTTCCACGTTCATCAGGTGTTCCAGTTCGGCGCGCAAGCGGGCATAGCCTTCCCGCGTGATGTAATTTTTTGTCCCGGCAGGAAGCGGGGACGCGTCTACATCGAGGTCGTCATCCTGCTGGTTGTCTTCCTTGACAAATGCCTTGCTCATACTGAAATGCTCTCAATGCCAATCGTGCCAGACCGGGGTCAGGTCTGAGGGCAGCGGGGGCAGCTGCCCAAGATCCATACGGCTCTCGCGCGGCCCATGAAAGTCGGAGCCGCAGGAAACCAGAAAACCATAGCGGCGAGCCACATCCGCATAGACGCCGTATTGGTCAGGCGT
>JAJUFI010000166.1 GCA_029263795.1 Alcaligenaceae bacterium
ACTTTGTTGTAGACCGGCGGGGCCGGCAGGTCATTGGGCAGCAGGTTGGACGCAGCATTGATGGCCGCCTGCACCTCCTGCTCCGCCACATCCATGGGCAGATCCAGGTCGAACTGAAGGGTGATGACGGATGACCCCCCGGAACTGGAAGACGTCATCTGCGTCAGACCCGCCACCTGGCCGAACTGCCTCTCCAGAGGTGAAGTCACCAGCGCCGTCATGACGTCCGGGCTGGCCCCCGGGTAAAGCGTACTGACCTGTATGGTCGGGTAATCAACCTGTGGCAATGCCGAAACCGGCAGCAGGCGGTAGGCCAGCAGCCCGGAAAGCAACAAGGCGACCATAGCCAAGGTGGTGGCCACTGGGCGCAGAATGAAGATGCGTGACAGGTTCACTGGCGGCCCTCAATGTGCGGCAGCTGCGCGGGGGGTGCGCTGGCGCCCTGGCGCCGCAGCAGCCAACTCCTTGCCGTCAACGCTCACCACGTCCACCACCCCACCTTCGCGCAGGCGGTCGGTACCTTCCACCACCACGCGTTCACCTGCCTGCAGGCCTTCCTTCACAGCCGTCCACGCACCATCCACCCGGCCCGTAACGATGCGCCGGATCTGGACCTTGTTTTCCGCATCCACCACATAGACGAAGTTGCCGATGGAACCCACCTGGACAGCAGCCGTGGGCACCGCCAAGGTGCGCTCGCTGGAAACCAGCAGACGCAGGTTCACGAACTGGTTGGGAAAGAGGCGCTCGTCCTCGTTGGCAAAGCGGGCCTTGAGCCGCAGAGTACCGGTGCTCACATCGATCTGGTTATCCACCGACATGAGCTCGCCACGGGCAAGCTCATGCACATCGTTCTGGTCGTAAAGCACAGCTTGCAAGCGATTGCCCGTCCGCAACTGGGCCAGTACATCCGCCACTTCCACCTGCGGCAAGGTGAACTCCACCGAAATCGGTTGAGTCTGGGTGATGGTGACCAGCCCTTCCGTATCCGAGGCGGTGATGTAATTGCCTTGATCCACCTTGCGCAAGCCCAGCCGCCCGGAAATGGGCGCCCTGATTTCGGTGTAACTCAGTTGCAATTCGGCGTTGTCAATGGCCGCCTGGTTGCTGATGCGCGCACCTTCCAGCTGCTTGACCAGCGCTTCCTGCTGCTCGACCTGCTGACGGGCAATGGAATTCTGCTTGAACAACAGGCGATAGCGTTCCAGATCCTTGCGCGCACTCTGTAACTGGGCTTCGTTCTGCTGATGCTGACCCCGGGCCTGGTCCAGGGCAACCTGGAATTCGCGCGGGTCTATGCGCGCGAGCAGATCGCCCGCTTCCACCCGTTGGCCTTCCTGAAAATTCAGCTCCTGCAGCTCACCGCTGACCCGGCTGCGCACCACCACTGTGTTGAAGGCAGTAACAGTACCTATGGCCCTGAGCGTGTGGTTGAGTATCTGCTCCTGCGCCGTTGCCAGCCGCACGGGGACAGCCATGCTGCGCATTGCAGCGCCACCAGAGCCGCGCCCCATCGCAGGTGGCGCAGATGTGGCAGGACCGCCCGCATTGCGGCCCGCGAAATACCACCAGGCGGCAGCAGCGCCCACACACAGCACAATCAACCAGATCAGCGCGCGCCCGCCGCGTCTGCCCGTTGAAACGGGTTCTTGAAACGACATGAACATTCCTCGGCTTACGACAACAGCCGCCATTGTCGCGCAGGACGCCGACAGTTCGCACGGGCAGACGCCCGCCAGAAACGAAACGCAACAGGAATTTGCTCAGGCAGAGCACACCGCGGCAAATGAGCTCCGAGCGTGGCGCGACGCCCTATTGTGGCAACGCAGGTGAATGCGGTTGGGAAATGTGCCGATCAAAGCTGGCAGCAAGCCAGGCGGAACGGGATGTCGACACCCACGGGCTGTGGCTTGAGATCTTCCCCCTGTGCCGCGAAGCGTACCCAGATCAGATACTTGTTGGCACTCATTTCCGGGAAGACGCGGCGGGATTCGTCCACCCACACGCGCAACAGCTGATACGTCTTGCCGCTCAGCATTTCCTGATAAGCGCCGTCGCGTGCAACCATGTCACGGGCGTCGCCGGCATCGCGCAGCAGGCGCAGTATCAGCGCCAAGCCCCGATACAGAGGCATGAAGGGAGCGATCCATTCGTGCAGATCACGGCAGCGCTCTTCGAAGCTCTTCAACTGCCAGGAAAAGAACGAGGGCATGTCCACAGGGGACGAGCCGCCGGGCACGGCCAGCCGGCCACGCAGGCTGGCCAGCCATTCATTGTCGCGAAGATTCTGCCCCACCCTGCCCTGCGCACCAAGTTCGGCGTAGACCGACTGAATTTCATCCAGCATGGCGTTCAGACGGTTTTCATCCACCCCAGGGTGCTGGCGCAGCGCAGCCAGCGCTCCGCGCTGACGTTCAAGATCTTGCACGATGGCGCCACGCAAGTCGCTGCGTTCGGAAATGTCCAGCAGTTCGAAAAGCGTGGCGAGACTAATCTGGTGGTGACGGACATCTTCGCCGTCCGCGAAGAAGAAAAGCCGGTCGAACAGATGTTCGACTCTGAGAAGAGAACGGATGCGTTCGTTACATGGATATTCGTAAAGAATCACGCGACCTATAACCTTTACCGCAGCGTCTGTTCGGATGTTGCCGGTTGCTGCTGCGCTTGTGCGCACCAACTGTCATGCAGCGCCCGGACACTCTGCACCAGATCTTCCAGAGAGGTTTCCCTGCCGTTGATGATGACGTCGTCGGCGAGCGCAAGGCGCGCCTCGCGCGTCGCCTGTGCCGACATGATACGCTCAATAACTTCCCGCGTCAGCCCGCTGCGGGCCTGCACACGGGCGACCTGGGTGTCCGGGTCGCAGTCCACCACGCACACACGGTCAAGCTCCCCGTGCCACTTGCCGGACTCCACCAAAAGGGGCACGACGAACACCACGTAACAGCCCTGCGCAACCCGCGCCCGCGCCTCGGTTTCAGCACGGATCATGGGATGAAGGATGGATTCCAGACGCCGGCGCGCTTCGGAGCTGCGGAACACCAGGTCTCGCACATACGGCCTGTCCAGCGCGCCATTTTCGGCAATGACGTCCGGGCCGAAAGCCTGGCGGATGGGTTCGATGGCCGCTCCCCCGGGTGCGGTGAGATCATGTGCAATGACGTCAGTATCGACAATGGCGGCACCCCAGCTGCCCAGCATGTCGGCAACCTTGCTCTTGCCCGACCCAATGCCCCCTGTCAGACCAACCTTGAACATCATCCGGAAAACCCTGCTCAAATAAAAAGGTACTGTACATCAGTGTCCAGCATGATCACAGCCGCAGAAGGTATGCAAATGAAAGGCCCGAAAGCCAGCGACTCCACCCTGGTACCCTTCAGCCTTGCCAGCAGAGCAACCATCACGCCGCCCAGTGAAGCGGCCAGCAACACACCAGCCAGCGGCGCCCACCCCGCCCAGGCACCGACGGCGGCCAGCAGCTTCATGTCGCCGCCGCCCACGCCCGACCGGCCGCGCCAGAGGTGGTAAAACAGGTCAACCAGACGCAGGCCGCCATAGCCGAGGGCAGCACCAGCGACAGCATCTTCCAGCGCCACGCCCTGGCCCGCCCACGCAGCCAGCAAACCGGCCCACATCAGCGGCAATGTCAGCGCGTCAGGCAGCAAGCCGCAACGCGCATCCACCAGCCCCAGTGCCAACAATGCAGTGCATGCGCCGAAACGCACCGCCGCCGTCAGAGAAGGCTCCAGAACCACGGGCAGGGCAGCCAGGGCCGACAGACCGGCTGAAAGAAGCGTGATCAGGCTCGGACGCCCCCGGCAGCCCAGCGCCCGGCGGGCGGACAACAAAAGAGTGCTGCCATCCACCGCAGCGCCCCGTGAAACGGCCAAAGAATACTGCTGCGCCAAGGCCGCGCAATACGCCCCCAGCATGGCCGCCATGGGCAGGACGGCTGCCGCCCTGAGCAGAACAGCCTGCATCAACGCCACCCCAATCGCGGCGGAAATGCGTAGAATGAATCACAGAATTTTCCACGGAATTTCACCATGCCTACACTCGCCTCCCGATCTTCCATCAGGACACTGGGCGCACTTGCCCTGCTCGGCCTGCTGGCCGCCTGTGCCACGCCCGAAGAAAGTGCCCTGCGGTACGACACCTCTCGCGAGAACACGCAGACCGACGCGCGCGACCACGTAATGGGTGACCGCCCCCGCGCGGCGTCTCAGATACAGCTTGGTTTCGGCAGCACTGGCCCGGCGCCCGTCGAACGTGCAGCAGCACCCGGGGCAGAGAGCACTCCCATGGCGGCTGCGGCCGCACCGCGCCCCTTGGCTGAGCCCCGCTCATTCCTGGGAACCGTGCCCTGCCCCTCGGGCATGACTTGCGAAGCCGCTCGCTTCACTGTCACCCTCGCCCCCAGCGGGGAATGGCGCTCACGTACACAGTTGCTGGTCGGCAACCAGGTGCGTCAGACCCTTACCGGCCAAGGCTGTTGGGATGTCATCGGTGACCGCCCCCTGCGTATCGCCTTGCTGCAGCAGAACCGTGAGTCCACCCTGGCAGACCTGAGCTTCGTGAATGACAATTCCCTGCGGGTGAACATGCTGAATGGGGAAACACCGGTGCTCGAGCACCGGCTGAGCCGCCAGGCCGACCTGGACCCCATCGATGAACTTAAGGACAGGCCGGCCATCAGCTGCAACTAATGTGTGCCGCGGTACCACCGCCCTTCGCAGCGAGCGCAATGCGGCGGCAATTCGCGGCGCACATCGTGACCGAGATAGTCTTCCGACCCCAGCAAGCGGTGCGCGAGTTCCACGGCATTGCGCACCCGCAGCTTCTGGAAGATGCGGGCGCGATGCGCTTCTATGGTGCGTTGTGACACGCCCAGTTCGGCGGCGATGATCTTGTTCGGCTTGCCCCTTGCCACGTACGCCATGACATCGCGTTCACGTGGCGTGAGCTTCGAGTAACGGGCCTCGTCAATAAGCCCGACTCCTGGCTTGACCATGACTCCTCCTGTTCGAATCAGCTCAGGAGGACATTCTGCCACGTCCTTTCCAGTATGGCTCCTGTCAGAACTTACAGGGTCGGGCCTTTGACATCCTCCCCCGCCTAAAGTTGGGGGATTCCTACTGCGCCCACCCCGGCATCGAGCCGGAATGAGTCGCTTCGGTGGGTTCCTGCTGCTGGCGGCATTGCTGCACCGCTCACTTCACAGGCGCAATGGGCGTGTCCC
>JAJUFI010000077.1 GCA_029263795.1 Alcaligenaceae bacterium
GAGGTCGGCTTCGTCCTTCCACGCTCCGACGGCCTGCGACATTTCCAGTCGGTTGGGCGTAATGATGGTGGCACCGGTATAGCGGGAATAATCGTGACCCTTGGGGTCGACCAGAACCGGCACACCCGCCTGCCTGCACGCAGCAATAAGCTCTTCCACACGCGTAAGGCAACCTTTCGCGTAATCAGACAGCACAACCACATCGTAAGAAGCGATGACTTCGAGCATTTCCCTCATCAGCGATTCCAGGCCGCCGTCTGCAGGAAGTTCCTCGAAATCGACCCGAAGCAGCTGCTGCTGCCTGCCCATGACCCGCATCTTCAGCGTGGTCGGCATGGTCGTGTCGACAACCAGCCGTGCCTGAATGCCCTCCTCCTGAGCCAGTTCGGCCACACGCTCACCGGCCTCGTCCTGACCCACTAGCCCCATGAGTGAAGCATGTGCACCCAGGGCAACAATATTGCGCGCCACGTTGGCGGCACCGCCAAGCCGATCTTCCTCGCGAGCGACCTTGACCACGGGGACGGGAGCTTCGGGCGAGATGCGATCCACTTCGCCGAACCAGTAACGGTCCAGCATGACATCGCCAATCACCAATATTTTTACGGCGCGAGCGCGCTCAACCGGAAAATTCATTGCCTAATTTCTTCCAGGCGTCGGGGTTGATAGGTTTCCCAGGAATTGCAGCCTGGACATTGCCAGTAGAAATGTCGGGCTTCAAATCCGCATGTCTGGCAGGCGTAACGGTCAAGACGCTGGGTGTGACGATGAATGATGGAGCGCAGCAGGCTGAAATCGGCACCAGCAGCAATTTCCAGCACCGCTGAAGGCAAGGCGTGAGCTTCCCCCTGTCCGGCTTGCCCGGCATTGCTTTCCAGGGCTGCGTAATCCAGGGGGCGATTTTCCCCTTCCGCCAGTTCCACCTCAAGCAAACGATCCAGGCCCAGCAAAGAAGGCTGTGCCCTGAGGGCTTCGCGGGCGAAAGCCCAGGCAGGCCTGTACCCCTGCTGACTGCGGATTTCCCGGAAAACAACATTGAAGACGTCCAGCGAAGGGTGGCGAGCGTAATGTTCCCGCAACAGCTCCAGACCTTCAGCGGCCTGCCCCAGTTTGCGATAGCATTCGAGCACTTCGGCCGCAACCAGACTGGCATACGCGGGAGCGATGTCCAGCACAGCAACCAGATACTTGCGCTCACCTTCCGAGCTTCCCTGCAGGGCAGCCAGTTTTGCCCGCAATATGGCTATGCGTACTTCAGAAGCGACACTGCCATTGCCCTTGCGCAATTCTCGGGCTGCATTGTCCGCTGCGTCCAGAGCCTGCTCGGCTTGGTCGATTAGTGGGGGCTTGGTGGCCATGGCCGCAGCGGCAATTTCGCAATGGTAGTGAACAAGCTGCGGAACGGGCTCATCCACCAGGGCGCGCAGGCGCTTTACGGATTCAATAGCGCGTGGCCAATCATGCACGGACTCATAAATGCGTATGAGCGCACGGACCGCCGGCACTGCAAACCGCGTATCCAACACGGCTTCAAATGCCTGCTCTGCCCTGTCCAGCATACCGGCCTTGAGAAAATCCTGCGCCAGTTCATGCTGCGCCGCTTCGCGATCTGCCTGGGCAAGATCGGATCGTGACAGCAGACTTTGATGCACACGGATGGCGCGTTCCATTTCACCCCGGCGCCGAAACAGGCTTCCCAGGGCAAAATGCAGTTCTGTGGTTTCCGGATCGAGCTTGGCAACCTCGACAAAGGCATCGATGGCGCGATCCGGCTCTTCATTGAGCAGAAAGTTCAGCCCCTTGAAATAGGATTTCGGCAGGGAACGGGTTTCGGACAGCATTTGCCGGAAATCCACCCTGGCAGCAATCCAGCCAAGGGCAAAGAGAAGCGGCACAAATATGAGCCACCACGGTTGAAAATCCACGTACGACCTCTCTTGGGTGGCGGCGAATTAAAGCGGAGCGAGGGGTGCAACCGTTTCAGGTGCGACCGCAGCCTCTTGAGGCTGTACCGGCTGGCGCGCTTTTTCCTCCAACCGCGCGAGTTCGCGACGCAGACGCGCGGCCTCTCGGCGACGGCGAATTATGGTCGGCGCAGTGATCAGCAACCCGAACAAGGCTCCGAGGACGAAAACCGCCAACATGACGACTATCAGCGGTACATCGGTGACGACATAATCGGCGAAGAAGTTGACGTCGACCGGACCCGTGTTCTTGAGAGCGAACAGCAGCACGACGACAAACACAACCAGTCGCAGAATCCATACCAGATACCGCATGTGACACTCCAGGAATGCAGAATTCCACAATTGTACGAGGAAAAGAAAGCCCCCGGCCCCGAAATCGGCTCAACGCCGGAGAATGGGGAACGGGGGCTTTGGACTACGCGAGACTGACTGCGTCAATAGTTGATCGTATCGCGATCGTAATCTGAGCTTTCAGCCGATTCTTCGGACGACCTCTGTCGTGCCGCAGAATCGACCCGCTCACGCAGTTCCTTGCCGGCTTTGAAGTGAGGTACGTGCTTTCCAGGCACCATCACTTTTTCCCCGGATTTCGGGTTGCGCCCGATACGCGGGGAACGCGCCGACAGTGAGAAGCTGCCGAAGCCGCGAATCTCGATACGTTGGCCCGAGACCAGGGCCTGAGTCATGGCCTCGAGCATGGTCTTGACAGCAATGTCCGTATCGCGAACCGCGAGCTGCGGGTAGCGGCCCGCGAGTATCGCAATCAACTCAGACTTGGTCACGCCATTAACCGTCGTCGCGAGCCTGGTCAAGCTTGGCCTTCAGCAGCGCACCAAGATTGGTGGTGCCGGAGGAGGCACTGGCTTCGGACATGCGCTGAATGGTGCTTGCCGTTTCGGCGTTCTCACGAGCCTTGACCGACAGCTGGATGGAACGTGCCTTGCGGTCAACGTTCACAATCATGGCTTCGATTTCGTCGCCAACGTTCAGAACGGTGGTTGCATCTTCCACACGGCCGGCGGAGATTTCCGAGGCACGCAGGTAGCCTTCAACATCAACGGACAGAGTGACGACGGCGCCCTTGGGCTCAACCGACTTCACCACGCCCTGAACAACGCTGCCCTTATCGTAGGTGGCAACGTAGTTGTTGAAGGGGTCGCCTTCCAGTTGCTTGACGCCCAGAGAGATGCGCTCTTTCTCGGTATCGATGGCCAGAACAACGGCTTCGATCTCGTCGCCCTTCTTGTAGTTGCGAACGGCTTCCTCGCCGGATTCGCTCCAGGAAAGGTCGGACAGGTGCACCAGGCCGTCGATGCCGCCAGGCAGACCCACAAATACGCCGAAATCAGTGATCGACTTGATGGCGCCGCGAACCTTGTCACCACGCTTGAAGTTGATCGAGAACTCTTCCCAGGGGTTGGGACGGCACTGCTTCATGCCCAGGGAGATACGACGACGGTCTTCGTCGATTTCCAGGACCATGACTTCGACTTCTTCGCCCAGGGTCACTACCTTGCGCGGGTCGACATTCTTGTTGGTCCAGTCCATTTCGGAAACGTGCACCAGACCTTCGATGCCGTCTTCGACTTCAACAAATGCACCGTAGTCGGTCAGGTTGGTGACCTTGCCGAACAGGCGGGTGCCCTGCGGGTAACGACGTGCCAGACCGATCCAGGGATCTTCGCCAAGCTGCTTGACGCCCAGGGAGACACGGCTCTTTTCCTGGTCGAACTTAAGGACCTTGGCTTCGATGTCCTGACCAACTTGCAGAACTTCGGAAGGATGGCGAACACGGCGCCAGGCCATGTCGGTGATGTGCAGCAGGCCGTCGATGCCGCCCAGGTCGATGAATGCACCGTAGTCGGTGATGTTCTTGACGACGCCCTTGACGATCGCACCTTCGTGCAGGGTTTCGAGCAGCTTTTCGCGCTCTTCGCCCATGTTGGCTTCCAGCACTGCACGGCGCGACAGCACGACGTTATTGCGCTTGCGGTCGAGCTTGATGACCTTGAATTCGAGGGTCTTGCCTTCGTAAGGAGTGGTGTCCTTGACGGGGCGCAGATCCACCAGCGAGCCGGGCAGGAACGCGCGAATGGCGTTGGTCATGACAGTCAGGCCGCCCTTCACCTTGCCGGTGATGGTGCCGGTGACCAGTTCGCCGGATTCCAGGGCCTGCTCGAGCTGCAGCCATGCAGACAGACGCTTTGCGCGATCACGCGACAGGATGGTGTCGCCGTAGCCGTTCTCCAGAGAATCGATGGCAACGGAAACAAAGTCGCCTTCCTTGACTTCGAGTTCGCCCTGATCGTTCAGGAACTCCTCGATGGGGATCAAGGCTTCGGACTTCAGACCGGCATTGACAACGACAAAGTTGTGATCGATGCGAACTACTTCAGCCGAGATCACCTCACCGGACTTCATGTCCTGGTTCTTGATGGTCTCGTTGAACAGATCGGCAAAGCTTTCGCCGCCCAGCGCGGCTTCGAGATTGATGGTGGACATTAAGTGATCCATTGGCCAGGATGGCCGGTAAAAACACACCGGGATACCCCAGTGGAGTTGACAAAAAACGCCTTGGAGGCGGGCTCACGCCCGTTTGGCGCCCCACAAGACACCTTGCAAAAACGTTTCAGCTCGCAGATTGCGAACCGCTTCAACCTTGGCGAGTCGACCAATGATCGAGCACCGCCTGTACCGTCTGGTCAATGCTAAGCCCTGAAGAATCAATGGTAATTGCATCAGGCGCCGCAACCAGTGGCGCACTGGCTCGGCTGGCGTCGCGTTGGTCGCGCGCGCGCATATCTTCCAGAAGGTCGGTTAGGTTAACAGAAAACCCCTTTTCCTTCAACTGCTTATAGCGCCGTTCGGCGCGCGCCTCAACCGCCGCGACAAGAAAGATCTTGAGTGGGGCGTCCGGGAAGACAACTGTGCCCATGTCACGCCCATCGGCAACCAGGCCTGGGGGCTGACGGAAAGCGCGCTGGCGTTCCAGCAGTGCTTCGCGAACTTCCGGATATACGGCTACGCGCGAGGCGAGATTGCCTATGTCTTCCTGCCGAATACGCAGGGACACGTCCTCCCCCTTCAGGAAGATGGAGTCACCAGCGAAGCGCACGTCCAGTTCCCGTGCGACCTTGGCAACCGACTCAACGTCTTCGGCATTGGCGCCGTCCTGAAGTACACCCAAGGCCGTCAGGCGGTAGAGGGCACCGCTATCCAGCGTTGCCCAACCCAGATGCTCAGCGACCCGGCTGGCGATCGTACCCTTGCCGGAGGCCGTCGGGCCATCGATAGTAATTACGGGAACGCGGCTCTCGGAATCTTCACGACTTTTCATGTTGCACCAGGCTGGAGTAGACGGAGAAATATTCCGGGAAAGTCTTGCCAACGCAGGCAGGGTCCAGAATGGTGACCGGCACTCCCCCGAACGCGGCGAGAGAGAAACACATCGCCATGCGGTGATCATCATAGGTTCCGATCTCGGCGGCGCGCCATGCACCCGGCTGCAGAGGGTATACCTTCAGCCAGTCCGGCCCGGACTCCACCCTGGCGCCGAGCTTGCTCAATTCCGCATGCATGGCGTCGATGCGGTCTGTCTCCTTGACCCGCCAGCTGCCGATGTTACGCAACAGACAGGGGCCGTCCGCATATAGGCCCAGCACCGCAGCCGTCATCGCGGCATCCGGAATCAGGTTGAAGTCTCGGTCAAAGGCGCGCAGCTTTTCACCATTGGCAACCTTGACACCCGACACTGCCACAGCGTTGGCATGCAGCGTGACCTGGGCCCCCATATCTTTCACCACTTGGGCAAAGCCCATGTCACCCTGAATGCTCTCGGCGCCGGCACCGCGTATCTGCACCGGCCCTCCCCCTATTGCGCCCAGCGCCATGAAATAGGAGGCTGAAGACGCGTCGCCTTCAATGAGGTAATCGCCCGGCGCACGGTAGGACGCACCGGCCGGGATGATGAAACGCTGCCAGCCTTCCTGGTGAACCTTGACGCCAAAGCGCGCCATCATGTTCAGAGTGATCTGTATGTAGGGTTGCGAAATGAGTTCGCCGTCGACCTCGATGACCACGTCACTGGCCGCTTCGCTGGCCAACAGCGGAGCGGCCATCAGCAAGGCGGTCAGAAACTGGCTGGACACATTGCCCTTAACCCTCACGGGGCGACCCACCTGCGGGTCACCCCGGCCAATGCGCAGCGGCGGATAACCGGCATTGCCGAGATACTCCACGTTCGCCCCGAGCATACGCAACGCATCGACAAGGTCGCCTATGGGACGCTCATGCATGCGCGGCACCCCGGAAAGGGTGTAATCGCCACCCTGCAGGGCCAGTGCTGCCGTCAGGGGACGGATCGCCGTTCCGGCGTTACCCATGAAGAGTTCGGCCTGTTCAACAGGAAAATGACGAGCACCTTCCACCACCACGAAATCATCCGTTTCCTTCAGGTTGATTCCCAGTGCCCGCAACGCACCCAACATGACACTGGTGTCGTCGGAATTCAACAGGCCATGTAGACGTGTGCAGCCCTGCGACAGTGCCGCCAGCAACAATGCCCGATTGGAAATGCTCTTGGAGCCAGGCAGGCTGATGGCGCCCTCCGCGCTCACAGCAGGGTTCAGAACCAGTCGCTCTGGTCGATTCGTCATTTGAGTCCACTCCGGCTGCCCCAGAAGCGGCGCGCCAGCGCAGCTCGCTCCAGGAAATCATGCAATTTTTCCCCGTTTCCTTCCAGCAAGGCCTGCTCCGCACGATCCAGCGCATGCCTCACTTCCGTGATCTCCGACAGAATGGCGTTCCTGTTTGCCAGAAAGATGTCACGCCACATTTCGGGCGAGCCGGCGGCAATACGTGTGAAATCACGGAAGCCGCTGCCGGCAAGCGCCAGACGGAGGTCGGAATTCTCTGCCGTGGCCACCTGCCACATGAATACCGAAGAAAGAAAATGAGGCACGTGACTGACGGATGCCAGAACCACATCGTGGGTGTCGGGCTCCATGGTCACCACACGCGCCCCGCAAGCTTCCCACAAACGCGTGATGGTCAAGCGCGCCGCGGCACTGTTCTCTTCCAGGGGCGTGAGAATGACGGTGCGCCCTTCGTAGAGATCAGCAGTAGCCGCAGAAGGGCCGGTTTTCTCCGCACCCGCTATGGGGTGGCCGGGTACGAACTGCCCCACCCGTTCGCCCAACGCTGCCCTTGCAGCCTCCACCACACTCACCTTGGTGCTGCCTGCATCGGTGATGATGGTGTCTTCGCCCAAGTGTGGAAGCATGGCCGCCAATACGGAATGCGTCGTGCCCACTGGCACCGCCAGCATGATTACGTCTGCTTCCCGAGCTGCTTCTTCCAGGGAAATGGCGGCATCTATGAGCCCGAGGTCGACGGCTTCCTGAAGCGACCGCCGATTACGCCCCACGCCCAATATTTTGCTGACCCGCCCCTTGCGCCGCAATGCTGCGGCGAAGGAACCGCCGATCAACCCGACGCCCACCACGGCCAGAACAGGTGAAGCCGACTCCTTGCCCGGCTCAAGACGCTCCTGCATCGTGGACCTACTGACGCGGGTAGGAGCCAAGCTCCTTGAAGAATGCTACTTCCTGTTTCAGCTCGCTCAAGGCCTTGCCGACGTGAGGATCATTGCGATGACCGAGCATGTCCACGTAAAAATAGTATTCCCACTGACCGGTGCGGGCGGGACGCGATTCAAAACGCGTCATGGAAACACCATTGTTCGCCAAAGGTGCCAGCATGGAATACACCGCGCCGGCGCGGTTGGGTACGGCCAGAATGATGCTGGTCTGGTCATCGCCGGTGGGCAAGGTTTCAATTTTTCCCACTGCCAGAAAGCGTGTGCGGTTCTGCGGGTCGTCCTGAATTCCCGAAGCCACAGCCTGCAGTTCCCAGGCGTGCGCCGCCTGATTACCGGCAATGGCAGCAATGCTTGGGTCTTGCGACGCCATGCGGGCAGCTTCACTGTTGCTCGAAGCGGCATCCAGCGACATGGCAGGATAATGGCGTGTCAACCAGTCACGGCATTGCGCCAGTGCCTGAGGGTGCGCCACGATGCGCGAGACGCCATCCATGGTGCCGGATTTCGTCAGCAGGTTGTGGTGAATCTTGATGGAGCGTTCGCCAATGATTTTCAGGGGAGAATTCAACAGCAGGTCGAGAGTGCGGTTGACTGCGCCTTCTGTGGAATTTTCCACGGGAACCACGCCGACATCCGCCTGCCCGGCTTCCACGGCCCGGAACACTTCATCAAACGAGTCACAGCGTACCGGTTCGATCGCGTGACCAAAATGCTCGAACGCCGCCTGCTCTGAAAAAGACCCCTGGGGGCCCAGGTAAGCCACGTTCAGTACACTTTCCAAGCCGCGACAGGTGGAAATGATCTGCGTCCAGACCGCGTCGATGGCTTCTGCCGTGAACGGCCCGGGATTGCGCGCCTGCAGCGCACGAATGATGGTGGCCTCACGTTCCGGCTTCAGCACCGGACCGTCGACATCAAACTCTTTCTTGATGTCGCCGACCTGCTGGGCCGTGCGGGCCCGCTCGTTCAGCAGTTGGAGCAGTTGTTCGTCGATTTCGTCAATGCGCTGGCGCAGAGGCTGCAAGCGGGCGAGCAAATTGTTATCCATGTTGTCGTTCGAATTCCTGCAAGAAGCTGATCAATGCCTGCACACCTTCGAAAGGCACGGCGTTGTAGATGGAAGCGCGCATGCCACCCACACTCTTGTGTCCCTTCAGCTGCAAGAGCCCGCGCGACTCGGCTTGCGCGAGAAACTCGGCATTGAGAGACTCATTCTTGAGGAAGAACGGTACATTCATGCGCGAGCGCACGGATGGGTGAACAGTGCTCACATAAAAATCGGAGGTGTCGAGGAAACCGTACAAGGCCTCTGCCTTGCGGATGTTCTCGGCCTCAATGGCCTGAATGCCACCTTGCCGCTTGAGCCACTTGAAGACTAGGCCGGCAATATAGATTGCATAGGTGGGCGGCGTATTGAACATTGAGCCAGCTTCCGCCACGTTGGCATAGTCGAATGCCGACGGGCAAACGGGCAAGGCATGGCCGATGAGGTCTTTACGCACTACGACCACAGTCACGCCTGCCGGCCCGGCATTCTTCTGGGCGCCCGCGTAGACCATGCCCACCTTGGAAAAATCGATGGAACGAGACAGGAAGTTTGAGGAGACATCTACGACCAAGGGGACATCGGGCGCCCCAAGCGCCGCCATGTCCGGCCATTCCATGAACTCCACTCCCCCTATGGTTTCATTCGCACAGAAATGCAGATAGGCCGCATCTGTACGCAAATTCCAGGTGTGGGGAGCGGGGAACCAGGTCCAGGGAGCTTGCTCCCTGCCAGCCACGACGGAAGCCTCTCCACTGCTGCCGGCAATGTGAATGTCGCCGTAGCGCTGAGCCTCTTTCCAGGACTTGTTCGACCAGATGCCGGATAAGACGTAATCAGCCTTGCCCGACTGGTTGCGGTTGATCAGGTTCATGGGCACGATGGCATTCTCCGCCGTAGCCCCGCCCTGCATGAAGAGAATTTCGAAGTTCTCCGGTACGTGCAGCAGCTCGCGTAAGTCAGCCACCGCTTCGTCGCGAATCTGTGTGAAGTGCTTGCCGCGATGGCTCATTTCCATCACCGACATACCGCTGCCCTGCCAATTCGTCATTTCACGGGCGGCCTGCTCAAGCACCTCAAGCGGCAGAGCCGACGGCCCTGCCGAGAAATTCCAGGGACGCGTCATTCTTCGTCTCCGCTTCCTTCCTCTTGATCATTTCCTTCGGGCCCGGAAGCGGATTCCCCGCCCTCGGCATCAGCGTTGCCCGAATCTACCGCCGACCCTTCGTTGCCGGCGGGCCTTTCGGAAATCACTTCGATTGCCTCAGGCTCGTCGTCAAGATCGCTCTCCACAACTCGACGCACACCCGACAACACACTACCGTCATCCACACTGATCAGGGTCACACCCTGCGTGGCCCGGCCCATTTCGCGGATTTCCGACACGCGCGTACGAACCAGCACACCGCCGGTGGTTATCAGCATAATCTCGTCATCAGGATCGACCAGTACGGCGCCAACGACCTTGCCGTTGCGTGGCGTGGTCTGAATCGCGATCATGCCCTTGGTACCGCGCCCATGACGGGTGTATTCAACAATCGGGGTTCGCTTGCCAAACCCGTTTTCCGTGGCAGTCAGCACGGACTGTGATTCATCACCAGCCACCACCATGGCAATGACGGATTGCCCATCTTCGAGGGTCATGCCCCGAACACCGCGCGCCGGCCGGCCCATGGGCCGTACGTCGTTCTCATCAAAACGCACGGCCTTGCCGGCGTCGGAGAAGAGCATGACATCGTGGGAACCATTGGTGAGTTCAGCCCCGATGAGATAGTCACCTTCATCCAGAGCCACGGCGATGATGCCCGCCTTGCGCGGATTCGAGAAATCAGAAAGCGGCGTTTTCTTGACCACACCACGCGATGTCGCCATGAAGACGTAGTGATCTTCGCTGAATTCCTTGACGTTCAGGACGACCGTAATTTTCTCGCCGTCGACCAGCGGGAACATGTTCACTATCGGCCGACCGCGGGAATTGCGCGAACCTGACGGCACTTCCCATACCTTCAGCCAATACACGCGACCGCGGTCAGAGAAGCACAGCAAATAATCATGGGTATTGGCAATGAAGAGCTGGTCTATCCAGTCGTCTTCCTTCATGGCCGTGGCCTGTTTGCCCCTGCCGCCACGACGCTGAGAGCGGTACTCGGACAGAGGCTGGCTCTTGATATAACCGGAATGTGAAAGCGTCACCACCATGTCCATCGGGGTGATCAAATCTTCCGTGTCGATTTCCGCAGCATTAAATTCGATTTGCGAGCGCCGGGTATCCTTGGCTGCGGTGGAGTACTCGGCCTTCAGGGCCTGCAGCTCGTCGCCAATGATCTGGGTGATGCGCTCCGGGCGCGCAAGAATGTCGAGCAGGTCGGCAATGGTGTCCATGATCTCGCGGTACTCGCTGACGATCTTGTCCTGCTCCAGGCCAGTCAGGCGCTGCAGGCGCATGTTCAGGATTTCCTGTGCCTGCACATCGCTCAGACGGTACATGCCGTCAGCCTGCATGCCGAAGTGATCGGGCAAGGCATCTGGCCGGTAAGCTGCGCGCCCGCCCACGGTATTGCCTTCATCAGCGCGTTGAAGCATTTCACGCACCAGGGAAGAGTCCCAGGTGCGCGCCATCAATTCCTGACGCGCAACCGGCGGTGTGGGGGCCGCCTTGATGATTGCGATGAATTCGTCGATGTTCGCCAGGGCAACGGCCAGGCCTTCGAGCACATGGCCGCGTTCACGCGCTTTGCGCAGCTGGAACACCGTACGACGGGTGACGACTTCACGTCGGTGGAACAGGAAGTATTCCACCATCTGCTTCAGGTTCAGCAGGCGCGGCTGGCCGTCGACCAGTGCAACCAGGTTCATGCCAAAGGTGTCCTGAAGCTGCGTATTCTTATAGAGGTTGTTGAGCACGACCTCGGGCACTTCACCGCGCTTGAGCTCAATCACCAGACGCATGCCTTCTTTGTCGGACTCGTCGCGAATGTCGGAAATGCCTTCTATGCGCTTCTCATTGACCAGTTCGGCGATTTTTTCCTGGAGGGTCTTTTTATTGACCTGATAAGGAAGAGAATCCACCACAATGGCCTGGCGGTTGCCACGGTCAATGTCTTCAAAATGGGTGGTGGCCCGCATGACCACGCGGCCACGCCCGGTGCGATAGCCTTCGCGCACACCGGACATGCCGTAAATGATGCCGCCGGTCGGGAAATCGGGAGCAGGAATCACTTCCATGAGCTCATCGATACTGCATTCCGGGTTGCGAAGCACCAGCATGCAGCCATCAACAACTTCCGCCAGGTTGTGCGGCGGAATGTTCGTAGCCATGCCCACAGCAATACCTGAGCTGCCGTTCACCAGCAGGTTGGGCAGGCGCGAAGGCAACAACAGGGGTTCCTGTTCGCTGCCGTCGTAATTGGGGCCGAAGTCGACAGTTTCCTGGTCGATGTCGGCCAGCAGCTCATGCGCAATCTTTGACAGGCGGACTTCGGTGTACCGCATGGCCGCCGCGCTGTCGCCGTCAACAGAACCGAAGTTGCCCTGACCGTCCACCAACATATAGCGCAGGGAGAAATCCTGGGCCATGCGGACGATGGTTTCATAAACGGCGGAATCACCATGAGGGTGATACTTACCGATTACGTCACCGACAATACGCGCCGATTTCTTATACGGCCGGTTCCAGTCGTTGTTCAGTTCATGCATGGCGAAGAGTACGCGTCGATGAACCGGCTTCAGGCCGTCGCGTACATCGGGCAGCGCACGCCCCACAATCACGCTCATTGCGTAATCGAGGTAGCTGCGACGCATTTCCTCTTCGAGCGATATCGGAAGCGTTTCCTTGGCGAAGGAATCCATGGAGCTTGAGTCTCTTTCTCTTGAAAACGTGAAA
>JAJUFI010000154.1 GCA_029263795.1 Alcaligenaceae bacterium
CCTTGTATGCGGTGTGGCGTATGCGCCGGCACAACGCCCGGATGCCGCCGAACAGCGCCAGGCTGGCAGCCACTTCCAGCACCACCGAATCGTGCCTGTAACATGCCACCTTCGGGCTGTAGCGCAACATGGCAAGCGCCAAGTGCTGCAGCTGGAGGGAGGCTTGCCCGGCACAGGAGGCATCAGGCCAGCGCAGGCAGACCCACAGGGACATGACGGGGAAGCGCCCCCCCTTGGGGGGCGTACAGTTCGAGGTTGATCGGTGAGGACGCTGCGGCACCCTGCCGCTTCAGAATATGCAGGCGGATGCCCTGCCGGCAGGGCTCGATGGCCAGGCGCAATACAGCCATGCTGGCCTGGCACATGACGGAGCTGGGCCGCAGCAGAATGCACAGGCTTTCGCTTTGCCTGGCCAGCAGCTGAATGCGCCGCAGACTGGTGGTGTGCACGGGATGAGCCCAGCAGAAAACGGCCGCACAGCTGTTGTGCCGGAGTATTTGTTCGGTGGCCCAAAGGGCGTCAACCGTACAGGTAGGTTGCAACCACAAGAGGCGTTCAGGGGCCAGCTGCCAATGTGCCCAAGCCTGAATGCAGGGCGGATGGGGCGGTTTGACCAAGGCAATGCTGCGTTCGGGAAGTTGCCTGGCCAGAGCAGGACGAAAGAGTTGAAGTTCACCGCAGCCGGGCCGTTGGATGAGGATTTCGACCAATTGCCCGACCGGCCAGCCCTGACCCGGCAAGGCTTGGTCGAGACTTGCAAAGCCGGTGGGAACAGTGGCCCCCGGTGGCCGGGCAAGCTGGTTCGCCCGCCAGAGGGCAGGGTGGATCTGTTCCGGGTGTCGAAGCAGAAAGGCAGAAAGGCTCATGTTTGGGGTAAAACCGATATTGATACTGTATAAATATACAGTCTTTTTCGAGGCCGGCCAAACTACCTGCACAGTACAATCGGCTGGTGAATACAGGATTCTTTCATGTCCCAAACTGATTTTTCAGCCACGCTGGCTCTCATTCCCAAGGAAGAGAAACCCAATCTTCTGTTTGTGTTGCTGCATGGCGAGGCTGCCGGGCCGGAGCAGCTCTATCCCCTAGTCCAGGCCCTCAAGCATGCGTTTCCACGGGCCATGGTGATTCTTCCGCCGCTGGGTGACGAGCATGAACTCGATGCTCTGGCGGCATTTGTGCGCCAGGTTCAGCAGCATTACGGAATTTCCGGGGAACAGACTGCGCTCGCGGGTTTCTCCCAAGGGGCGCGGGTGGCGTTGGAAACCAGCCGCCAGAATGGTGGTCTGGCCGGGCGTGTGCTGGCATTTTCCGGGCTGTATTCAGAGCGCCCGGCAGCCTTGCCGGAAACCACAATGATCCACTTCTTTCACGGTGCCGATGACAAACTGCTGCCATTGGGGGAAGTGGAGGAAATGCTGCAGCATCTGAGTTCCATCGAAGCCGACGTCACTGTGGATGTGGCCTCTACCGTGGGCCATGAAATGCATCCGGCCCTGATCGAGCAAGCCATTGTGCGCCTGCAGACCTGTGTGCCCTTGCGCAGCTGGAAAGAAGCCTATGGCGAACTGAGCCTGCGCGAAGGCTGTAGCGAAATCGACCCCTCAAAGCCTCCCACTCTGCATTGAGACGCGTAGCGGCCAGTCGTGCCGCTCTACCGGCACCCCAGCCGCGTTGTAGCTGGTTTCGCTGAAGATGCCGCTGCCCTGGGCATCAAGCGCAATGATGGTGGAGCAGCGGGTGCCGTAATTGGGGCTGACAATGAAAATGCTGCTCAGCAGTCGCTCCATTTCCAGCGAGACGCCGGTGCTGGGAAGGGTGTGGTCGTGTGCACGTTCACCATCACGCAAGGCGTCGTAAATGGGTTCCAGGTCCAGGGTGCTGCCTTGGGGCAGGGCGGCATCCAGGTGGTTGCGCAGGCGTTCCACCTTGGGCCAGGGCGTATCCAGTGCATGGTTGGACAAGGCATAACGCCCGGGCTGCATTTGGACCGGGCCGGTGCATGCGGCATGATTTCCCACATACCACGCGTTCGGCCCCTCTCCCACGATCAGATTGAAGCCGTTGTAGAGCCCGGAGCGGGCATGGATATACTCTGTATATTTCTTGGCGGGGCAGGCATTCTGCAGGAAATCGCTGACCAGGCTGCCCCGGCTCAGCACATCGTCCCGGTGAGAAGTGGGGTCACGGAAGTTGGTAAGCAGGCCCCAGCGGCCATTCAGGTTCAAGCCGAGCCACGTACCGCCCGCAGACAGGTCGCGCCCCGCAATAATTTGAGGTGATTCCGGCCACGGACGCGCGGGCAGGGCAGGGCGAGCATGGTATTCGTCGCGATTGGCCGCAATGAGCAGGGGCCAGTCGGGGTGTGTCCCCAGACTCAAGTACGCAATGCACATGGGAATCAGGAGCCGCTGGACGCCAGGGCCAGGGCTGGGGCAGAGGATTCAACCATTTGCCGTAGCCGGTTGGCGTCGCCCAGGCGGGATGCCCGCCCATCTGCATTGAGCAGTACGATGGCAAGGTCACGCTCGTCAATGCGGGTCAGCATGACCAGGCACTGACCGGCTTCGTTGATGAAACCCGTCTTGGAGACGCGGATGTCCCAATCGTTGCGGCGCACCAGCCTGTTAGTGTTGTTATAGGTGAGCTGACGACCGCGCCCCACATTGAAGACCTCGGTGTCATCCGTGGCGTAGAAGCGGATGCGGGGGTGTTTGTCGGTGGCGCGCAGCAGCTTGACCAGGTCGTGCGAAGTGGCGACGTTTTCACTGGACAGACCGGTAGGCTCAACGAAGCGGCTGTGACGCATGCCCAGTGCCCGGGCCTTGTCGTTCATGGCCCGCACGAACGCCGGCAACCCCCCGGGGTAATGGCGACCCAGGGCATTGGCTGCCCGGTTCTCGGACGACATGAGGGCAAGATGCAGCATTTCGCCGCGTGTCAGCCGTGTGCCAACAGCCAGCCGAGAGCGGGAATGACGCATACGGTCAATGTCGTCACTGGTGATGGTCAGGACCTCGTCCATGGGCTGCCCGGACTCGATCACCACAAGCGCTGTCATGAGTTTGGTGATGGAGGCAATGGGCCGTAGTTCGTCGCTGTTCTTCTCAAAGACCGGTGCGCCGGATTCCAGGTCGTAAACCAGGGCGACTTCTGCTCTAAGGGCGGCTTCCATCGCAGCCGAGCCGGATTGGGCGTGAACGGAAGAGGCTGTGGCCAGCAAGCCGGAGATACCCAGACACAGCAGGGCGCGGGAAAAAAAGCGCGAAAGAAAGGCGGGAATCACGGGCATATCTCGATTCACGACAGCATAATGGTCAAGATAGTATCAGAAAAAATACGATTTATTAGTGGCTTACACGAAATTCTTAATCGTTATTCTAGGTGTTCGCCCTAGTTTGAACCGAGTTGGACCGAGTTTGGCCTCTCAGCCGGGCCATTCGCGAGTGCTCGCCGCGCCCGGAACAGCAGCATAGTGACAATGAAGAGATTCAGCCCGTTCCAGGCAATGCCGTTCATGAACGCCGCATCGTAACTGCCGGTCAGGTCGTACAAGGCACCCGCCATCCAACCACCCAGGGCCATGCCCAGCAAGGTAGCCATCAGTACCGTGCCGACCCTTGCACCCGCTTCCTGGGGAGAGAAGTACTCGCGCACGATCAGGGCGTAAGAGGGCACGATACCGCCCTGGAACAGCCCGAACAGGCCGGATATGAAGTAAAGCGATGCGAGCCCCGAACTGTTCAGGAAGAGAATGAGCGCCACGCCCTGCAGCAGGGAGCCCAACCAAAGCGTACGCAAGCCGCCGATATGGTCGGAAATCCAGCCGGAAAGCAGCCGGCTGACGATGCCCATGCCCAGCATGAGCGCCAGCATTTCGGCGCCCCGTGCCAGGCCATAGCCCATGTCACCGCACAAGGCCACGATGTGAACTTGGGGCATGGCCATGGCCACGCAACAAGCAACACCTGCCACGCTGAGCAGCCCCTGAAGGGCCGCAGGAGACATTCCCAGGGGGCGCTCCGGGCGCGACGCGGCAATTTCCTGCAGGTGACGCGCTTGCTTGCCCTGGCGGGGCCCACCGGTTACGGCGGGCAAGTTCTGTGGACGCCGTCGATAGAACAGGGCAACAGGCAGCATTGCGAGCAGGCAGAACACACCCATCCCAATATATGTGCTGCGCCAGCCCTCAGCCTGCATGAAATACTGCACAATGGGTGGCCAGACGGCACCGGCCAGATAATTGCCACTCATGCAGATCGCAAGCGCAATCCCTCTGCGGCGGTCAAACCAGAGAGCCGTATCGGCCACCAAAGGAGCGAAGGTGGCGGCCGTGCCCAGCATGCCGACGATCAGGCCATGAATCAGGGTGAAGCTCCAGATGCCCGGCGCCATGCCCGACAGTGTGTACCCCAACCCTAGCGCTAGCGTACCGGTCACGATGGTCGCAATGACCCCAAGGCGGTCCGAAATGCGACCCATGAGGATGCCACCGAGGCCGAACGCAACCATGGTCACAGTGTACGGCAGCGAAGCCATGGAGCGGGAAACACCAAATTCTGCCTGAATGGCTGGCAGCATGACGGTGATGGCGTACATGCCCGAGCCGCCGAGGGTCATCAGTGTCAGCGACGCGAAAAGGCGCATCCAAGCATATGGTGTTTCACGCGAAGAGGTGGCTGTGTCAGACATTCAGTGTGTCACTCAGTAATCTGCGCCTGAACGTTGATTGATAAATAAAAAGCAATAAAAATCAATCAGTTAAATGTATTTTTCAGCCTATTTTGCAATTGTACCCACCAGTGTACTCACCATTTGGGTTGGGGCTTTAGCTGTCAGGCCTGTTTTTAGCACAGATAGGCTCACTTGCATGGCTCTATTTTTAGCTCTATATTTGTAGCTGATTTAACGGGAGATACCTATGGACACCATTTACGCAGATTATTCGGTCAGCATGTCCGAGTTCAAAAAGAATCCCGCTCAAGTCTTGCGCACGGCGGGTGAGAAGCCCGTGGCGGTACTCAACCACAACCGCCCGGCGTTCTACATGATCACCCCCAAGCTCTTCGAAGCGCTGGTCGAGGAGCTGTCCGATCGTGACTTGGCGGAACTGGCTCGTCAGCGCCTGGCGAACAAGGACGGTGCGGTCGAGGTGGACATTGACAGTCTCTGATGCCTCCCCGGCACCGGCGCGTTACCGTCTCAAGTTCTTGCCCGAGGCACTGGCCGAGTGGAACGCGCTGGACGGCAGTGTCAAGGCAGTCCTTAAAAAGTTGCTGTTGAAACGCCTGGAACAGCCACGTACGCCAGGCGCTGAACTGCGCGGTGACTTGCGCGATTGCTACAAGATCAAGCTGCTCAAACAGGGGTACCGGTTGGTTTATCTGGTTGAGGATGACGTGCTGGTCGTCCTCGTGTTGGCGGTGTCCAAGCGCGAAGACATGGAGGTCTACCGGGCATCAGTTGATCGCTTGCTTTCGGGCTAGCTACCCATCATTTGGCGTCGTAATGGGCCTGCAGGGATTTCACCGGGATGGATGAGGGGTACTTCACGTTTCATGGTGTGTCCTCCATCATCAATGCTCGGTGAATTCGCTTACCCACTCACCCTTATACCCACCGTTGGTATCTCGATAGTGGTGGGTATAGGTTGGGCTGAGTGGATTGTATATCCTATAAAAACCGTTGATTTTATTGGTTAAATTGAGTCTGGTTGACTTTTGTTCCCATCACTCAATATTCTGCGCCTGCTCACGCATCTGCTCGATCAGAAGCTTCAGGTCGATGGCCGCGCGGGTCATGCTGATGGCACCGGCCTTGGACCCCAGGGTATTCGCCTCGCGGTTCATTTCCTGGAAGAGGAAGTC
>JAJUFI010000175.1 GCA_029263795.1 Alcaligenaceae bacterium
CCGCCAGGAGCCGTCGGGCGTCTATGACACGCCCGACATCCGCCGCTTGGTCGCCGTCATGCAAAAGCTATAAACATATCTAGAGGAAACTGTGATGCAACTGTCTGACAAAAAGGCCACGCTATCGTTCTCCGATGGCTCTCCTTCCGTCGAATTCCCGGTGTATAAGGGAACCGTCGGCCCGGATGTCATTGATATCCGCAAACTGTATGGTGAAACCGGCATGTTCACCTACGACCCGGGCTTTCTTGCCACGGCGTCGTGCGAGTCGGCAATCACTTATATCGATGGCGACAAAGGTCAACTGTTGTATCGCGGCTACCCGATCGAGCAGCTGGCGGTGAACTGCGACTTCCTCGATGTCTGCTATCTGATTCTGAACGGTGAATTGCCCAATGCCGATCAGAAAAAGGAATTCGACCACCAGGTCACGCATCACACCATGGTGCACGAGCAAATGCAGTACTTCCTGCGTGGCTTCCGTCGCGACGCTCACCCCATGGCCGTGCTGACAGGTCTGGTGGGAGCGATGTCCGCCTTCTACCATGACTCCACGGACATCAACAACCCGCACCATCGCCACGTTTCCGCCATCCGTCTCATCGCCAAGATGCCGACGCTGGTCGCCATGGCCTACAAGTATTCCAAGGGCGAGCCCTTTGTTTACCCGCGCAACGATCTGTCCTACACGGGCAATTTCCTGCGCATGATGTTCGCCACTCCGTGCGAAGACTACGTCGTCAACGAAGTGGTGGAGCGCGCTCTGGACCGCATCTTCATCCTCCATGCCGACCACGAACAGAATGCGTCCACGTCGACTGTCCGTCTTTGCGGCTCGTCGGGCACCAACCCGTTCGCGGCCATCGCAGCAGGTGTGGGCTGTCTGTGGGGTCCGGCTCACGGTGGTGCCAACGAAGCCTGCCTGAACATGCTCGAAGAAATCCAGGCCAATGGCGGCCTGAGCTATGTCGGCGAGTTCATGGAGAAGGTCAAGGACAAAACCTCAGGCGTACGTCTCATGGGCTTTGGTCACCGTGTCTACAAGAACTACGACCCGCGTGCCAAGCTGATGCAGGAAACCTGCAAGGAAGTGCTGACTGCGCTGGGCCTCGAGAATGACCCGCTGTTCAAGCTCGCCATGGAACTTGAGCGCATTGCTCTGGAAGACGATTACTTCGTAGAGCGGCGTCTCTACCCGAACGTCGACTTCTACTCCGGCATCGTTCAACGCGCGATCGGCATTCCCACTTCACTGTTCACGGCCATTTTTGCACTGGCCCGTACGGTGGGTTGGATCGCTCAATGGAGCGAAATGCTGTCCGATCCCAACTACAAGATCGGCCGCCCGCGCCAGCTGTACACCGGCGCAGTCGAGCGCGACGTTCCCACCAGGGGCTAAGTGCTCGCCCGACGCCCGTCGTCCCGGCAGCCCGCCGGTACGGCGGGCGTTTCTGTTTCTGTCTTCTGTTTCCACCCTGCCAGAGTAGTGCCACAGGCGCTCGCATCCGGGCGATATGCAAGAAAAAGAACTTCCGGCCACATTGCCTGCAAGGCGACGCACAAGCGTCAGCAACCGCGTTACGGCGGCAGTCCATCAGCTTTCCCTGTCACTCGACCGCTGGCCCGTGCCACTGGCGGATGGCAGCTATGACCGTGAAAGCGCGCACCGGCATGTCTTCGAACAACGTTGTGGCGGTGGGAAGGTATGCATCAGTCTACTGGTGCTGGAAGTGGTACCCGACCTCTACATCCAGGCATCGGAACTTGTACTGGGCGAAATTCGTCGCAGTACCGCGCTGCGTTTGACGGCCAGAAACCGTTTTGACAGCCCGGAAGCAGCACTGCTGGCATCCGTCAACCGTGCCGCACGGGAACTCAAATTGAACCGGCGAGCGAGCGGGCTGTACCCCGAGTATCAGTCCACCCTGCTGAGGGCGGCCAACTGGCTGGAAGACATCGTGCGGCAGTGTGATTACCTGCTGGAGAGGCAGGCGAACCTGTTCAGCTGGTGACAAAGGCCGGTGGCATATACGCCGCCGGGGCAGACCTGAGGCGGCCGCCCGCCTGGTCTGCCGCCAACCCTGCAGGAGCGCGCGAAGCGCGGAAAGCCCAGGCCCGAATTCCAACTTTCGGGCCCGAGCTCCCGGGTTCAGGCCTGGTACTCGCCGCTTTCCTGTTGAGCATCCACTGCTGCCAACGCCGTCATGTTGACGATTCGGCGGACGGTGGAGCTGGTGGTCAGGATATGTACGGGGCGGGCGGCACCCAGCAGGATGGGACCCATGGCCACCCCATTGGCACCGGTCATCTTAAGAATGTTGTAGGTGATGTTGCCGGCATCCAGATTGGGCAGAATCAGCAGATTCGCCGGGCCCTTGAGCGAGGAGTCAGGGAAGGCCCGTAGACGAATGCTTTCAGACAGGGCGGCATCTGCGTGCATTTCGCCGTCGACTTCCAGCCCGGGTGCGCGTTCGGCCAGAATGCGGCGCGCTTCCGCCATCTTCTTGGATGAGTCAGACGGCCGGCTGCCGAAATTCGAATGGGACAGCAGGGCTACTTTGGGCACCACGCCAAAGCGCTGAACTTCTTCGGCTGCCTGTATCGTCATGTCGGCGATTTCTTCCGCAGTCGGATTCTCGTTCACATGTGTGTCGCAGATGAAGAGTGTCTGCGTCGGCAGCGTCAGAACGTTCATGGCGGCGAAGGTACGCACACCCGGCTTCAGGCCGATGACTTCCTCCACGTAGCGCAGCTGATTGTCGAACTTGCTGGATACCCCGCAAATCATGGCGTCCACGTCGCCGCGTTGCAGCAGCATCACGCCGATCAGCGTGTTGTGCTTGCGGATCATGGCCTTGGCGATTTCAGGTGTGACACCGGCACGGGCGCGCAGCTTGTAGTATGCCTGCCAGGTTTCATTGAAGCGGTCATCTGCTTCCGGGTTGACGATTTCAAAATCGACGTCCGGCCGAATGCGCAGGGCATGTTTCTTGATACGCATTTCAATAACGGAGGGGCGGCCGATCAGCACCGGGAAGGCCAGCCTTTCATCGGAAACCGTCTGTACCGCGCGCAGGACGCGTTCGTCTTCGCCGTCTGCGTACACCACACGCTTGAGCGATGCCTTGGCCTGCATGAACAGCGGGCGCATGAGCGGGCCGGTGCGGTAGACCATGCCCATCAGCTTCTGGCGATAGGATTCCATGTCTTCGATGGGGCGCCGCGCCACGCCGGAATCCATTGCTGCCTGCGCGACAGCCGGGGCCAGCTTGACGATGAGACGCGGGTCGAAGGGCTTGGGAATGATGTACTCCGGGCCGAAGCTGAGCTCCTGCCCGGCATAGGCTGTCGCAACTTCGTCGTTGGGTTCGGCTTCCGCCAGTTCCGCGATGGCACGAACACAGGCCAGCTTCATTTCCTCATTGATGACTGTGGCGCCGACATCCATCGCGCCACGGAAAATGAAGGGGAAACACAGAACGTTGTTGACCTGGTTGGGGTAGTCGGAACGCCCTGTGGCGATGATGCAGTCCGGCCGCACGGCTTTGGCGACTTCGGGACGGATTTCAGGCTCCGGGTTGGCCAGCGCCAGAATCAGCGGGCTGGGAGCCATGGTCTTGACCATGTCGGCAGTTAGCACACCGGGGGCGGAGCAGCCCAGGAAGACATCCGCATCCACGCAGACGTCGGCCAGTGTGCGGGCTTTCGTACGTTGTGCATAACGGGCCTTGTTCGGCTCCATGTTGGCTTCACGGCCTTCGTAGATGACACCGCGAGAATCCACGACGTAGACATTCTCGCGGCGCACACCCAGGTGAAGCAGTAGATCCAGACAGGCAATGGCCGCTGCGCCGGCACCCGAGGACACGAGCTTGACGTCTTCAATCTTCTTGTTGACGACCTTGAGACCGTTCAGGATTGCAGCGGAGGAAATGATGGCGGTGCCGTGCTGATCGTCATGGAAGACGGGAATCTTCATGCGCTCACGCAGTTTCTTCTCAATGTAGAAACATTCGGGAGCCTTGATGTCCTCGAGATTTACACCGCCCAGAGTGGGTTCCAGTGCAGCGATGATGTCTACCAGCTTGTCGGGGTCGTTCTCATTTAGCTCGATGTCGAAAACGTCGATACCCGCGAACTTCTTGAACAGGCAGCCCTTGCCCTCCATGACGGGCTTGGCGGCCAGGGGGCCGATGTTGCCAAGACCAAGTACGGCAGTGCCATTGGTGATGACGCCCACTAGGTTGGACCGGGATGTGTACCTGGCTGCTGCATCATCCCCGTCCTTGTGGATGTGCATGCAGGCATAGGCCACACCCGGTGAGTAGGCCAGGGACAAATCGTCCTGATTTGCCAGAGGCTTGGTCGGCATGACCGAAATCTTGCCTGGGGTCGGTGACGCGTGATAGTCGAGCGCCAGCTTCTCCAGATCGTCATGGGCGTGCATGTGGCGGATACTCCAATAGTGAGACAAAAATGCGACAGATTGCCAAGAATATCATTCCGCCAAATTGCGGCAGTGCAGCAATTCGGGCATAGTGTTTGCTTATACCAACGATTTCCCTCCACCTGGTCTGCAAACATGGTGGCAGACCCCGATTGCCCTCGCCGGAGGGTTATACTAGTCGCACCATACGGCTTGTAGGGCTGCCGTAAATCCCGTTGCCTTCTGTCCTCCGCTATCCGCTATCCGGTTTGGCCGTGTCGCGGAAGGTTGTCCTGCACATAAACGAGCGAGACGCTCGGCTAGGTGAAGCGAATATATGTCA
>JAJUFI010000143.1 GCA_029263795.1 Alcaligenaceae bacterium
AGGTTGAGGATGACCAGCATCAGGTTGCCGATCCACATGGACACGATCAGGCCCCAGAACAGTTCGGGGTGGCTGGACATGACCTGCGGGCCGGGCTGGATGTTGTGGATGGTCATCGCACCGATCATCAGGGCGGTCACGGCGTTGCCGGGAATGCCCAGGGTGAGCAGCGGAATGAACGATGCCTGTGAACCGGCGTTGTTGGCAGACTCGGGGCCGGCCAGACCGGCAGGGTGGCCCTTGCCGAAACGCTCGGGGTTCTTCGACATCTTCTTCTCCATGGTGTAGGAGGCGAAGGACGAAAGCACCGCACCGCCACCAGGCAGAATGCCCAGTGCACAACCAATGGCAGTACCGCGTACAACGGCAGGCCAGGCTTCCTTGAACTCCTGCTTGTTGGGATACAGGGTACCCACTTTGGAATCCACGGCCACGCGCTGGTCACGCAGTTCCAGGTTGGTCATGATTTCGGAGAAACCGAACACACCCATGGCCACCACGGCGAAGTCGATGCCGTCCTGCAGCTCGGGAATGCCGAAGTCGTAACGGGCCACACCCGAGTTCACGTCGGTACCAATCATGCCCAGCAGCAGACCCAGCAGAATCATGCAGATGGCCTTGGGCAGGGAGCCGGAAGCCAGCACCACGGCGCCGATCAGGCCCAGCACCATGAGCGAGAAATATTCCGCAGGGCCGAACTTGAAGGCCACTTCAGCCAGAGGCGGTGCAAAACCGGCGATCATGACGGTTGCCACACAGCCGGCGAAGAAGGAACCCAGCGCCGCAATGGCCAGCGCAGCACCTGCGCGCCCATTCTTGGCCATTTGGTGGCCGTCCAGCACAGTCACCACTGCAGAAGTTTCACCGGGCAGGGCCACCAGAATGGCGGTGGTCGAGCCACCGTAGGCTGCGCCATAGTAGATACCGGCCAGCATGATGAGACCGGCCACCGGCGGCAGCACATAGGTGATCGGCAGCAGCATGGCGATGGTCGGCACGGGGCCGATGCCAGGCAGAACACCGATCAGCGTACCCAGAAGACAGCCTAGCAGACAGTAGGCCAGATTTTCGAGCGTCAGGGCGACCGAAAACCCGAGGATCAGGTTGTCAAGCAATTCCATTTACGGCCCCTCCTTACAGAAAGCTCGGCCAGAGCGGGAAAATGAGGCCCAGGCCCCGGATGAAGGCCAGCCATACGAAGACCACCAGGAAAACGCCTGTAAGGAACGCGATTTTCCAGTTGAAGTCGTGGCCCGCGATACTGCTGATGAAAACCAGCAGGAACACGGAGATGTACACCCCCAAGACATTCATGAGGGCGCCCGTCAGGACTACTGAACCGATGATGATGAAAAGGATCTTGAAATCGAACCTTTCCACTTCGGTTTCTTCGGCTTTCTCCTTGAGAGCACTCAGGGCGACTACCGCGCCCAGTGCTGCCAGACAGACGCCGAGCCAGAACGGGAAATAGCCTGGACCCATGCGGGCAGCCGTTCCCATCGAGTACTTCGTTGCACCGAGGGCAAAACCTATCCCCAGGACAACGAACATGACTCCGGACCAGAAGTCCTGCTTATTTCTAAGCTGCATGTTGATGAACCTCTTCTGCAGTTGATAGATTGGAACCTTTAGGTGTGAGACTGCCGCAGCAGGCCGCAACCCCGTCGAGGCGCCGTTCGAAAGGTGCCGAATGGTAAATGACGAGGTGACGACTGGGAACCCGCACTTCCCCTTTTTTTTTCAGGGTTTACCCTTGTCGAAGCGCATTTTTGTGTTCCCTGCTTACCTTTCTGGCGGATTTTTGGCCAGATTGAAAGATGATTGAAAGGCGGTTGAAAAGTGGGTGAAAGGTTATGATGCTAGTCGGCACATGGGTGGTTCGACGCCATGAACAAGTGCCGTTACATACTATTCACTTGAACGCGGGATGGTTTACGATAACGCCATGTTGGAAGATCTCGATTCTCTCGCTGCCCGGCTCGGGCAACTGGTTCAGCACACCAAGCAGCTGCATGCCGAAAAGGTTGCGCTGCAAGCGCGCATCATTGGCCTGGAGCAGGAACGCAATGCTTTGCGCGACGAACTCAAGCGCCGGGAAGCTGAATATTCCGAGCTTGCGGAAAGCAATGCCAATCATCAAGCACGGGTCGACATCCTGCGTGCCGAAGCTGACAGCATCCGTGTCACGCTGCAGGGGGAGGTCGAAAGGTGCCAGGCCGAACGTGAAACTCTGCGCCGTCAACTCGCGGCCAGCCAGGCAGATACGGCCCGGTTGCGAACTGTCGCCGGCCAGGCACAGGCTCAGATCGATTCCATTCTGATGCGCCTTCCCGGCGCCCCGCAGGAGTGACATCCATGGAAAGGGTTGATGTTTCCATTCTGGGCCGTGAGTATTCCCTGGCCTGCCGCCCCACCGAAAAGGATGCACTGCTCGAGGCAGTCCGGCTGGTTGACCAACGCATGGTGGCCATCAAGAATTCCGGCAGAGTTGCTGGCAATGAGCGTATAGCGGTAATGGCGGCAATTCAGATCGCCGGCGAGCTGCTCGCCATGCGCGCTCCGAGCGGCCCGCTCGCCAATGTTGCCGTGGGAGACTTCAAGCGCAAGATTGAAGACATGCACTCCATGCTCGACCAAGTTGTTGGGTTGGGTGGGCAATCAAGGTAAAATACGTTCAAGGGAAAGATTTTTTGAAGCAGCGTACACAAGCGTTGCTTTGCAGTTTGTCCCTGCGGTGCCCGTGACTCGGCCATACATTCCTTGAACCAATGCTAATGGCATAGGTTGCTGGATTGGCAGGTGGGAGTGATCTCCTCCTTCGGTTGGAGAACCCGAAGCCTGCCTGATGGCGACCATCTTGAACCTACGGTTCAGGATGCCGGCCTTGACGGCACAGGCGGGGCATTTAATGGAAGAAGAGCTCGCATGCAGTGCGGGCTCTTCTTTTTGTTTGCGCTCTTTCCCCCAATGCACTTCGACTTCCTTCATTAGTTTGCCGCCCAGGATGCTGCGGTTGATTCGAGGCCTGAGCTGACTTCCCGATTAGTTCTGTTTCTTCCTGTTTCCGGTAAATAAAACACGCGGTTCCATACGATGAGCGGCGTTACACTGACCATAACGTTACACAACCGGAGTGTCCTGTATGTCTTTAAAATACTTTGCACAGCTGCGTTTTCCCGCTGTTCGTCCGCTAGTGGTGTTGGCCATGGCGGCCTCCACGTTTGCGGGTGCAGCCCACGCCGATAACTCCACCGTGTCTCATACGAAATACCCATACGCCAGTCTGCGCGCTGAAGCGGTGACGGAAGTTGCACATGACACGGTGCGCATAACGCTGGCTGCAGAGGTCCGGGATTCCGAACAAGCCCAGGTTGCCGCTACTTTGAGCCGCACTGTGGAGAGTGTCATGAGAGACCTCAAGGGGACCGAGGGCGTGAAAGTGAAGAGCGGGAATTTTCAGGTCTGGCCCATGAACGACAGGGACGGGCGGATCTCCGACTGGCGCGGGCGCGCGGAAGTGATTCTGGAATCCAAGGATTTCGAGGCCGCGTCCAAGCTGGCGGCCCAGGTGGGGGATCGTATGCCGGTTGCGAACCTCGCATTTTCGGTTGCGCCCGAGGTGCGCGCTCGGCACGAGGAAGCACTGTTGCAGGAGGCGGCTACCGCATTCCGCAAGCGTGCCCAGGCCCTGGCCCAGGCTTTCGGATACGAGTCGTATTCCATTCGTGAAGTGACTCTTGGAGGTGCGGGCGCCGCCTACCAGCCTGAGGGCAGGCGCATGATGGCCATGGCAGCCGATTCCGCCGCAGGTATTCCTCTGGAAGGGGGTACGGAAAGGATCAGCCTTGCTGTGGACGGGACGATTTTCCTGCATTCCAAAGAATGAGGGCGCCAGCAGCAACCATGGGTATGCAGAGCAGCTGACCCATAGACAAACCTCCGGCCAGCAATCCAAGGAAATCATCCGGCTCGCGCGTGAACTCGACGAGGAAACGCGCGAGACCGTAGCCCACCAGAAACATCGCACTCACCTGGCCGCGCTTGCGAGGTTTGCCCGAATACCACCATAGAAAGGCGAATAACAGCAAGCCTTCAAAGGCCATCTGGTAAAGCTGTGACGGGTGACGGGCGATGACATCGACATGCGGGAACACCATGCCCCAGGGCAGGTCTGTTGGGCGACCCCAGAGTTCACCGTTGACGAAATTTCCCCATCTGCCGGCAGCCAGGCCGATGGGAATCATGGGGGCGATAAAGTCGCCCACTTCAAGAAAGTGACGCCCGCAGCGGCGGGCATACCACAGCAGCACCACAATCACGCCGATCAGCCCCCCGTGGAAGGACATACCGCCTTCCCATATATGGAGAATTTCCAGGGGGTGACTCAAGTAGTAGCCGGGCTTATAGATGAGGGTGTAGCCCAGGCGACCCCCGACAACCACGCCGATCACACTATAGAAGATGATGTCTTCCAGCTCACGGACTGTGAAATCAGTCTTGCCTTGCTGAATGCGGCGCCGGCCCAGCAGCCATACGGCAGCGAAGCCCAGAAGGTACATTAGCCCATACCAGTGGATGGCGACGGGACCGAGTTGCAGGGCAATGGGGTCAAGCTGTGGATGTTGCAGCATGAGTCTCAAAGTGGTTGTATGGGAAATATGGTCGATAATACCCTGAGTGAAAGTCAGAACTTGGGAAGACCGGGTATGCAGGCGCATACCGGCCGCCCGTGAATCACGGAGGATGTGTTTCCATGAAATGCCGATGGCTGGCTGCCGCAGCAACGCTGGTGTTTGGGGTGACCGCGCAGGCCGGCGATGCCGGCGTCGAGCTGGCACAACGTAGTGTCTGTCTGGCCTGCCATCAGGTCGATAGCAAACGGGTGGGGCCAAGCTTCCGGGACATTGCCTTGCGGTACTCCGCCAACGAGAATGCTGCGGCGTACCTGGCGCGAAGCATACGTGAAGGCAGTCGAGGCTTGTGGGGCGCCATTCCCATGCCCGCCCAGCGCCATGTTGATCCGGCAACCGCCTTGCTGCTGGGTGAGTGGATCATGTCGCTGGCTCCCGACGCTGCTTCGAACGGAACCACAGGATCTCCGAGTAATTGATGCGTTCCGCCTGTATTTTCCCCCTGAAGCCTTTCCTACGCAGACGGTGGTTCAGGCGGCCGACATCTGTCAGGCAAAAGGATGGCAAAGATGGAAACAGCAGTTTTGGGTGGAGGGTGCTTCTGGTGCACCGAAGCCGTATTCAATAGTGTGCGAGGCGTGACTCTTGTCACACCGGGTTATGCGGGCGGGCACATGGACAACCCTGATTACTATTCAGTATGTACGGGGGAAACCGGACATATAGAAGTGGTGAAGGTGGACTTCGACCCGGAGGTCCTGCCTTACTCCATTGTGCTGGAGATTTTCTTCGCAACTCACGACCCCACCACGCTGAACAGACAGGGAGCAGATGTCGGTACTCAGTATGCGTCTGCCATCTTCTATAAGAACGAACGGCAGAAGGAAGTCGCAACTGAGGTCATCAGGGATGTACAGGCAGCTCTGGGCAAGCCAGTGGTTACACAGCTTCGACCGGCGGAACCGTTCTGGCCGGCGGAGCCGGTACACCACGATTACTATGCGCGTAACCCAGGGCAGGGCTATTGCATGGCGGTAATTGAGCCCAAATTGGCAAAGTTCCGTCAGCGCTTTCGAGACTGGCTGAGGGGCGAAGAATAAGTTTTTCACCGGTTTCCCGATTTTTTTCACCCCAACTTGCACCTGCCGATTTTTTCGTGCTATAGTTCGTTTCCTCGCTGATCGAGACCTAGGGTTTTCCCGGGTTTCGAGCGGTTTTCCAGGCGGCAGTGTCGTACCATATCGGTAGCGCTAGCTGGCTGTAGAGAACCTCAGCGGGCTGGGTGAGAAACGGTGTTTTTAGTTTTTTCCCAGTTGCAGGCCTCGAAATTCATGTTATGATTACGAGTTCTGCAAGCGAGATTGCAGCGGCCCACGTGGTTGGCAAGGAAACTTTCCAAAGGGTGGGGCGGCAGTCAGGCGCAAGAAGGCGGTTTTGGCGGTGTTTCACCGGTTGATAAAAAAACTTTCTTACTTCGCTTGACACGCTGAAAAAACTGCTTCATACTCTCGTTTCTCTGTTTTTAGCGCAGTCAGCTGAAAGCAGAAACGGAACACTGCCAC